>CAZFLR010000010.1:0-69233 GCA_964519385.1 uncultured Kineothrix sp.
CCCACGTATCCAGCTTGGAAGGCTGGTGTTCTACCATTGAACTACACCCGCGTATTGGATTGGATGAAAACCTAGTGCCCAGAACCGGAATCGAACCAGTGACACGAGGATTTTCAGTCCTCTGCTCTACCAACTGAGCTATCTGGGCAGTTAACTGCTCACAAAGCACTCTGCTATTTTATCGCCTTTTTTTTCATTTGTCAAGAAAATTGGAACAATTTATATAAAAAATATTGGTTTTTCTTTCAACCGAAATCTGTAAAAGTATGAAATTCCCGTAAAATTCTCTTAAAATAGAAAAATACCCCTTGATTACAGGAAAAGAATAGAATATAATGAGTGCATTACAATTTGGAGGAACAGAAATGGACGACGGTGACAGTAATACTGCACACTATTGTATATTTGTTTTTATAAGAAATATCGAGGGCATAGCCGGGACTTTATAGTGCAGGCTATGCTTTTTGTTGTCTTTTTTAAATTGAAAGGAGTTTGTTTTAACTATGGGAAGCGATACCGCGTCACTACCAATTATTATTTTCTGTATCATTATGTCGGCATATTTTTCAGCCACAGAGACAGCATTTTCATCTCTGAACCGCATTCGTATTAAGAATATGGCCGAGAAGGGAAACAAGAAGGCAAAGCTTGTGCTTACACTGTCAGAAAACTATGACAGCCTTCTCTCTACGATTCTGATCGGAAATAATATTGTAAATATCTTATCGGCATCACTGGCCACGGTACTTTTTGTCAATCTGCTCGGCGATGAGGCAGGACCGAGTGTATCGACAATGGTAACGACGATAGTGGTTCTGATTTTCGGTGAGGTTTCACCGAAAAGTGTTGCAAAAGAAAATCCGGAAAGATTTGCAATGTTTTCAGCACCTTTTCTCCGTTGTCTGATTTTTGTGCTTACACCGTTTAATTTCTTATTTGGTCTCTGGAAGAAATTTTTGTCAAAGATTGTGAAATCCGGAGATAATCCGTCCATTACGGAGGAAGAGCTGATTACGATGGTTGAGGAGGCAGAGCACGAGGGAGGAATCGATGAGGAAGAGAGTACCCTGATTCGCAGTGCGATTGAGTTCTCAGAGCAGGAAGCAATGGATGTTCTCACACCAAGAATTGATATCACGGGCGTATCCACCAAAGCGACGAAGGAGGAGATTGCCGAGATTTTTGCAGAGACGGGATATTCGCGACTTCCGCTTTATGAGGATACGATAGACCACATTGTGGGAATTATCTACCAGAAGGATTTTCATAATCATGTGTATCACACGAATCAAAGTATTAATGCATGTGTCCGTCCGGCACTTTTTACAACCAAGACGAAAAAGATTGATGAACTGTTAAAGGAGCTTCAGAGAGAGAAGTTACATATAGCAGTAGTTCTTGATGAGTATGGCGGAACGGTCGGAATTGTAACGCTCGAGGACATTCTTGAGGAAATAGTCGGTGAAATCTGGGATGAACATGATGAGGTCATGCTTGAAATTGTTAAAATTTCAGAAAAGGAATATACGATTCTCGGAACAACCAATGTAGACTCTGTATTTGAAGAACTTGACATGAATGATGAGCTGGAGGTACAGACAGTGAGCGGATGGGCAATGGATGTGCTCGGACGTGTTCCGCAGGTCGGTGACAGCTTTGAATATAAAAACCTCAAAATCACGGTAACAGAGATGAACGGAAAGCGTGTAGAGAAGGTTCAGCTTTTGGTTGGTGAGCCAATCGAGGAAGAGGAAGAATAGGGGGCTTTCGTGGCAGCACATGACAAGTATGACAGCACAATAGAATACTGGCTGGACTACTATGAGGAACGGATAAATCTGTCGTTGTCCAGAATAAATATGCAGCTTAGAAGTGCGCAGGAACGGAAGAGAAGTCAGGAGTTTGAATTTAAATTATATCTTTATATCATGATTGCAGTCCTGGTGATGTTGCCAGTTTCTTTCGCGCTCGGAATGGCAGGGTTACCTTTGGCGATTATTGGATGTATTTTGGTAATTGCAGAGATTTTGGCGATTGTATTTGCAGTGCCTCTGTGTATATACAAGCTTGTAAAAGGTATGGTGTGCAGAATCATCAACGACAGAGACAATTCCCTTGGTGATTATATTGTGCAGAAATACCAGGTACCTCGCCTGACGGGTGAGATTATGGCATGTCAGGTTCATATAGGGAGATATAAGGAATATATGAGCCGGATATCCGACTGGAGAGAGATGCTGCACAGTGGTACGTTTGAGATGGGGGAAAACGAGCTCAAGGAATGTATGGAAAAGATAAATTTTGAGCCAAAGATAGAGATTTCATCAGACAATAATTACAAGCTCAGGCACCTGATTCAAAAAATAACGATTTCGATTCTCATCGTTGTTTTTGGAATTCTCTTCTGGCTCGGTGCGAAAGGGTATATTTCTTATTATCTGTTTTTTCTCGATGTGTGGCGAAGTGTATAATAAGATAAAGAAACGGATTGTCATTTATGACAATCCGTTCTTTTTTTTGTATATGCTGCTGAGTGCTATTCCTGCTAAAATCCAGAACAAAGGTGCTGTCTGCAGAGTCGAGTCATTAAACAGACCGGTTAACATGAAGCTTAGGCATGCAAGAAAGCAGCCAGAGCCAAGGCGCGTTTGAATCGATACGGGAACATCCCCGGAAAAGGCAAAAAATCCGTATCGTATGAACCAAATGTAAAAAATGAGAATACAAAAAACAGAAATACCGCCTGTCTGAACCCATTTCGTTAAGTAATCATTGTGCGCTTTTTCGATAATCATATCAGGCCGGTCGGAATAAACGATTTTTCCGCAATAATCCTCCTGCGGAAAGCTCTGTGCAAATGTATCCGGACCGCTGCCGAGGAACAAATAGTCATCCAGCAGAGGAAGTGTCCTTGACCAGATAAAACCGCGGGCAGAACCGAGATATTCCAGTCCGTGAAAATCAACAGCCTCCACCTCCGTCATCTGTGCAGGATTACCGCTCGGTGTCACATAGGAATAGCCGTTTTCGTCTTTTAAAAAGGTAAGCGTATTGTCGGCCAGATACAGGTCGATTTCGTCTCCCCAAAATACAGCATAGGCGTTTTCCTCCACGGGAAGTGCAAGATTGGTTCCCTCATCCGCGCAAAGAGGGGAATCGCCGGAAGCCGTCCGGAAGAACAGGGTATTATCCTCAATACAAAGAGTATAATCTGTTCCGGCATAAGTAAAATCAATGCCTTGTTCTCCGGTTACCATACGTGTCAGAGGTTCTCTGGTATTTTGGTCAATCATGCGGGAAAGATATTTAAAATTAAGTGATGCGTCCGCACAGACAAGGCATGCAAAAAGAAGAACCAAAAGGCCGGCGCTGATAAAAAGCTGTTTCTTACCCGACTTTTTGGCAAAGCTTATCCCGCTGAAAATAATCACAAGAAAAGCTGCCAGAAGGGAGGCTCTTGAATAGGTAAACCATAGAAGAGTCATCACGCCTGCAGCAAAGATAAAATACAGCACACGCTGCTTCTTTTTTGATTCCGACAGAGCCATGGTCCATATGACAGAAAATAACATACATAAAGTGACACCTGCATAATTGGGATTGTACAGGGTTAAATATACATTGTTTCCCGTAAAGGTATTTTCCATATTGCCTGCGTATGCGGCGAACTGTTCTTCTGTCATAATCAGACGCTGTGCCCATTCATAATTTAAAAGGTCATGTCCGGATATCTGAAAAGATCCAATCACGATAAAGATTGCCGAAACAGTGAGGAGTGCATACCAGATATATTTATAATCGCGTTCGTATTCCATGATTTGATAAGAATACAATGCCATGATGATGTACACGATTAAAACAATCATGCTCTCAAAGGATTCAAAATTGCCCTTGAGCGATGCGTCCGGATTGACCGAAAAGACGGTGGATAATATGACCGACAGACAGTAGACAGCCAGTGGAATAAAAATCCGCATATTCTTGGTCTTTTCGCGATAGAGCACAAGCCGGAAAATAAGCACGAATCCGGCGAATATACCTATAATGTCCAGAAGATAGCTTTTATAATAACAGTAAAAATCCGTCAGCAGGTCATTGGAAGAGTACCAGTCATATCCGCTGTAGCCACATCTGTAAATTGCAAGTCGTACTGCCAAAGGCAGTACGACTATAATAAGCATAACAGGAATCAGAAGATCCCACATTCCCTGTTGTTTTTGATTGTATTTCATAATTTTTATTTTACTTTCACTGTTCTTCCGTTACCCCAGCTCACATCGCTTCCGATTCGGTAGGTGTGTCCTTTTTTAAGATTCTGATAAGTAAACTTTGAGGTTCCTGTTTTTGAATTGAAAACGTAGCTTCCGATTTTGACGGATACAGTTTTACTTCCCTTCTTGAGTGTTGCAACACCGGTATAGGATTTATTTGCGGTGACATCATAAACCGATATGTATATCTTTGCAGACTGTTTGCTGAGGGTTTCATTTAAGTTTCTACTCAGGATGTTGGCAGCCAATATATGGTTTCCTGTCACGCTCTGCTTCGTTTTTACCGTAATAGCCTTCGTAGAGGCAGAAACGGAAGATATTTTTAACCGCTTGCTGCAGGTGGTTGAAGTCGGTGAATTTTTCGACGCATAACCGTATAGCTTCTGCTCTAAGAGATAATAGCGTCCGGCCTGCGGAACCACCAGTTGATTGGAAGATGAATAATATGTATAATTGCTGCCCGGATAGGTAGTTGCGGTCTTTGTAATTCCGGCAGCACTGATTTCCATCGAATGATTATTTACATAGTCGGAATACTCTTTGACCGTATTGAGATACTTATATCCGTTGGAAAGACCGATTTTAGAAGGTATACTTTTAGAAATCTTAGTTGTTCTGGTTCTAAGTCCCTTTACAGCAGAGGTATCTTTGAACGTACCTGCCTTTACAACCTGGAATTTCTTCGTTATCTTTTTTCCCTTGTATTTAATTGTGATGGTTGCTTTTCCGACTTTTTTGGCTGTCACCAGACCTTTGGAGCTGACGCTGAGTACGGATTTTTTATTGGATGAGTATTTTACTTTATTGTACTGGGAAGCGCAGCCATAGTTGTCATCTCCGTCCCAGACATAAGCATAGTCACCAATGTAGAATTTTTCACCGCGTTCAATTTTGAGTACAACATCATTGGAAGAATGAAAAGAGTAGTTCCAATATACGGATGTGTCCGCTGCTGATACCTCCTGCGCCGTCATCGGAAGAACTGAAAGAACCGATGGCATAACGAGCAGAATGCATAAGAATACGGCGAGACGTATTTTTGCATAATTTTTCATGAAATAACCTCCTTTAGAATTTGTGCAAATTTACTAATAATTTAATAATAAAGTTACACACATTATATATTTTATATGATATAATGTCAATGAATTTAAAGGGGACCGGATGAAAATCCGGGTGAAAGAAAGAGGAAATGATATGACGAGAATTAATATAGCCAGGATAATGATTCCGAAGCCGTTAACGAGGGTTTTACATGAATCGGACACTGTACGTCAAGCACTTGAGACAATGGAAAACCACGGATTTACAGCGATTCCGGTACTGGATAATGAGGAGAGGTACATAGGCTGTGTGACAGAGGGGGATTTCCTCCGGCATGTGCTCAGGGTCGGTGACACGGATAAGAGAACGCATGAGCATTTTCTTGTCGGCGAGCTGGTGCGGAAGGATTTTTGCGAGGCGATTTCCATCACTGCAGAAACGAGCGATGTTGTCAGAACCATCCTGAATCAGAACTTTGTTCCGGTGGTAGATGACCGCAATGTATTGTGTGGTATCTTAACGCGTAAAGGCGTGATTCAGGAACTGGCAGAGGATGTCTAGAACATAGAAAAGGAAAGGATAGTGCTTTATATGTATGAATATACGGTTTCCCAATGGGTAATCTTTTTCTTCTGGTATTGCTTTCTGGGATGGATTTGGGAAAGTTGCTATGTTTCTGTCAATAAGGCGATAAAGAAACGCAGGTGGGAATGGATTAACCGGGGATTTTTAAACGGTCCGGCGATACCGATTTACGGATTCGCAGCCATCAGTATTCTGCTCGGGACGATAGGTGTCAGGGATCGGACTATGCTGGTATTTGTCCTGGGAGCCCTGGCAGCTACGCTTATGGAGTTGTTTACCGGAAGCACTATGGAGAGAATATTTCATGTAAAATACTGGGATTACAGCGAACTGCCTTTGAATTACAAAGGATATATCTGTTTCTTTGTATCCCTGTTCTGGGGGCTCTTATCCATTTTTCTGGTAAAAGTGATACATGTGCCGATTGAGAATCTGCTTTTTAAATGTCCGATTATATTGACGGAGATAGTATCACTGCTTCTGGTCGGGGTGTTTGCATATGATTTTCATGAGTCCTTAAATGCAGCCCTTGATATGAAGGATATCCTTGAAAAGCTTGCAGACGGCAGAGTGATTATCGAGCGGCTTGAAAACCGGGTGGATGCAGTAATTGCATTTACGGCCATTCCGGATCTTTCTGAAATCCGAGAGATTCCAAAAAGCGCGAGAAAGGAAATCCGTTATCGGCTTGAAAAATCAAGAAGCAGACGTATTGCTCTTCATCTGAGACATAATCCGACTGCAATTTCAAGAAAGTATAAAGAGGCCTTTGAGGAATTAAAGGAACTGTTGCAGGAGAGAAGATAAAATAAAAGGGAATGAGCCATGACTCATTCCCTTTTTCTTATCTATTTGTAATAATTGGTATTTTTTATGAGAAGTATCTCTTTAACAGACCTTCAAATGCCTTACCGTGTCTTGCCTCGTCACGAGCCATTTCATGAACTGTGTCATGAATTGCATCGAGATTGGCAGCCTTTGCACGTTTTGCAAGATCAAACTTGCCTGCTGTTGCTCCGTTTTCTGCTTCGACACGCATTTCAAGGTTTTTCTTAGTAGAATCAGTTACAACTTCACCGAGAAGCTCAGCAAATTTAGCTGCGTGCTCTGCCTCTTCCCATGCAGCTTTTTCCCAGTAAAGACCGATTTCAGGATAACCTTCTCTGTGAGCAACTCTTGCCATTGCAAGATACATACCTACCTCGCTGCACTCGCCGTTGAAGTTTGCACGAAGATCCTCAAGAATGTCTTCGCTGACACCCTGAGCAACTCCTACTACATGCTCTGCAGCCCAAGTTCTGTTTTCATCCTGTGCTGTAAACTTATCAGCTCCAACACCACACTGTGGGCATTTCTCCGGTGCTGAATCTCCTTCATGAACATAACCACATACCTGACATACAAATTTCATACTTTTTCTCCTTTTCGTTCCTATAGTTTTTTAATTTAATAAAGTTACCTTATTATCATTACCTGAAAGTAGACAGTGCTTACAGGTTCCGTAAAAATACGTTACATTTCCATCAATCCGGCCCGGAAAATTCTGTCCGGCAGCAGTATTGATATAATCGATGCTTTCCATATCCAAATCAATGACACTTCCGCAGTCTTTACATATGAAATGATAATGTAAAGAGGTATCTGCGTCAAAATGATCGATTCCGTCGCTTAAGCGAAGTCTTAAAATTTCGCCGAGGTCGGAAAGCAGGGTTAGGTTGCGGTAAACCGTACCGAGGCTGATGTGGGGATAAGTTTCCCTGATATTCTGATAAACAACATCAGCGGTCGGGTGATCTTTTCTGGTAGCTAAAAACTCTTTAATTGCTTCCCTTTGTCTGCTGTATTTCAGCGTAGCCAAATGCTGTCCCCCTTTCAAACAATTTCGCAATCAGTAATGATTACTGTTATTATAATAACATATTTTTTTCTTTTGTCAACAGGTTTATCTAAAAAAAATCTAAAAACCATAATATTACTAAAAACTTGATAGACGGCTGGATTTTTCAAGGCTATAATTATGATAAACAGAGAGAAAAATACATATCGGAGGCTATATATGGAGAAAAAAAAGAAGGAGATGACATTGCGGAGCAAGCTTATCCTGGCATGTGGAGCCATGATATTAGTTCCGCTGCTTCTGACCTTGTTTTCATTTTTGGGCATTCGTTTTTATTTAATGCAGACAAACGGTGCAGAGGCAGATATTATTACAATTGCCCAAAAAATCAGTAAAACATTCTTTTTTGACATGGCAATTGCAATTGCACTTATCATGTTCTTTACCGTTTACTTTTTCCGCGGACTGATTCAGAAATGGTTTGTGGTTCCAATCGGACAGGTGAATGAAGCGATGAAGCATATTGCAGAGGGCGACCTCGATTATCAGATGAAGGTAAGTTATTCGGGAGAAATCGGAGAGCTTTTTAAAAATTATGAGGATATGCGTCTCAGATTAAAGGAAAGTGTCGAAGAAGGCAACGATAATGAACGCCGGAGCAAGGAACTCATCAGTAATATATCTCATGATTTAAAGACACCGATTACTTCTATTAAAGGATATGTGGAAGGAATTATGGACGGTGTGGCGGATACGCCGGAGAAAATGGATAAATATATCCGCACTATTTATAATAAATCAAATGAGCTTGACCGTCTGATTAATGAGCTGACATTTTATTCGGGAATTGACAGCAACCGTATTCCGTACCATTTTCACCGCATGAATGTCAATGAATTTTTCCAGGACTGTGTGGAGGAGGTCGGGCTGGATCTGGAATCCCGTAATATCAATTTTGATTTTTCCAATTTTGTCGCGCATGACACACAGATTATTGCCGACCCGGAGCAGCTCAGGAAGGTGATTAGTAATATTGTAGGAAACAGTGTAAAATATCTGGATAAGGAGCCGGGACGTATTGACATCCGTATTCTGGATGAGATTGATTCTATCCGTGTTGAGATTGAGGACAATGGAAAGGGAATCAGTCAAAGAGACCTCGGGCATGTTTTTGAGAGGTTTTATCGGACGGATTCTTCGCGAAATTCAACGAAGGGCGGAAACGGTATCGGTCTTTCTATAGTAAAGAAAATTATAGAAGATCACGGCGGATACATATGGGCAACGAGCAAAGAGGGCGAAGGAACCTGTATGCATTTTGTAATCCGGAAATACAGAGAGGTGGAAAATAATGAGTAAAATATTAATTATTGAAGATGAAGTGGCAATTGCGGAGCTTCAAAAGGATTATCTGGAGATTAACGATTTTGAAGTGATGATTGAAAACGATGGAGAAAAAGGTCTGGAGTCGGCATTAAATCAGGATTTTGACCTGGTAATTCTTGACCTGATGCTTCCGGGAATGGACGGATATGAGATTTGTAAAAACATCCGCGGCAAAAAGGATATTCCGATTATTATCGTGTCGGCGAAAAAGGATGACATTGACAAGGTGCGCGGACTGGGACTTGGAGCGGATGATTATATGACGAAGCCGTTTAGTCCGAGTGAGCTCGTGGCAAGGGTAAAAGCCCATCTGGCAAGATATGAGCGTCTGGTGAATTTTAACCAGAAGCCAAATGATATCGTCGAGGTGCGCGGAATCAAAATTGACAAAACGGCCCGTCGTGTCTATATTAACGGTGAAGAAAAAATATTTACGACAAAGGAATTCGATCTTCTGACATTTCTTGCAGAGAATCCGAACCGTGTATTTTCTAAGGATGAGCTGTTCCGGGAGATTTGGGATATGGAATCCATCGGAGAAATTGCAACCGTGACGGTCCATATCAAGAAAATCCGCGAAAAAATTGAGGATGATACTTCTAATCCGCAGTATATAGAGACAATTTGGGGTGTCGGCTACAGGTTTAAGCTATAAAAATCAGATGAGGAAATCATATATTTATGAAAACAGAGATTCTATACGAGGATAATGAGATACTTGTAATATATAAGCCGGAGGGGCTGGCTGCACAGTCGGCAAGGGTGACACAGCCGGATGTGGAAAGTGAGCTGCGCGCATATTTAAAGGGACGTTCTGTATTTATTGTGCACCGGCTTGACCAGCCTGTGGAAGGGCTGATGGTGATAGCAAAGACCAAGTCCTCTGCTGCCTCGCTGAGCGGACAGATACGGGACGGAAGCTTGAAAAAAACATATTTTGCAGTCGTTGCAAAGGATGAAGGAGCAGCAAAGGATATTCCGAAGGAGTGGACGGAGGTTACCGATTATATGGTAAAGGATGCCAGGACGGCGAAGGCTGAAATTTCGGACGGGGATACCGGTGCCGGTGAAAAAGCTGTAAAAGCAACCTTGTTTTACCGGAGGATAGGGGAAGCGAAGGGCGATACGGCACTTATAGAAATTCATCTGATTACGGGCCGTTTCCATCAGATTCGCGCGCAGATGGCACATCAGGGAATGCCTCTCTTGGGTGACGCGAAGTACGGAAGTGAAAAATCAAGGGAAGTGACCGGAGAGCTTGCCCGGCAGATTCCGCTTGGCAGTGCTGCGCTTTGTGCTTACAAGCTTGAGTTTTTGCATCCAAAGACAAAAAAAGAGATGCATTTTGAAATCAAACCTCATAAGCCAGTTTTTAACAGCTATGAAATATAGTAAAAATACCTATACTAATCCCAAAAGGATCAGGTAGGTATTTTTTATGTGTGATGTATTTAAGAGGAACCGGGAAAAATGGATATTTACAGGCGTTGCAATCGGACTTTTTCTGGTATTCCGTTTTGTGATACCGCTTGTATATCCGTTTTTACTCGGTGCAATGATTGCAGCCGCTCTTTCCCGGGGGGTCTCTTTTTTGCATCAGAAGCTTCATATGGGGAGGGGTATTTGTGCTGCGATTCTTCTCACGGTTGTGATTTTTCTGATTGTTCTTATTTTGGGATGGTTCGGTTACGGAATCGCCGACAAAGGATATGAGATTTTTTGCAATTATGAAGAATATATGCAGATGGCAGAGCAAAAAGCGGATGTGTGCTGTCACTGGATTGAAAACAAGCTGCATCTGCAGAGCGGGTTTTTGATGGAAGAGATGCGCGCAGGCGTAACACGGATGTCCGCCGGCTGGCAGGAAACCTTGATGCCGGATATTTTTGAGGGCTCTGTCGGCGGAATGAAAAAATTATTTTCTGCAGGCGCGTTTTTGCTCTTTACATTTCTCTCTGCCGTTTTTATTGCGAAGGAATGGGATGAGTATGGGAAGAAGCTGTTTTGCGGATGCAAAGGTTACGCGGAGAAAATACTGGATTATTTAAAAATATTTTTGGGAGCCCAGTTGAAAATTATCGGGGTTATCGCGCTTATATGTCTGGCCGGATTCTGGATTTCCGGAACGGAGGGCGCACCTGGACTTGCAATTTTAACGGCTCTTATGGATGTATTGCCGTTTATCGGAACCGGTATAGTGATTGTCCCGATACTACTCTGGAAGCTGGTAAGTGCGGAGTATTACCATGCATTTGTATTGCTTGCAACGTATATTTGTTGTATGATTGCAAGGGAATATCTTGAGCCCAGATTTATTAGTGCAAAGACGGGAATATCGCCTGTTCTGACCCTTCTTGGTATATATGCGGGAACGAAAATTATGGGTATTGCAGGGATATTTTTAGGACCTCTTTACTTGCTTTTGCTCCACATTTTTTATGAAGAAACGATAAAGGGAGAGGCGTTTGCTACGGAGGAATGAGATATGAAAAGAAAGATATTATTGATATTGGCTGTGTTTTTTACAATGCTTCTTACAGCCTGCGGCGAAAAAGAGAGCGAAGAGCCGGATTTAAGAGAGCTTGTGTATCATACGGAGGAGCTTTCCTGTATGGACCGGATAAAAGGGGAGATTACGAATTATACCGTCCGCGGGGACAAGATATATTTTTGTTCGTCAGAATGGAGAGATCCTTCGGATGAGAGCCGGATGGAGACGCAGCAATATTTTTATATGTGTAATACAGACGGCTCACAGCTTCTGGAAATTCCTTACAAATTTTCATATAGTGAGGATGAATGGTTATATTCCATGATTGCTTCGCCTAAGGGAGAACTTTGTCTGATTTACTCCCGATACAGTGATGAGTCGATGGAAAATACATATATACTGCGTGTGTTGAACACAGACGGGGATTTGCTCGGAGAGACGGATTTAACGGATGTTGTTAAGGCAGGGGATATTTATGCCACAGATGTGAAGATGGACAAAAACGGACATTTATACCTGTATAGCGACCGTGCACTCTGCGTGGCTGACACGAAAGGAAATCTGCTCGGACAGCTTGAGGCGGAGGAGAGGATAGAAAATCTCGTTGAAACAAGGGATGGAGATATTCTGGCAGGCTTTGATCTGAGTCAGGGATATACGCTTAAAAAAATCGATGCCGATGATGGGATGTCATGGGGCAAGACCTATGTTACGCAGCTCCCGTATCACAGTATTTCCTGTTTCTGCCCGGGGGGTGAGTATGATTTTTATTATAACACGGAAGATGCCCTGTATGCTTACTGTCTGGAAAGTGGAGCCGGGAAAGAGGTTGTGAACTGGATGACAAGTAATGTAAATTCCCGGCTGCTTGGGGATGTGAAGGTACTTGACCGGGATAAAATTCTGGGTATCTACAGGGAAGAGGATGATGGCGAAGAAGGTGATGCGGAGACATATGGTTTATATCTGTTTGAAAAAGCGGATCCAAAGGATGTTCCCGTAAAAGAAAGGGTTGTATATGCTTCGCTGTATCCGGACGAGGGTGTGAAGGCACAGGCAATCCGCTTTAACCGCAGTCAGGATAAGTATCTGGTAGAAGTTAAGAATTATTCCAACAGCGAAGACCCGGTTGCTGCTCTGCATGAGGACCTGATGTCAGGTCAGGCCGGTGATATTCTGGATTTGTCGTTTATCTCTGCCGAAAAATATATTAAAAAAGGTTTTTTTGTTGATTTGTATAAATTTATGGAAAAAGACTCCGATATGGAAAAAGAGGATTTTTCCCGGAATATTCTGTCTGTCATGGAGACGGACAGTTGTCTGTACCACATCGCGCCCGCCTATGGGGTGAATGTGATTGCATCAAGAGCTTCGGACGTTGCTCCTGGCAAAGCCTTTGCTTCGTATGCAGAGCTGGAAAAAGCGGAGAAGGATGGTGTCAAGGCGTTTGCTCAGGAGACAAAAGCATCTACGCTTTCACGCGAACTGGAGATGAATTATGACAGATATGTAGACTGGAATACGGGAACTGCACAGTTTGAAAGCAGTGAGTTTATAGACGCACTAAGATATGCCAATACCTATCCGGCTGTCGGAGAGACTGACCTGGGCGAGGAGACGGATGCGTCTTTGGAGGAGCCTCTGTGTATACCGGTTTACAGCATGACAATGGAGGATATAGGGCGTTGCGTCGAAATATTCGGCAAGGAGGCTGCGTTTGGAGGTTATGTATCCGAGGAGTTTCCGGGAGGTGCCATGAGCCCGGACAGAGATCTTGTGATAACGGAATTTTCTGCCTGTAAAGACGGTGCATGGGAATTTTTAAAAACATTTCTTACAAGAGAATATTTTTATGAAACCTATGGAGAGGAAAAAACGTCGGTACCTGTTCGCAGGGACGCAATGGAGGATATGATAAGACGTTACACGGAAGAAGATACGGTGACGGAAAAGCAGACGGAGCTTTTTGAGGAAGTCATTGCCGGTATTGACCACAGGTATATGTATGACAGCGATATAGATGCGATTGTGCTGGAGGAAGCGGATCCGTACTTTAACGGGCAGATTCCGGCGGAGGAAGCGGCGTATGAAATCCAGACAAGGGTTACGGAATATATGAAAAAATACGAATAGGAGGAAAAAGATGAGTTTTCAATCAGTGAATGAACTTGAGCAGTTTAGTTTTCAGGATGCACAGATAAAAAAGTTTCAGGTTTCGGAGGGACTTATTTCCCTGGAACTGGAGGCGGTCATTGTAAAGGCACGCAATTCACAGAATTCAAATTTTACGGACAGCTATGCAGGGACGCTTTCCATGCGGCTTGTGGGAGGAAACATACAAAAGGCTGTCAAGGAAGGGTATAAATATTACGATGCCAATGATGTTCTCGTGGAGGAGGTTCCGGATGAGCCGTTGTCAGAGAAGGAAATTACGGCACTTGTAAACGGCAGTAAAGATTATTATTTATTTGATGTGGTAAAGGTGGAGGATGAGCAGAACACCACGGGACATTTCCTGTATCTCTTTGGTCTGGATGCGGATGAGGAAACCTCCTACTGGCTTCAGATTGAATTTGACAAGTCGATTCTTGAATGGGAACGATATATGAACAGGGTACAGACGAATGGATAAGGAGACAAAAAAAGGTGTTATTATCCTGCTTTCCATATTTATTTCGCTTATGCTCATTCTTGGTACGGAAGCGTGGCTGAGGAACACAAACAAGTTTGTCTATCAGGAAAGCTTGGATGAGGTTGCTCTCCGTGTGGACGAAAGGGAAATTCTCCTGAGAGAGCTGAGTTACTATGTATATGTGGTTGAGACTGAAATTGATAAGCAGGCAAGAATTTATAATCCGGAGGATCCTCTCGATTACTGGAATACCTATTTTAATTCCGGCGTAAAAGGCGGCTATATTTCTGAGATGGCGAAGGATGCTGTTCTGGGAAGCTGTGTCTGTGACCTGATTTATGAAGCCATGGCGAAGGAGCAGGGATATCAACTGACGGAAGAAGAAAAAAAAGAGGCATCACAGGAAGCGGAGGAATTGTTTGACGCGTTGACCGAGGAACAGAAACAGACGACAGGACTTTCGTTGGAAATCCTACAGGAAACAGAGGAACGAAAAGCACTTGTTTTAAAATTTGCATCCGAATATTTTGAGGATGTGGATTTTACGGGATATTCCGGATATAGAGAAGATTTAGTATCATACGCGGGCGATTATTATAAGGAACAGATACTGTCACAGCACAGCGTGTGGTATAACAAAGCGATTACCAACGAGATGGATGTGGGAAGGGTGACAACGGGTTATATTGCCCGGTATTGATTTCTTTGTCGAAAATCGGAGAAAAAATCTTTATAAAATTTCAAAAAAACACTATACAATTTCATAAAAATAGGATATACTAATATCAGTCTCAAGGGCTTGCTCTTGAGACCCCCTCATAATCCGATAGCCAATCCCCTCGGCTATCGGATTTCCCCTTTTATAGGGGTTTATGTTTGGTACAGAGTAATGAAAAAGGGTCGCGGAGGTGTCAAATATGGATTTTTTAAACAAAATAGGAACGAAAGCCGGAGAAACATTTCAGACAATCAAGGATAGTGACGCTACGAAAAAGGCGAAGAGCTATGCAGGAATCCCGGGGCTGTCCCTTCAGGTGGGCAAGCAGGAGGGTCTGGTGAAAAAGGCTTATGAAGAAATCGGAAAAGCTTATTATAAAGCAAATAAGAACAATCCCGACTGCGAATATGCAGACCAGATGAAGATTATCAGGGAAGCACTCGATAAGATTGCGGAACTGAAGGATGAGATTGAGGCTAAGAAAAATTATGACCCGTCGGAGGTGGATGTTGAGATCATCCATCCGGAGGAAACATCAGTGGTTGTGACCGAGGAATAAGAATAGAGAAGTAAAAAATGCCGGAGCGTATGCTCCGGCATTTTGTGTTAACTCTTAAATGCGTTCTCCGTTTTTGTATTTTGAAATGACGGCCTGGATGCGGTCATTCGGATTTAAGAGATCGCTGATGGATGCATCGTGATTTAATGTGTCAATCAGGTATGCAATGTATTTGCTCAAATCGCAATTGATATAGTATTCTCTCTCAAGAAGCTCCGGTGCCTGATAGATTACGTTCGTTGTGAGAACTCTGTGAATCAGACCTTCCTCATAAGCCTTGTCAAATTTCTCAAGACCGCTGGTGAAAAGACCGAAGGTAGCGCAGATAAAGACACGTTTTGCTTTGCGCTGTTTCAGCTCCTGAGCAACCTCAAGAACACTTTCGCCGGAACTAATCATATCATCGATGACGATAACATCCTTGCCCTCCACGCTTGTGCCGAGGAATTCATGAGCAACAATAGGATTACGTCCGTCCACAATCTGCGTATAGTCACGTCTCTTGTAGAACATACCCATATCAAGGCCGAGAACGTTCGCCATGTAGATTGCACGGCTCATACCGCCTTCGTCCGGGCTGATAATCATCATGTGGTCAGAATCGAGTGTCAGATCAGGAACATTTTTGAGAAGTCCCTTGATGAACTGATAGGTCGGGGAAACAGTCTCAAAACCATTCAAAGGAATCGCATTCTGGACACGCGGATCATGTGCATCAAAGGTAATGATGTTGTCAACACCCATTGCCGTAAGTTCCTGAAGTGCGATTGCACAGTCCAAAGACTCACGGGCGGTTCTTTTATGCTGTCTGCTCTCGTAAAGGAAAGGCATGATGACCGTAATACGTCTTGCCTTACCGCCGACAGCAGCAATAATACGTTTTAAGTCCTGATAGTGATCGTCCGGTGACATGTGATTTTCATGACCGCACAGGGAATAGGTGAGACTGTAGTTACAAACATCAACCAAAAGATAGAGATCGGCTCCGCGCACAGACTCAAGAATTACACCCTTTGCTTCTCCGGAACCGAAACGAGGTACTTTTGTCTGTAAAAGGTAGGAGTCTCTCTGATAACCGTTGAAGGCAAGACTGTCTTTGTGTTCATTCTCACGGGTGGTACGCCAGTCAACAAGGTAGTTGTCAATCTTGGTGCCAAGCTCCTGACAGCCTCTTAAGGCAATGATTCCGAGAGAACCGACCGGAATGGTTTCTAAGTTACGCATTTCTTCACGTTTCGACATGATGAAATATCCTCACTTTCTATTGGTGATTAAATTTTTTGAGCTTGCGGATATCCTCTCCGGTAAACCTGAGAAAATCAAAATTGCTTATCATACGGGAAAAAAGCCTGTCAGAGTAGTAATCCCTGAGCTCCTCAATCGTAAGATTGCTTGAAATGACGGTTGATCTCCGGTGTAAGTGTCGCTCGTTCAGACAACTGAACAGCTCTGATGTAACGAACGAATTAACAATTTCCGTGCCGAGATCGTCTATGATAAGAAGATCGCATCCGAGCAGATCATGTTTAAACCGGATAAGGGCTTCTTTATCCTTATTCGAGAATGTGTATTCCGAAATCTTACCAAAAAGGGAAGATGCGCTGAAATAAAGCACGCTGTAACCGGAATCCAGAAGCTCTTTGGCGATACAACACGACAAAAAGGATTTCCCGGTACCTACTGTACCACAAAAAAACAGATTATGGTAGTGGGAACCGAAGGTCTGAATGAAATTTCTTGCAGTTTGCACAGCTTTTTCAAATTTTAACCTGTTTTCTCCGTCATAATACTCCATAGATAGGTGGTCGAAGTTCTCTGTCTCAAGAAGCTTCATAAGTCCGGATTGTTCATAGAGATGATAAATCATCTTTTGTTTCATACAATGACATTTGGAATTGTCGGGAAGATATCCCGTATCCTTGCAATCCGGGCAGTCGTAAATCGGTTCGAGATAGTCTTCCGGATAGGCGTGCGATGTCAGAAGCCGGGTTTTTTGTTCGGAGAGGTCGTGGAGCTTTTGTTTCATCTCATCGAGAGCCTTCGTATCTCCGAGAAGCATTTTCCGTCCCTGCTCGATACAGAGGGAAGAGATGGAATCGGCAATCTCCTTGTATTCCGGAATCTCCCGGTATACTTCCTCCCTACGCGTCTCCAGCAAATGCCGGTTCGCTGTCTGAATCCGGTCATATTCGGTTATAATAGCTTGATATTGGCTGTTGGTAATCATCAGTTGGTAAACAATTCCTTTTCTATTTCATCAAAATCATAATTTCTCTGCTGCGAGAAGCTGTTAAATGTATTTACGGGTTTGGAACTCTGTCTGGAAGCGGACCGGGCAGCCTTGCTGTTTTGGAAGGCTTCCTCCGCTTTTTTGATATCATTTAAGTTGTGAATACCGGCAGCACTCCATTTGGATAAAATGCCCTCTGCGTATTCAAAACGGTGACTGTCAACGGCGAGAACCGTCTTTTCACATGCGCACAGAATTACATCCTGTGAAAAACCGTACTGTCTGTTCCAACGACGGATAAATTCCGCTTCCTGTTCCGTAGGCTCATTTTGACGGCCGAGGGCCTTCATTACGGTATAGACAAGCTTGTCATACCGGGTGGAACGGTTCTTGGCCTGACGGACGGTTACGACACCTTCAGAAGCCCAGTTGACGGCTACTTTTTCTATGTAACGCATTTCTCGTTTCCCTTTTCCGACACAATACTCAATCAGGTAATCAATCAAATCAGTTGAGAATTTAAGCTCTTTATATATAAATAAAAGAGATTTGATATCGACTACGGATAACGTTCTTCCAAGGTAAGACTCCGCAATAAACAAAATCTGTGAAGCTTCTTCATCCTTTTTGAAAGCGGAAACATCATCCAGAGAATAGGACGGCTTTTCGTAAGAAGCAGCGGAAGCCGTTTTGGATGTATTCTTTTTGACAGAATCCGGAGCTGTTTCTGCCGGCGGCGGAACGACCTTTGGCATCGGCACAATCTGAGCCTCCCGGGAAGGGGTGGCTGCGGCTGCGGATTTCATATGAAGACCACAGATTTCTCCTTTTTCATCATAATCAAGGTGAATCAGGTTCTGCTTTTCCCAATATGCAAGTGCACGCGTCACATCCTTTTCCGTATGATTGAACTTGTCTGCAATTTCAGAAATACTGGTCGGCAGATTGGAGCTCATCATGCGGAGCAGATAAAGATAAATCTTAATCTGCGCATCGTTGGCATCCTTCATATATTCATCAATAAATCGGTTGGATACAATAGTTGATTCTGTAAGATTGTCTCTGTATAGCGTAAGACGACTCATTTTTATCCCTCTGTTTCAGAAATTCTTTTAGCATATGAGATTATAGCACAGACCTTTTCAAAAGGGAATAGAAGTTTTTTGTCAAACCCTTATAAACACTGGATTTCCGGGCGATTGTGGATAATGTGGAAAAGGTGGATAAATGTGGGGAAAAACATTAACATAAAACGATAACTGCCGTGTTTTCGGCAACGAAGAATTGAGTTATGTAAACAAAAATATCCACAATTCAAATTGCGTCTGTACACAAATTTGATTGTGGATATTGTGGATAAGTTTAGATGCCCAGCAGATTTTCGCCGATTTTAAACACATCTCCGGCTCCCATAGTTATCAACAGGTCATTCGGCTCACATTTTTCCAATAAAAAATTTTCGATGGCATCGAAGGAAGAAAAATATTCACAGTCTCCGCCAAGCTTTTGTATTTCCTTCTGAAGGGTTGCGGAGCTGATACCGAGCGTATCTGTTTCGCGGGCAGCGTAGATATCGGCAAGAATTACATGGTCTGCAAGGGAAAGAGCCTGTGCAAACTCAGGTAAAAGTGCCTTGGTTCTTGTGTATGTGTGAGGCTGGAATACACACCAGGTTTCTTTGTGCGGATATTTTGCAGCCGTTTTTAAGGTTGCAGTAATTTCCGTCGGATGATGTGCATAATCATCTATAACGGTAGTTTTGCCAAGCATTCCTTTGAACTGGAAACGACGGTCCGTTCCGCTGAAGGTACAAACGCCCTTCTGAATATCTTCTGTATGTCCTCCCAGAAGAACGGCAATGGTGATTGCAGCAAGTGAATTGGACACGTTGTGCTCTCCGGTGACACCGAGAGTGACAGGGAAGGAGAGTTCTCCTTCGGGACGTTTCATATGGAATACATAAGAAGGCCGCGCCAGCTCATCATAGGAGATATCGGTTGCATATGAATCAAAGGAAGGGTCACAGCCGTAAGTGAGAACAGTACATACAAGACCGTCCGTAATCTCTCCGAGCGAAGGGATTTCCCCATTGATGACAAGAGTTCCGTCTTCCGGAAGAAGCTCGCAAAACAGGCGGAAGGAGTGTCGTATGTCATCCAGATCTTTAAAAAAGTCCAGATGGTCTGCATCAATATTTAAAACAGCACTGATTTTTGGATAAAAGCTTAAAAAGCTGTTCGTATACTCACACGCCTCCGTTACGAAAAGTCCGGACTGTCCGATGCGGATGTTGCCTCCGATGGATTGTAATATACCTCCAATGGAAAGTGTCGGATCGGAGTCCATTTGCAGAAGGATGGAGGAGAGCATGGAAGTTGTCGTGGTCTTGCCGTGGGTTCCGCTGACAGCCACCGGTGTTTCGTAGTTTTGCATAATTTCACCGAGAAGCTCAGCTCTTGTCAGACATGGAATATTCTTGGTTTTTGCCTGTGCAAGCTCCGGATTGTCAGGGTGAATGGCGGCCGTATAGACAACAACATCAAGGTCATCTGCAATATTGGAACTGCGCTGACCGTAGAAAATATGAGCTCCTTTTTCTTCGAGAAGCCGGGTAAGATTGCTCTCTCTGGAATCGGAGCCGCTGACCTTGAAGCCTCTCTGCAGAAGAATCTCTGCAAGTCCGCTCATGCTGATACCGCCGATACCGATAAAATGAATCGCGATGGGTTTGTTAAAATCGATTTGATACATAGAATACACTTCCTGTTCTTTTTTTGAAAATCACTATGGGATATTATATAACAAAGCGGTTGTACCATGCAATACGGTACAGGAAGGTTCGGTGAAAATACAATTTTAGACAAATTTTACAAAAATGGGAAATTGATAATGAGCGAGGAAAAGCCGGAAGTGATAATACTGACAAAAATATGCCGGAAAAAACGCAGGAAAATTGTGCAAATTCAACATACATGCGGGAAAAAAGTCAGAATTTATTTGTAAAAATTATTCACTTTACAGATATTGTATGATATAATCTTCATATCGGTTTGTATGAAAATTGGTTATTTAAGGCCGAGATTACACGAGTAAGGGGTGACATTATGATTAAAAAAGAGATGATTGCCATGTTATTAGCAGGCGGTCAGGGCAGCAGACTTGGTGTATTGACTGCAAAGGTAGCGAAGCCTGCAGTAGCATTCGGAGGAAAATACAGAATTATCGACTTTCCTCTCAGCAACTGCATCAATTCCGGAGTTGATACAGTAGGTGTCTTAACACAGTATCAGCCACTGAGGCTGAATACACATATCGGAATCGGTATTCCGTGGGATTTGGATCGTAATATCGGAGGTGTTTCCGTTCTTCCGCCTTATGAAAAGAGTAATAATACGGAATGGTATACGGGTACGGCGAACGCGATTTATCAGAACATTGAATATATGGACAGCTTCAATCCGGACTATGTACTTATCTTATCCGGAGATCATATTTACAAGATGGATTATGAGGTAATGCTTGATTACCACAAGGAAAAGGGAGCAGAGGTTACTCTTGCAGCAATGCCTGTTCCTATTGAGGAAGCGAAGCGTTTCGGTATTCTCATTACGGATGAAGACCGTAAGATTAATGAGTTTGAGGAGAAACCGGAGAATCCGAGAAGTAATCTTGCAAGTATGGGTATATACATATTTAACTGGAAGACCTTAAAGGAGGCTCTGATTGCAAATGCAACGCAGCCGTCACTTGACTTTGGTAAGCACGTAATTCCGTACTGTCATTCAAACGGTGCTCCGTGTTATGCATATGAATTTAACGGATACTGGAAGGACGTTGGAACTTTAAATTCATACTGGGAGGCCAATATGGAACTTATCGACATCGTTCCTGAGTTCAACCTTTATGAAGAATACTGGAAGATTTATACAAAGAGTGACATTCTTCCGCCGCAGTACATTTCAGCGGACAGTGAGATTGAGAAATGTATTATAGGTGAAGGCTCTCAGATTTATGGTAAGGTTTATAATTCCGTTATCGGCTGCGGAGTAACGATTGGAGCAGGCACGGTGGTGCGTGATTCTATCATTATGAATCAGACGGAAATCGGTGCAGGATGTGAGCTGAATAAGGCAATCATCGCTGAGCAGGTTCAGATAGGAGACAATGTAAAACTTGGTGTGGGTGATGAAGTGGAAAATGAGACAGATCCTCACATCTATAATCACGGAATCGTCACGATTGGTGAGAAATCCGTAATTCCGAGCAATGTATCTGTCGGAAAGAACTCGGTTGTATCGGGTATTACAACGGATGCAGATTATCCGGAGAACTATCTGAACAGCGGAAAAACTTTGATTAAGGCAGGTGACAAGGCATGAGAGCAATAGGAATTATTTTAGCCGGCGGAAACAATCACAGAATGAAAGAACTCTCCCAGAAAAGAGCCATTGCAGCAATGCCGATAGCAGGAAGTTACCGCAGTATCGACTTTGCGTTAAGTAATATGACGAATTCTCGTATCCAGCGCGTGGCTGTATTTACACAGTACAATGCCAGAAGCCTGAACGAGCATCTGAGCTCGTCAAAATGGTGGGATTTCGGAAGAAAACAGGGAGGTCTTTCTGTATTCACACCGACAGTGACAAGTGAGAACAGTTCATGGTATCGCGGAACCGCCGATGCAATTTATCAGAATCTTGACTTTTTGAAGGAAAGTCATGAGCCGTATGTGGTAATCGCATCCGGAGATTGTGTCTACAAGATGGATTACAATAAGGTTCTCGAGTATCATATCGCGAAAAAAGCAGACATTACCGTCGTATGTAAGGATATGCCGGCAGGAGTAAATGTGGATCGTTTCGGTATCTTAAAGATGAACGAGGAGAGCCGTATCGAGGAATTTGAGGAAAAGCCGATTGTTGCGAACTCTAATACAATTTCCTGTGGTATTTATGTAATTCGACGCAGACAGCTCATCGAGCTGATTGAAAAAACTGCAGAAGAAGGACAGTTCGACTTTGTAAAGGACATTTTAATCCGTTATAAGAATCTGAAACGTATTTACGGATATAAGATGCAGGATTACTGGAAGAACATTGCAACCGTAGAAGATTATTTCAATGCAAATATGGATTTCTTAAAACCGGACATCAGAGATTATTTCTTCCGTCAGTACCCGGATATCTACTCTAAGGTAGATGATCTTCCGCCTGCAAAATATAATGTAGGTGCCAAGATACGGAACAGTCTGATTTCAAGCGGAAGTATTGTCAATGGTGTGGTAGAGGATTCAGTAATCTTTAAAGATGTGTTTGTGGGAAATAATTGTACGATCAAAAATTCAATCATCTTAAATGACGTGTATATTGGTGATAACACTTATATCGAGAACTGTATCGTGGAAAGTCATGATACGATTCGTGCCAATTCATATCATAAAGGGGAAGGCGACATTAAGATAGTTATTGAAAAGAACGATCGGTTTGTAATCTAAATCTACAATGTAAAGGGGGAAATGCTATGAACATCACAGACGTTCGTGTGCGCAAAATTACGAAGGAAGGGAAGATGAGAGCCGTAGTGTCCATTACCCTTGACGAGGTGTTTGTTGTGCATGATATCAAGGTGATTGAAGGAGAGAAGGGCATGTTTATCGCGATGCCGAGCAAAAAGGCATCCGACGGCGAATACAGAGATATCGCACATCCTATCAATTCTGAGACAAGAGATATGATTCAGCAGACTGTGCTTGATGCATATGACAGAGCAATGCTCGAGCCGGATGAAGAATAGGTTTTTTGGAGAAGGGTTACAATAGCAAAGGAGTCATGTACATAATGTACATGGCTCTTTTGTATTCTTTGTGCTATAATATGTAAAAAAACGGAGAAGATTAAAAGAGGTATCGTCATATGATAAGAATGGAAATAGCATGCTTTTTCGTGATTATGATAATGTCAATTATTTATTTTTCTGCAAAAAGAAAACCTACAAGGATACATACAACCTTTTCTTTTATTATGATATTATCCATGGTTCATCTGGTCTTTGATGCAGCAACCGTATATACGGTAAATCATATGGATATCGTTCCCGAGTGGATAAACGAGGGACTGCACCGTATGTTTATCGGAACAATGGTTATCCTGTTCTATTTGTTTTACCGTTATATTGTGCTCATGATTGAAGAAGAAACAGAGAAGCAGCAGAAATTTTCATGGCTCTTTTCTTCTATATTAATTCTGGCAATTATCGGGGCGGTTGTTTTTCCGATTTATTATGTGGAGACGGACAGAGGAAATTATTCTTATGGTCCGGCCGCGTATATGTCCTACTTTTCCGTCGGTGTGCACTTGGTGGGGGTTGTTATCCTGCTTCTCATTAACTGGAAGAAGATTCATCCAAAGAAAAAGGTGGGTATTTCCGCTACTTTGATATTGGAAATCATTCTGGCTGCTTATCAGGCAGTACATCCGCTTGCCCTGATGAGCGGAATGGGGATTATGCTTATTAACCTGGCATTCTATCTGACCATGCAGAATCCGGATATCGAACTGGTGGCACAGGTGCAGGAAGAAAAGAAGAGGGCTGAGGAAGCAAATAAGGCAAAATCTGTCTTTTTGTCGCAGATGTCTCACGAGATTCGTACACCGATGAATGCGGTTGTCGGAATGACAGAGCTTATGCTGCGCACGGATTTGACAGAGGAACAGAGGGAATATCTAAATAATATTAAAAATTCCGGCAATTCTCTGGTATCGATTATCAATGATATTTTGGACATTTCAAAGATTGAGTCCGGTAAGATGGAGCTTTTGGAGGAGGAATATGAAGTTTTACCGATGCTCAATGATATCCGGCTGATGATTGAAAACCGTATAGGAGATAAGGATATTATCCTGTTGTATGAACTGGATAAGGATATTCCGAAATGGTTATATGGGGATTCTCTCCGCATTCGTCAGGTTATTATCAACCTTCTTAACAATGCGGTCAAATTCACGAATGAAGGACAAATAACGCTTAAAATAGATGTGGCTTCGGCTGATGAGGAGGAAGTGTCTTTGAAGGTGTCTGTCGTGGATACGGGGCAGGGGATAAGAAAGGAAGACCTCGACAGGTTATTCAAAGTGTTTGAGCAGGTAGATTCGGAAAAAAACAGGGGAAAAGAGGGTACCGGCCTGGGACTTGCAATTTCTTCCAATCTGATACGGATGATGGGAGGGGAATTGCAGGTAGAAAGCACTTATGGAGAAGGCAGCGAATTTTATTTTACGATAAAGCAGAAGCTTGCAGAAGCTCCGCAGCAGGGGGAGGATCCGGAAGCCGGATATAAAGAATTTACGGCTCCGGCGGCTAAGATCCTTATTGTGGACGACAGTAAGATTAATTTAAAGATTGCAGTCGGTCTTTTGAAGCCTCTCCTCATGGAGATGGATACGGCTCAGAGCGGGCATCAGGCACTGAAGATGGTTCAGAAAAAGAAATATGATATTATATTTATGGATCACATGATGCCGGGAATGGATGGTATCGAGACAACGAGAAGACTAAGACAGCTTCCGGAACGCTATCTTGAGACAGTTCCGGTGATAGCTTTTACAGCAAATGCAATGAAGGAGGCGGAGCGAAGCTTTTACGCTGCGGGAATGAATGGATTTATTCCAAAGCCGATTGAAGTGGAGCATTTATATAAAACAGTATATAAGTGGCTTCCGAAGGATATGATTGTTTCAAAGGAAGAGCAGACGATTTCGTTTGTGGAGCCGGTCAGGGAGGAGAACGCTTCGTTATCCCTGGAAGGCATAGATGTACAGGAAGGCATTAAAAATGCGGGAAGTACAGAATTTTACATGGAGATATTGGGTGATTTCTATTTACTTATTGATACGAAATCGCTTAAAATAGAGAGGTGTATAGAGGATGAGCTGATACGGGACTATACCGTGGAGGTTCATGCGTTAAAAACCAATGCGCGTATCATAGGTGCTTCGGAATTGTCAAAGGAGTTTCTGCATCTGGAGCAGCTTGGCAAGGCGGGAGATATCGGGGCAATACGTCTCGAAACACCTCAGGTGCTGGCACATTATCGTGGTTTTAAAGAAATTCTGAGACCGTTCAATATGAAACCGGAGAAGAAAAGGGAAGCTCCTCTGGTGGAAGTGCTGATGTATTTGCAGGGAATCCGGGAAGCGATAGAAGGCTTTGACCTGGACAGGGCAGATGCGGCGATGAAAAAGCTGGAGGAATGCAGACTTCCGGAGGATGTACAGGAAAAGATGGAACAATTGAGGGTGTTTATGGCAGATGTTGCCATGGAAGACATTATGAGAATAACCCTGGAAATGGAAGATATGGTAAAATCCTGCTAATGGGCATGGATAAAGGAGGATAAAAACATGACCAATGTGTTATTTGTTGCACATACGAAAAGCTTTCTTATGTCGTCACTGGCAGCTCAAATGGAAGAACAGGGAAAGCAAGTATATCAGACGACGGACCGTCCGAGTGATATTGGCCGGATAAAAGAGGAAATCAGTCTGATTCTGCTAAATGCGGAAGAAGCGGATATGGATGGTCTCATTTACATAAAGGACAAGGCGATTGAAGAGAATATTCCTATTTTCATCATTGGCGATATCAATGAACTAAAGGATGCCAAGACGATTATTCCGGAGCAGTTTCTGAGGAGGGAATTTCTCCGTCCGGTCAATGTTAAGGATATTCTGGAGACTGCAGATGATTATTTAAAAAATGAGGCGAATACGAAGAAGAAAAAAATTCTGGTAGTGGATGATTCCGGTACCATGCTTCGCAATGTAAAGGAGTGGTTACAGGATAAGTATCAGGTAATTGTAGCCAATTCGGGAGCAATGGCGATTAAGTATCTGGCGATGAATCGTCCTGACCTGATTCTTTTGGATTATGAAATGCCAATCTGTGACGGGAGACAGGTACTGGAAATGATTCGTGCAGAGTCTGAATTTTCGAGTATTCCGGTTATTTTCCTGACGGGAAAGAATGACAGGGAGAGCGTACTCAGTGTTTCCGCCCTGAAGCCGGAGGGGTATCTGCTTAAGACGATGCCACCGGCGCAGATTGTACAAACGATTGATGATTTCTTTGAAAAGAGAAAAGGTGAAGTTTTATAAATAAGATAACAAAAAAGACCGGCTCCATTATCAGTTTAGAATCTGATTTTGGAAGACCGGTCTTTTTTATGCCTGTCTGTTATAAACGAAAGAATTTCGTATCGTTTTCAAGTGAAACTGCAAGGTCCTGTAAGTTCTTAGCTGCATTGCTTAAAAGACTGATGGTTGCATTCAGCTCCTGCATGGATGCTGTGGTTTCCTGCGTGGAAGCTGCGTTTTCTTCTGACAGTGCGGAAAGATCCTGAATGATATCCACGACAGAAACACGGGAGTTGTCACATTCGGAAGCCTGTGTGTGAATGTGTGACGTATGGTCTGTGGAAGAAACGATGCCTTCACGTACAGAGGAGAATTTATTGATGGTATCAAGCATCTTCTCCTGCTGGACAGAAATATTGTCTCTGAGTGTATCCATAACCGAAAGTGTGTTGGCGGAATCCTGTGACAGAGTGGAAATAATTTCTGCAATCTGTGCAGCACTTGCGTTGGATTCCTCGGCGAGCTTCTGTATCTGTGCAGCAACAACTGCGAATCCGCGTCCGGCCTCTCCGGCTCTTGCAGCTTCGATAGAGGCATTCAGAGAAAGGAGATTCGTTTCATCTGCGATATCTGTGATAAGATTCAGAGCTTCTGCAATCACGGCAACGGATTTATCTGTTTTTTCTACATTCTCAGCCACCTTTTGTATTGCTGTGTTGGTATGCTCGTTGGAATCCTTAAGAAGATTCATGTTGTTCTGTGCTTCTTCGCCGGCTGACTGCATGGACTCAGCCACCTGATACAGCACGTCGATGCTATGTACAATCTGTTCGATTTTGGTACCCATGTCTGATACCAGATTCGTTGCATGTTCTACTTCCTCTGCCTGTGTTATGGCTCCTCTGGATACTTCTTCCACGGCAAGACTGATTTCATTTGTCGTGTGGCTTGTCTGAGATGACATATCCCCGAGATCATTTCCCTGGCTCATCAGGACGGTTGCAGATTCCTGAATGCGTGTGATGGTGGTACGAAGCTGGGAAAGAGTGCGGTTTAATGCATTTGCCATGATTCCGATTTCATCTGTCCGTTTTAGGCTCTTAGGATTGACGGTTGCTGTCAAATCTCCTTCGGAGAGTTTCGTGAGGACTTTTTCGGTATCGAGAACGGCAGATACAATTCTCTTCACTGCGATGAAGATGAGCAGAAAGGTGAGAATGAGCATTGTAATGCTGATACCACAGAGTGCTTTGATTTTGGTATTGATAAACGAATTCACTGCAGAGGATTCTTCGCCGACAAAGATCATACCGATGATTTTACCGCTGTAATCTTTTGCAGGAATATAATATGCATAATAAGGCTGACCGTTGATTACAAGGTCTGTGGAGTGATATTCCTCTCCTTTTACGAGAACCTTCTCTACGACCTCTTCCGATGCCTGGGTGCCGAGAATTCTCTTGCCGTCTTCACCGATTAAGGTCGTTGCCATTCGCGTGTCACCGTAGAAAAGAGTGATTTCCATTTCGGTGCCGGCAACATAAGAATCAATAAGAGCTTCGTCTGCGGTCAGATCATGATTCCCCTTGGTAAGGTGTCCGGATTCATTTAAGGTGTAACTTTCGCCGGGATTGATGGATTCAAAACCCGCATGCACTGCGATTGCTGTGGTACGGAGTCCTTCGAGGAATTCCTGCTGCATACCACTGTGAATGCTAATGGACGCATAAATGCTTAATGTAAGTGCCAGTATCAGCATAGGTACGAGTGCGATGAGTACCAGTTCCGTCAATAATGAGATTCCCCTTTTTTTCCCACTTTTCAATGTTGTATTACTCATAGTATGCCACCTCTCTTATGTGCTTTTTGCACAGAATATATAAATATATAATATCACATTAGCCATCAGAATAAAGTCTTTTTTACATTTTTTAGTGAAACTTATTCTTCCTCTTCTTCCTCTGCAACAGGGATGGTAAAGATAAATTCGGTTCCGACTCCCTCCGTGCTGATTACATTGATGTTTTCGCCGTGTGAGTGGATGATTTCCTTTGTAATGGAAAGTCCGAGACCGGTTCCTCTTTTATCCTTTCCGCGGGAGAGGTCTGTTTTGTAAAAACGGTCAAAAATAAGTTTCTGGCAGTCCTTCGGAATGCCGATACCGGTATCCTTCACAGAGACACAGAGCTTGGATTTCTTTTCCCGTGTCTCGATGGTGATGGTTGAGTTATTATGTGAAAATTTGATTGCGTTATCAATCAGATTGTAGAGAACCTGCTGAATTTTACTCATGTCACCGATGACAGTCATACTTTCCCCGACCAGTATAAGAGAAACGGAGATATTTTTCTTTTCGCACAGTCCTTCAAAGGTTGCTACGGTATCACGGATAACCGTATTGATATCAAATTCTGTCTTTTCCAAAATCATGCCTTTGGTATTGAGGTTGTTAAGTTGCAAAAGACTGTTCGTCAGCTTGGTGAGCCGGCTGGTTTCGTTGAGAACAATATTTATATACTTTTCGTGCATCTCCGGGGGAATCGTTCCGTCCAGCATTGCCTCAAGGTAACCCCTTATGGAGGTAAGCGGAGAGCGGAAGTCATGGGAGACGTTTGCAACGAATTTTTTCTGATGGTCCTCGGAAGCGGCAATTTCGTTTGCCATATAGTTCAAGGTTCCGGCCAGATAGCCCATCTCGTCATTGGTATCGACCGAAAATTCATAGTGCATATTTCCGTCTGCATATTGTTCCGTGGCATATATAATCTTTTTGAGCGGAATGTAAATAATTTCCGTGAAGAAGATTAGGATGATAAGTGACAGAAGCATGAGAAGGACAAGAGTGATATACATAATGGTCAGATATCCGTTGCTCTGCTCTTTCAGCTCCTGAACCGGTTTTAAGATGACCACATAGCCCTTAATTTTGTAATTCGAGGTTATAGGACTGAAAACAATAAGCATTTCCTCTGAAAATTCTCCGAAAAAGTTTCCGGTGGTGTAATAGGAATCTTTCGTGACAGAGGGTGAAAAATCTGCAATAATCTTTGGGTTTTCGACATTCGGAAGCTGTTCGGAGTTTACAAGAACGGTTCCGGACGGGTTGACAATCCAGATGGAGGCCGACAGATAAGTGCCGAGTGCCTTTAATTGATTGTAGGCAGATTCAATGGTAATTGCGCTGTTATACAGGTCGGAAGCATATGTCTGTGAAATCATGGAAGCCTCGGAGTAGAGGGACTGGGCATTTTCACTCTGAATATGCTGGTCAATCAGGGAAGATGAAAAAGTCGCCACGACAATGAACCCGAAGCAGCCGAAGATAACATAGGCAAGGATAAATTTTAAAAAGAGTGTTTTTTTCATTTACAGAACCTCAAATTTGTAACCGATACCCCAGACAGTAGAAAGTCGCCAGCTTTGGTGGTCACTGATTTTTTCACGGAGACGTTTGATGTGTACGTCAACCGTTCTGGTATCTCCGATATATTCATATCCCCAAATCTGGTCAAGAAGCTGTTCTCTTGTGAAAACCTGGTTTGGTGAAGAAGCCAGAAAGTAAAGAAGTTCCAGCTCCTTTGGAGGCATTTCCACAATTTTTCCTTTGTATGTAACCGCGTAATTTGTAAGGTTGATGGACAAATCCGGATAGTCAACTTTTTTGACGTTAGCTGTATCCTCAGGGCTGGCAGCACCTGCCTTGAAGCGGCGGAGAACTGCTTTGACACGCGCAACAAGCTCTTTGGTGTCAAACGGTTTTTCCATATAGTCATCCGCACCGAGTTCGAGTCCCAGAACCTTGTCGAAAACTTCGCCTTTGGCTGAGAGCATGATAATCGGAGTGGAGGAGGAGGTACGGATTTCACGACAGACCTGATAACCGTCAATACCCGGAAGCATGAGGTCAAGCAGAATCAGATTCGGTTTAAATGATTCAAATGTTGTGAGTGCCGATTCGCCGTCGTGTACAATCATGGTTTCAAAGCATTCCTTAGTCAGGTAGAGCGATATGAGCTCTGCAATATTTTCATCGTCATCCACAATTAATATTTTCTGTTTAGATACCATAATACTTCATCTCCTTATTTAAAAGTTGCGATGGTTACGCCGCTGTCACCCTCTCCGAACTCACCCAGCCGGTAGGACGCGACATAGGAGAGACTTTTGAGATGGCTTTGAACGGCGGAGCGCAGAGCCCCGGTTCCTTTTCCGTGTACGATACGGACACTTGGAAGGTGTGCCATATAGGCATCATCAAGGTATTTGTCAAGTGCCGTGATTGCTTCATCCACAGTCTTACCGAGAAGGTTAATCTCAGTTCTGACACTGGCGGATTTTGACATTTTAATCTGTCCGAAGGTCGATTTGGACATTGCCGGAGCCGTGATATCGTCCTCCGGAATGAGAACAAGATCGCTGATGTGTACCTTGGAGCGTATGATTCCGCATTGTACAAACAGATAGCCTTTTGCATCCGGTTTGGAGCTGACAGTACCTTTCAGATTCATGGAAAGTACCTTGATGCGATCGCCGAGATGGAGCTCAGCGGCTTTTAGCTTCGGCGCGGTTTTTGCAGCCTTCGGCGTTTTCAGTGTCAGCCGGGAATCCTTGTCAGAGATGTGCTGGCGCACCTTGCTGCGCTTTTGTTCCATCTCTTTTATGGAGGTATTGTCGTCAAATTTTTGGAAAGAGCGGATGGTCTCATCCGCAACGTCTTTTGCTTCTTTTAAGATATCACGCGCCTGTTCGTTGGCTTCCTGGAGTATCTTTTCTTTCCGTGCTTCAAATTTTTCCTTCTGTGATTCAAAGGACTGTATCTTCTGCTGTAATTCTTCTTTTTTCCGGTCAAATAAGAGTTTTTCACGCTCCATCTGAATACGGCTTGTCTCGAGTGTAGAAAGAACATCTTCAAAGCTTTCCTGTTCGGTGGAAATCTGTTCCCTTGCCTTTTCAATCAGTTTTTTAGAAAGTCCGAGTTTTTCGGAGATGGCAAAGGCATTACTCTTACCCGGGACACCGATGAGAAGATGGTAGGTCGGCGAGAGTGTTTCCACGTCAAATTCACAGCATGCATTTTCCACGCCGTCGGCGGAGAGCGCGTAAATTTTAAGCTCGCTGTAATGTGTGGTTGCCATTGTGAAGCAGCCCCGTTCATGCAGCGTGGACAAAATCGCAATGGCGAGGGCAGCTCCCTCTGTCGGGTCGGTACCGGCACAGAGTTCATCGAAGAGAATAAGACTCCGGTGGTCTGCCTCTTTCATGATATTGACAATGTTTGTCATATGTGAAGAAAAAGTGGATAAATTCTGTTCAATACTCTGCTCATCGCCGATGTCGGCATAGACATCATGGAAGACGGTGAGTTGACTCCGGTCAAGAGCAGGAATATGGAGCCCCGCCTGTGCCATCAGTGAAAAGAGACCGACTGTCTTGAGAGAGACGGTTTTTCCACCGGTGTTCGGACCTGTGATAATCAGTTGACGAAAGCCTTCGCCGAGACGCACGTCAATAGGGACAACCTTGGTTTTATCCAGCAAGGGATGACGGCCCTTGCGTATGTGAATGATTCCGTCTTCGTTAAAGACGGGTCTGGTCGCGTTCATTTCTATGGCAAGCTCAGCTTTTGCAAAGACAAAATCGAGAATTGTCATAATTTCTCCGTTTCGCTTCAGTGCTTCGGTGTGTTCGGTGAGCATTGCCGAGAGCTCTGTGAGAATGTGTTCGATTTCTTCCTTCTCTTCCTCGCAGAGTTCTTTTATCTTGTTGTTGAGCTCTACTATGGCAGCAGGCTCAATGAAAAGAGTTGAGCCGGTCTGCGAGCGTTCGTGTACCATTCCGGGAACCTGGCTTTTGTGTTCTGCCTTGACCGGAATACAGTATCTGTTGTTACGCATGGTAATCACCGGGTCCTGTAAATAGGTCCGGTAGGAGCCGTTTACCATCGACAGGAGCTGGGAGTGGATTTTTTCTCCGGCGTTTGCAAGTGCCTTGCGGATATGCTTTAAAGCAGGGCTTGCATCATCGGCAAATTCGTCCTCTGCAAGGATGCAGCGGCGGATTTCCGTGGAAACTCCGGTCAGAGGTTCAAGCTCGTCAAAAAATCCGCTGAGAGAATCCTCGTGCTCTTTTTCCATACGCCCGAAATTTTTAACCCTGGCCACATTTTCCAGCATGGAGGCAATTTTTAAGAGGTCTGCAGCGGTGATGGCACCACCGATTTCCAAATGCCTGCATGTCTGCTTCAGATTATGGTTGCTGCCAAAGGATATGCTTCCTTTTTTTAACAGGCGGCTCAGGGCATCGCCGGTCTGGGTCTGTCTTAACGTAATCTGTGACAGAGTGTCGGCCGGTGTAAGAGAAAGACACATTTCGCGACCCGGATTGGAAGATGCCTTATCTGCAAGTAATTGTATAATTTTATCGTATTCTAACGTAGTAAGTGCTTTTGCGTTCATTTAATATATCCTCTCGCCTTTAATCAGCATAAAACTTTCCTTAAAGTATAGCACAAGAACGCTAAAAATACTACAATGGTATTCTTGTGGAAACAGGGGTCAGATGATATACTGTTGTAAGTGAAAGGAAAGGAACAAAATATGGAACAAAAACAGGGACAGACGTTTGTCACGGAGACAATTAAGGATAAGCCGATTAATAAAAGAAAGCTGTTCCGGCGCACTATGACAACGGTCGGGCTTGCAATCGTATTCGGGCTGATTGCCTGCCTTACTTTTTTCCTTATAGAGCCGGTTATCAATCATTTTCTGAATCCCGAGGAGATTACGAAGGTGGTATTCCCTGAGGAGGAGCAAGAGCTAAAGCCTGAGGAGCTTCTGACAGAGGAGGCCATTGCCGAGCAGGAAGAAACCATGCAGGAAATGGTAGAGGCGGCCAAGGAGGTTGTGGAAAGCGGGCAGAATGAAGTGACTTCCATTGAAGTATACGAGAAAATATATTCTGATTTTCAGGTACTGGCAAGGGAGACAGAAAAGTCTGTTGCCACGGTAGTCGGCATCTCGGAGCAGCAGGACTGGTTTTCAGGAACGACTGAAAATGAAAATACAACGACCGGTCTTGTGGTGGCTGAAAACGGGGTGGAAGTCCTGATACTTGCCGACGCAAATAATCTCAAGGATGCGCAGGAATATCATGTCCGGTTTTCTGACAAGCGGATGGTGGAGGCGTATTTAAAAGAAAAGGATATGCAGACGGGTATTGCAGTTTATGCGGTGAAGCTGTCCGATTTGGAGCAGGCAACGAAGGAAACTCTGACACTTGCCACCCTGGGAAGCTCGGCAAGTGAAAGCATGGTCGGAAGTGCTGCCATAGCAATCGGTGCACCTTACGGAACGTCAGGTTCTCTCTCCTATGGAATGGTTACCTCCAACGGAAAGAAGCTGAGCCTTTCGGATGCAGTTTATAATATTCTTACGACGGATATGAGCATGTCTCAAAATGCCAGCGGAGCGGTTATTAATCTTCAGGGTGAGGTCATCGGTCTGATTACGCAAAGTGCTAATTCGGCGACCGGTACCGGTACGATATCTGCACTTGGTATTTCCGATTTGAAGACTCTGATAGCAAAGCTGTCAAACGGAGAAAAAAGAGCATATGTCGGCATTAAGGGAATGGATGTCACGGAGGAGGCGCATACGGAGACAGGAGTTCCGTTTGGTATCTATGTATCGGAGGTGATGAATATGTCTCCGGCAATGACGGCGGGAATTCAAAACGGGGATGTGATTGTCTCTATCGGGGGACATTCAGTCACCTCGTTCAGAGAGTTCAGGGCGACAGTTTTTTCCATGGAACCGGGACGGATTGCCGAGGTTACGCTTATGAGATTCAACGGAACGGAGTATAATAGAATTAATTTAGAAATAACGACAGGAGAGGCGGAATAATATGAAATTTATCAATGAGTACAGAGAAGGCGACAGGGTTTTTGATATATATTTATGCAAGCACAAGCAGGCGGCGACAACCAAGAACGGAAAGCCGTATGAAAACGTGATCTTGCAGGATAAGACAGGAACCATCGATGCGAAGGTATGGGATCCGAACAGCATGGGAATCGAGGATTATGATACTCTTGATTACATAGAAGTATACGGTGAAGTAACGACCTTTCAGGGAGCAAACCAGATTAATGTAAAGAGAATCCGACGCTGCCGGGAGGATGAGTATGACCCGGCGAACTATCTTCCGGTCAGTACCAAAAATATAGATGAGATGTACAAAGAACTTCTCGTATTTATCAGCAGTATAGAAGATGCCTATATCAAAGCACTTTTAGAATCTTTTTTTGTAAAGGATGAGGCATTTGTCAAGGCTTTTAAGTCATCTTCGGCAGCGAAGTGTGTACATCACGGATTTGTGGGAGGACTTTTGGAGCATACGCTCAGTGTGACGAAATTATGTGACTATTATACGAAGTCCTATCCTCTTTTAAACCGGGATCTTCTGCTTGCCAGTGCAATGCTCCATGATATCGGAAAGACAAAGGAATTATCTCTTTTCCCGGAAAATGATTATACGGATCCGGGACAGCTTCTCGGACACATTGTCATCGGAAGTGAGATGGTGGACCGGAAGGCTCAGAGGATAGACGGTTTTCCTGAGAAGCTTCTATTTTATATTAAGCATTGTATTCTGGCGCATCACGGAGAGTTTGAGTATGGTTCGCCGAAAAAGCCTGCCATTATGGAGGCGGTCGCGCTCAATTTTGCAGACAACACAGATGCAAAAATGCAGACATTTACGGAAATCTTAAACGGAACTAACGAGACGGGATGGCTTGGATATAACCGTCTGTTTGAATCGAATATAACGAAAGCGACATTTTGAGTATGAGTTTTAAGAAAAATGATGAGGTTGAGGTAATCATTACGGATTATACAAGTGAGGGGGCAGGTGTCGGCAAGGCTGACGGTTATCCGCTGTTTATAAAGGATGCAATTATTGGTGACAGGGTGATTGCAGGCATTACAAAGGTTAAGAAAAATTATGCCTATGCCCGCCTTGTGAAAATCATAGAGCCGTCTGCCGACCGTGTGGAGCCGAAATGCGTATTCCATAAAAAATGCGGGGGCTGCCAGATGCAGGCATTGTCCTATGAGGCTCAGCTTGCTTTTAAGGAAAATAAAATCCGCAATAATCTGATCAGAATCGGAGGATTTACGCCGGAGCAGATAGATTCGGTCACAGAACCGATTATCGGAATGGATGAACCGTTCCGATATCGGAACAAGGCACAGTATCCAGTCGCGGCTGATAAAGAGGGCAATCCGGTAACGGGTTTTTATGCCGGAAGGACACATGATATTATTGCCAATACGGATTGCTATCTCGGAAGAGAGTGTAATCAGGAAATTTTAGAAACCGTTCTTGCATTTATGAAGGAAAAGAACATTCGCCCTTATGATGAGACGACCTGTCAGGGAGTAGTGCGTCATATTCTTATCCGTGAGGGATTTTATACGGGTGAGGTAATGGTTTGTCTGGTGATAAATGAGAAGCTGAAGGAAGCGGACAGACTGGTTGAAAAGCTGCGCTCAATCCCTCTGACGGGTGAGAGAATCGTCAGTATCTGCCTGAATTACAACACGGAAAATACAAATGTGATATTAGGAAATAGGGGAGAAAACCTGTATGGTCCCGGATATATAACAGATACTTTATCCGGTATTGCGTTCCGCATTTCTCCGTTTTCTTTTTATCAGGTCAATCCGGTTCAGACAGAAAAGCTGTATAAAACGGCACTTGATTATGCAGGACTGACCGGAGAAGAGACGGTCTGGGATTTATATTGCGGTATTGGAACGATTTCTCTCTTTCTGTCCCGGAAAGCAAAGCAGGTTTATGGCGTGGAGATTGTTCCGCAGGCAATTGAGGATGCAAAGCAGAATGCAGAGATAAACGGTATTACCAATGCAGAATTTTTTGTGGGAAAGGCAGAGGAGGTTTTGCCGGAAAAATATGAGAAGGAACATATTTATGCAGATGTGATTGTAGTGGATCCGCCGCGAAAAGGGTGTGACGAAAAGTGTTTGGAAACAATGCTGAAAATGGCACCGAAGCGCATCGTATATGTGAGCTGTGACAGCGCAACGCTTGCCCGCGACTTAAAGTACCTGTGTGAAAACGGCTATGAGCTGAAACGGGTAAGGGGCGTGGATCAGTTCTGTCATACGGTGCATGTTGAGACGGTATGTCTTTTGTCCAAGCCATAGTTGTATCATTAAGACAAGAAGTCATCGGGACTTATAAGGACGAAAAGATGCAGAAGCGATTATGGAAGGAGGGAAGCTTTGAACAAGGAATTTGAACGCTGCTGCACATTCCTTGCCGAGATGATGGAGCGTTCAAAATAGGAAGATTGAAAGTGTTATTTTGCATATTGAGTATAATAATAGATTTATAGTAAGCTTCGGTAAAGTTTTGCCGGGGTTTATTTTTTGTGATAAATTGTTGACCATATAAAATAAAAGATATACAATCTCTTTATGCAATGCATAAAGAGGTGGATTTGTGGAAGCAAGAGAAGAATTGAGAAAATTAAGAGAAAGTATCGGTATGAACCGGAGAGAATTTTGTGAGTACTTTGAAATTCCATATATGACGGTAACAGACTGGGAATTGGGCAATAGAAGGGTTCCGCAGTATCTTTTGCGTTTGATGGAATATAAGATCCAGATGGAGAAATGCGATGGCAGAAAATACGGAATTAATGACAGTAGATAATATATGTAATAGAGTTTATGTCATAAGAGGACAGCAAGTGATGCCGGATTATGGTTTGCCTACAGAGCAAGATTATCATTGTGGTGCATCTTTATTGCACAATCACCGCGTGTGAAGAAAGAGGTAACGGAACAGTGGACACGACAGAATTTTTTGGAACGGAGAAAATAAGTAAAATACTATTAAAGCTTGCGCCACCGGTGATGTTGGCACAGTTAATTCAGGCTCTTTACAATATTGTGGATAGTTTATTTGTAGGCAGATATTCGGATACGGGATTGACTGCATTATCTATTATCTATCCATTGCAGCTTCTGATGATAGCTTTGGCAGTTGGGACAGGTGTAGGTATCAATACGGTAATGGCTGCAAAGCTTGGTGTGGGAAAAAAGAAGGATGCGGATGAATATGCCGGAGTAGGTACACCCCTGGCGATTGTGATGTGGTTTTTGTTTGCAGTCATTTGCTGGTCCATCATGCCTGCATACGCGAAGATGTCTACGGATTCTCCGGATGTAATCAATGATGTTGTAGTATATGGAAGAATCGTGTGTGTATTCAGTTTCGGTCTTTTTCTTGAAAGCATTTGGACAAAGGTGCTTCAGGCAAATGGAGATATGAAGACACCGATGATTGCCCAAATTTTTGGTGCTATTACGAATATCATTCTCGACCCGTTGTTGATTTTCGGCATGTTTGGACTTCCTGAGCTGGGAATTGCCGGAGCTGCTGTTGCAACCGTGGCCGGTCAAATTGCAGCGGCGTTGATTGTATGGAAAAGAGGATTTCGTAAATCACCTGAAAGAGGGGTTTATGCACACCATGTGGCACGAATTTTCCGATTGGGCATTCCAAACATTCTGATGCAATCAGCCTATACTTTTTACATTTTAGGGCTCAACCTGATATTGGCAACATTTTCAGACCAGGCAGTTACCGCATTGGGATTGTACTATAAATGGCAGACATTCTTTTTTATTCCGCTTGGTGCAATGCAGACATGTATTGTTCCTGTAATAAGTTTTAATTATGCAGCAAGAAACATTGAGAGATGTAAAAAAACACTATCTTCGGCAATAGGTTTCGGACTTGTACTTATGGCTATGGGAACATTGTGTTTTAACCTTTTTCCCGCACAAATGCTGAGGGTCTTTACATCAGATGCATTGGTGATAGAAATTGGCAGTGTTGGCTTTCATTTTGTCGGAATCAGCTTTATTCCCATGGTAACCTCACTGATTTTCCCGGTATTTTTTCAGGCAGTGGGTTCCAGCTTAAAGAGTTCATTGTTGACGGTGATTCGTACCGTTGTGCTGTTTGTTCCGCTCGGGTACTTGTTTTCGAGATTTGGATTAAACTGGTTTTGGATGACATTTCCGGTAACCGAAGTGATTACCAGTGCAGTAGGTGTGATATATTATCGACAGTTTCTCTCCAGTGAATATGTTCAGAAAGAAAATTGTACTGTTGTATCCAAAGACGGTGAAGCTGCCTTACTTAAGACCAAACCGGGAGTGATTATTACGATTGCACGGGAGCACGGTTCTTCCGGTAAGCAGATAGGTAAACTTTTAGCAGAGAGATTAGGAATACCATTCTATTACAAAGAAATGATTGCTTTGGCGGCTCATGAGAGCGGCCTGGATAAAGAATTTATTTCTGATATACATAAGAATGCTCCGAATGTATTGCATGATTTATATCTGAGTACGCAGGTCGTACAGCATGCGATTATGGCACAGGATAAAATTATCCGTAAAATAGCTGATGAAGGAAGCTGTGTAATCGTTGGAAGGTCATCGGATTGGGTGCTTAAGGACTATGAAAATGTGGTGAGAATTTTTATTCACGCGCCGGAAGAATACAGAATTAACCGCGTGATGGAAGCGTATGGTGACAGCAGGGAAGAAGCGGAGAAGAGCATTCTTCGTTCTGATAAGGCACGAGGAGCATATTATAAGCATATTTCAGGAAAAGTATGGGGAGATAAAGAAAATTATGAACTGGTGATCGATTCATCATTGGGTATTGAGAAAACGGTAAATACTATTTTTGAATATGTATCAAATGGTGCAGCCGACAGATAAAGTGAGGTATAACACTTGATTCAAGAATTACCGGAGGAGGACAATATGTATACAAACGAAGAACTTAAATTTTATCCGGAACATCCTTCCGCAGTTAAAACTCATCAAATTGAAACTACAGCGATGCCGATTCTGGAGCAGGAAACTCCATTTTGTGCAAAGACTCTTTACGATGAGTTTACAACAGATGCAGGCAGTTTTTTTGCTAAATATGCAGATAAACGTTTTGAAATTACGGGCATTGCCAAAAAAATAGGACCGGATATTCACAACAAGCCATCTATTAAAATCTCGGACAGTGTGAACGGTCAGACATATGCTCTTGTTATCTTCCCGACAGATGACCATTACAGCAAGGTGAAAGTCGGCGACACAGTGATTGTTCGTGCCAATTATCTCGTCATGAGCAACCATTATGGTACTGTTATGAAATACAGTGAACTGGTATCTGTGCAAAATGAAAAAGATTCATCGACACAACCAAAACAGATGATACTTAATTATCCGTTATTTGATGGTAAGAAAGTAATAGAAAATGCTTCTGTTGTGATTGGTGATGGCACAATTACTCAAATTACAGAAATGGAAGGGGAAGCCGTTAACAGGGAATTTTTACTTATGCCCGGCTTCATCGATGCCCATACTCATATGAGTACAAAAGGACAGATTGAAACAATGTTAAAAAATGGCATTACCGGAACTTGTGACGTGGCAGCATCGGAATCTCTGGTACAAAATGCAGACCTGTTTACGATTGTTTCATCTTTCGGGATGACAATGGGAACTTTGAATGGGAAATCCTATGTTAAGAAGGCGATAAATGCCGGTGCGGAGTATATCAAGGTGCTGCTTATGGAACCAAACCTCATGAAGAAGAGTGTTTTGAAAGATATTTGCAATACAGCTCATGATAACGGAATTAAGGTTGCCGTTCATGCGGTTTCGATAAAAGCAGTACAAATGTCGGTGGACTGTGGGGCAGATATTTTAATTCATGTTCCGATGAAGGAAGAATTCCCTGAAGCTCTTGCCAAAGAGATAGCGAAAAAAGGGATTGCCGTAGCACCTACCCTTGTTATGATGGAGGCTTTTGCGAACAGTGGCAGAAGTGGTTATAAACCGGAGCATTATCAGAATGCTGAAAATGCTGTGAAATTGCTTCATGAAAATGGAGTGACAATCCTTGCGGCGACGGATGCGAATCCGGGCACATATGCTCCGGAAGTGGCATATGGAACATCCATGCATCGCGAGATGGAACTTTTGGTACATGCCGGTATGACACCAACGGAAGCTCTCGCCGGTGCTACGGGAAAGGTTGCAGAGGTGTTTGTGATAGAAAATATCGGAACGGTCGAGGAAGGAAAAAAAGCGGTGCTTATACTCATCGAGGGAAGACCGGATAAAAATATCAAAGATACAACAAAAATTAAACAAATATGGGTAAACGGAAGAAGAATAAAAGTTGAAAATGGAGAAATGAAGTAGGAGACAAAAAATGAAGCTGATTAATGTTGAAGAACATTACATGTCAAAAAATGTTTCAGAAAAAATTAAAAAGATTTTTTCTGAACAAGAGGGAAATGTATCAAATACTGTCGAAGATGCGACTCCGGGTGCAGCGGATCTTGCAGAAACGCGCATTCCCTATATGGATGATAGAAAAATTGACGTACAGGTCATCAGTCACGCCGGCGCATTACCGGCCACAATGGAGAAAAAATATGCTGTACCGCTTTGTAAAGAATTAAATGATGAAATGTATGAAGAAATGAAGAAAAATCCGGGCAGATTCTATGCCTTTGCTCACTTACCACTCAGTAGCCCGGAGGATGCAGCCATTGAATTGGAACGCTGTGTAAAAGAACTGGATTTCGTAGGTGCGATGCTATCAAGTCATTATAAGGATTTACCATATGATGATGAATTCTATTTTCCAATTTTTGAAAAGGCACAGGAACTGGATATACCGGTATATCTTCATCCGGGAATGGTACGCGAGGACGTTGTCAATGCCTATTATAAAGGTGATTGGAATCCGAGAACGACGTATCTCCTTTCAGGATTTGGTATCGGGTGGCATTATGATGTAGGAATGCAGGCTGTAAGAATGATGACCTCCGGTTTGTTTGACAGACTCCCTAAGCTGAAAATTATCCTTGGACATTGGGGAGAGCTTGTATCTTTCTTTATGTACAGATTGGATGAAATGATAGATGCAGGAGTCAATTCAGAGAAAAAATTTAGTGATTATTTTAAAGAGAACATTTATGTAAATCCATCCGGTATGTTATATCCGGAGCAGTTAAGATATTGCCTGGAAACATTCGGCGCAGACCATATTCTGTGGGGTGAAGATTATCCTTACCGGAAAAAGGAGAATATCAGAACGTTTCTGGAAGAATTTCCTCTTTCGTATGAGGAGCGTGAGAAAATAGCACATGGCAATGCGGAACAATTATTTCATATTGGTATCACTCCGCTTAAAAAGTTTTAATGCCAGTGCTTTAGTTTACAAAGAATTGCAGCTAAAGGACAATCTGTCACTGATGAGCGAGGAGGAAAAAACAGATGAGAAGAGTGTTTGCTGCGCTGAGTGCGGGAATATTGATATTTGTTCTGTCGGCTTGCCGGTCCGTAGGGAATACAGATGAGGAGGCAAAGACGACAGTGTCACAGAATACGGCCGGGGCTGTGCAGGAAACAGAAACGGTAGACAGTGAGAAGAAGGAACAGTGGCAGTCGGCATACAGGGAGCTTTTGATAAATTTTTCTGAAGGGATTTATGAAGACGAGGTTCCTTTTTACGGATACACGAAAGCGGATGCGGAATATCAGGAACTGATGCAAAATGGTGTATGGCCGGTGAGCGGTTATTATCTGCATGACATGAATAAGGACGATGTTCCTGAACTGATTGTGGCATTCGGCACCTGTGAGGCAGATGCTCTTGGACATATTTATACTTTTGACGGTGAAAAAGAGGTTTTTGCAGGCGAAACAGGGCTTGGGCATACAGATTTATATACCAGTCCGGACGGAAACGGTATTATTTTTTATTGGGGGCATATGGGCTCTATAAGCGTGAGCAGAAAGACGATGGAAGGAAATGAATTGTCGTCCTTCACGCTTTTGACAATGAACATTGATGATGAACCGGAGGCAGATTATGTACCGGTGGAGGAAATTGTTCCGGGAGCCGTATATATGACCCGGCTGGAAGCGGATTGTATGCTGCCTTTCGATACTTATGAAATCTGGACAGGGAATCAGACAAAAGAGATAGTTTCTACTACCGTGCAGAATCCGGAGCTGGAAGAGCATTTTCTGGAAACAGTCTTCCATAATGGTATGGTATATGGTGTTTCCGCAGACGGATATGACGGAGAAACCGGAAGCTGTTCTTTTGAAGAATTTTTGGGACCGGGAATGGTAAGAGCATATTCGGACTACGGAATGAAGGTAACAAGTTACAGCTTTGTCGATATGAATGAAGACGGCCGGGAAGAATGTGTGCTGAGGATAGAGGAAGCCGGCCCGGAGTCTTCAAAGCTGTCGGATCAATGGGTGGTTCTGAGTGATCAGGACGGTGTGGTGTATGCCTATGTGATCAATTATAGGGATGACTATGTGCTTATGAAAAATGGTACATTCAGCCGGATGGATACGGACGACCGTCAGGGTATCAGCCTGCGCATTTTATTTGATAAAGAGCAGTGCTTTGTTTATTATCTGTCATTGGATGCTGCGCAGGAAGAGGCAGAAACAGAGGAGGTCGCAGGAGAGCAGCAGGAAGTGAAAGATTTTCTTGTTGTCATTGATGCCGGACATCAGGCAAAAGGTAACAGTGATAAGGAGCCTGTCGGTCCCGGAGCAACACAGCAGAAGGCAAAGGTTTCGAGCGGAACGAGTGGTTGTGTCAGCGGATTAAATGAGTTTGAATTAAACCTGATGGTTGCGGAGAAGCTGCAGAAAGAATTGGAAGAGCGGGGTTATCAGGTTCTCATGGTCCGGACGACTCATGACGTAAATATCAGCAATGCTGAGCGCGCAGCAGTCGCAAATGAGGCCGGAGCAGATGCGTTTATCAGGATTCATGCCAACGGCTCGGAGGATTCTTCCGTAAAGGGAGCGATGACGATTTGTCAGACATCGGACAATCCGTATAATGGCATGCTTTATGAAGAGAGCAGGGAGCTGTCGGCGTATGTACTGGATGAAATGATAAAGACGACCGGTGCACGGAAGGAATATGTATGGGAAACGGATACCATGAGCGGAATTAACTGGTGTCAGGTTCCGGTAACTATCGTAGAGATGGGATATATGAGCAACCCGGCAGAGGATGTATTGCTTGCAACAGAAGAGTATCAGTATAAAATCGTGGAAGGTATTGCAAACGGAATTGATTTATTTCTTTTAAGTGAATCGGAAGAGGAATAAAAGGAGTTGGTTTTAGAAAAAAATATACATGGGAAACCGAACCTGTGATACAATGGAAAAAATTATAAAATGCAAAGGAGAAAAACAATGAGTAACAAAACACAAGATGCAGTTTACAATGCAAAAGAGCTCGGCGCGGGTAAAGTTGCGGTTCTGGGACTTCAGCATATGTTTGCAATGTTCGGGGCAACGGTTCTTGTACCTATCTTAACAGGTCTGAATGTCTCAACCACGCTTTTCTTTGCAGGAGTGGGAACACTTTTGTTCCATCTTATTACCAAAGGAAAGGTGCCGGCATTTTTAGGTTCGTCATTTGCGTTCCTGGGCGGGTATTTTGCGATTGCACCGATACTTGAGGACGGCAGCAGCAATGTGGAGATGATTCCTTATGCGTGCTTTGGTGTGGCGTGTGCAGGACTTCTTTACTTAGTGATGGCACTTTTATTTAAGCTGTTTTCCGCAGGAAAAGTTATGAAATTTTTCCCTCCGATTGTGACGGGACCGATTATTATAGCCATCGGACTTACGCTTTCGCAGTCAGCTATTGATAATTGTGCAACGAACTGGCTTGTTGCTTTTGTGGCAATTGTTGTAGTGGTTATATGTAATATTTATGGTAAGGGAATGATTAAGATTATTCCGATTCTGATTGGTGTGATTGTATCTTACCTGGCCGGAGTTCTCATGGGCGAGGTAGATTTTACGGCGGTGAAGGAAGCATCGTGGGTAGGCATTCCGATTGTAAAAGAGATGACGGTTCTCGGAATGTTCGGAGACAACTTTGATATTTCTAAGCTGTTGACGGCTGTTGTAACGATTATGCCGATTGCCCTTGCAACAATCGTGGAGCACATCGGAGATATTTCAGCAATTTCTTCCACTACGGGAAGAAATTATATCAAAGATCCGGGACTTCACAGAACACTGCTCGGTGACGGTTTTGCAACGATGGTGGCGGCTTTGTTTGGAGCACCGGCCAATACGACATACGGAGAAAATACCGGTGTATTAAATCTTTCCAGGGTATATGACCCGTTTGTAGTCAGACTGGCAGCGTGCTTCGCGATTTTCTTCTCCTTCTGTCCGAAGTTTGCGGCGGTTATTCAGACAATGCCAACGGCGACAGTCGGAGGTATTTCACTTATTCTTTACGGTATGATATCCGCTGTCGGAGTACGTAATGTTGTGGAGAACAAGGTAGATTTTACAGCTTCAAGAAACGTGATTATAGCAGCACTGATTCTTGTGCTTTCCATCGGTATTAACTATAGTGCAGCCGGTGCGATTTCATTTTCTGTCAAAAGTGTGACAATCAGCCTTTCAGGACTTGCAGTCGGTGCTCTGACCGGTATTATTATGAATGCGATTCTTCCGGGCAAAGATTACAAATTTGATGAAGAAGAGTCGGGAGATACAGGTGTGAATTTTGAAGTGGGTCAGAATCACTAAAGAATAAAGGTTTTTACAGAAATTTAAAAGCCGGAATTTGTGTTTTCATATACAAATCCCGGCTTTTTCCATTCAATTTTATTTCGTACCGAAAATTCTGTCACCGGCATCTCCAAGACCCGGAACAATGTAGGCTTTATCATTCAATTCTCTGTCGAGGTTTCCGACATAAATTTTGACATCCGGATGAGCAGCGGCAAGTTTTTCAAGACCGCACGGAGCAGCAATGACACAGAGGAATGTGATATCCCGTCCGCCGTATTTCTTGATGAAATCAAGTGCTGCAATGGCAGAACCGCCTGTTGCAAGCATCGGGTCAACTACAAAAATCTTTCTCTGTGAAATAGAGGAAGGAAGCTTGCAGTAGTATTCCTGCGGTTCAAAGGTTTCTTCATCACGATAAAGACCGATGTGACCAACCTTTGCTGTAGGCATGAGCTTGAGAAGTCCTCCTACCATTCCCAATCCGGCACGAAGGATAGGAACGATTGCCTGCTTCTTACCTGCAATAACAGGGCAACTGGCAGTTTCAATCGGTGTCTCCACGTCAATATATTCAAGCTCGAGGTCTCTCAGGGCTTCATATCCGATGAGCATTGCAATTTCCTCAACGATGGAACGGAATTCATTTGTTCCCGTATTCTTGTTGCGAAGCATTGTAATTTTGTGTTTAATAAGCGGATGATCGCAGATTATGATATTTTTGTTTTCAGATGACATATGCTGGTATCCTTTCTTTTGTTTTTTTCTATTGTATATGCAATCTTATCTTTTTTCAAGAAGAGAGTATCACAATATTTGCTTTGGATTATTTTTTAAGCTGTTACCCAAAAATATACCATGCTTTTTTGTGTAACAGCCTTGAAAAAAAGGTGCCGAAGTGGTAGTCTATTAGAGTATTTTTGTGAGAGTTTTTTGTTGAAAAAAGTGAAAGGAAACACGTGCATGGACAGAAATGGATTTGACAATGATTTATATATGAAGAAACAAAAAGAGCACATTCTGGAAAGAATTCAGCAGGCCAACGGTAAGCTGTATCTGGAATTCGGCGGAAAACTGTTTGATGATTATCATGCAGCACGTGTACTTCCGGGTTTTGATGTTAACGCCAAGATTAAGCTTTTATATGAATTAAAGGAACAGGCAGAGATTATTTTTGTCATTTCGGCAGGAGATATTGAAAAGACGAAGATGAGAGCGGATCTTGGCATCACATATGATATGGATATTCTCCGTCTGATTGATAACATTACCCGTCTGGGTATTGATGTGAACAGCGTGGTAATTACCAAGTACGCGGGACAGGCATCTGCAGATGCTTTTATGTCCAAGCTTACGATGCGCGGAGTTAAGAATTATGTGCACAAGCCAATCAAAGGATATCCGACAGAGATTGATTTTATCTGCAGTGAGGAAGGCTTTGGATCGAATCCGTATATCGAGACGACCAAGCCCCTTGTGGTTGTGACGGCTCCGGGACCGGGCAGCGGAAAGCTGGCAACCTGTCTTTCACAGGTGTACCATGAGACAGCGCGTGGAATTCCGGCCGGTTATGCCAAGTTTGAAACATTTCCTATCTGGAACATTCCGTTAAAGCATCCGGTAAATCTGGCGTATGAAGCAGCGACTGCGGATTTGAATGATGTAAATATGATTGACCCGTTTCATCTGGAGGCTTACGGGGAGACAACGGTGAATTATAATCGTGATGTAGAGGCCTTTCCTATTGTAAAGAGCACTCTTGCGCGTATCAGTGACGGCGCGTTTGATTATAAGAGCCCGACAGACATGGGAGTCAATATGGCAGGCTATGCGATTGTAGATGACGAGGCAGTCAGGGAAGCAAGCTGTCAGGAGATTATCCGCCGGTTTTTTGCCGCGAAATGTGCACACAGACAGGGCAAGGGCGAGAAGGAGGCTGTTGATAAGATTAAGCTTATCATGAGACAGCTCAATATTACGCCGGATATCAGAGAAGTTGTGCAGGCGGCTCTTGATAAAGCGGAGGTATCGTCAATGCCTTCGGCAGCAATACAGCTCCCGGATGGACGGATTGTGACAGGAAAAGCAAGTGAGCTTATGAGTGCGAGCTCATCGGTTGTTCTTAATGCTATCAAAGCACTTACTAATATAGATGATGATTTGACGTTGTTAAGTCCTATTATTTTAGAGCCGATTTCAGAGCTTAAAACGAAAATACTTAACAGCCACAGCACTTTGCTGAATCTGGATGATGTGCTCACGGCACTTTCCATTTCCGGTGCGACGAATACACTGACGGCAAGAGCGATGAGAGCTCTCACCCAGCTTCGCGACTGTGAATTTCACTCAACACAGATGCTTCAGGCAGGAGATGAAGGAATGCTCCGCCAGCTTGGGCTTCGCGTTACGTGTGAGCCGGTTTATCCGAGCAAGGAATTATATTTTTAAATGATGGGATAGAGGTCAGAAAACCGAAAAGAATATATATCTGTATCAGAAAGACAAGAAGACCTTGGGTAAAGGTCTTCTTTTTCTCAATGGCAGTGATATCAGAAAAGAGGAGATTTATGAATTTTGCCCTGAATAAAATAAAGTACATATTGACGGCGGGAATTGCATTTATCATGATAAATCAGCTTTGGAAGGGCATCGCAAATTTCCGGGTGGATGAAAATTTAAGGATAAATTTCGGGACCGTTCTATTTGTGGGTATGCAACTTGTCATGCTCCTCTCTGTGCTTGTGCTTTCGGTGATTGCGCTGCAAAATCTGTTTCAGTTTTATCTTGAGGTCCGGTATAAGGGTGAAGCCGGAAGGAATGAAAAAGCACAGAGGATGAGACGTGTTTTAATGTTGGTAAAAATATGTGCATCGCTTGCGATTCGTCTGATTGTTGTCCTGCTTTTTATTCTGCTGGCTGCTGTTGCACTTTTTGCTCCCGGGGTAAAAAATCGTGATGGCGGAATTTACGGGGCAGCAATATGTATGTTGGTTTTTGCAGTTTTTATCGCATATTCCAATATCCGTGTCACGGTGGCGAGAATGAGAGAGATAAAGGAAAAGACAGAATAACGGTAGAGATAAAAGGAAGTAATATGGAAGAATTTAAATTAGAAGAGTTACGGGATGACGAGACAGAAGCATATGAAGAGCAGCGCAGACTGGAACGCCGTCGCCGTCGTATGGAGATGAAGCGGAAAAAAGAGCGTCAGAGAAAGCTTCGCAGGATTGCGAAGGTGTTGCTTCCGTGTGTGGTAATTCTGGCGGTCTTAATCATAGGTAAGGCTGCTTTGACGAATAAAAAGCCACAAGAGTCCGGGCCGGAACCGGTGAAGGTATATACATCCGGTCAGGGAGATCTGGAAGCGGAAAAACAGGCTCTTTCCGGGGAGGAAACGGGCAAGGCACCGGAGGAAGAGAGCCCGGAGAGCGGAGAAACACCGGCTGCGGAAACGGCTGCTTTACCGTCTAAGGACGGAGATTACAGCGCAGCAGCTACGGACGGTACAGCTTCGGTTTCGGGAGAAGTGGTAAGCTCTTATGCGATTTTGGTGGATACGCAGAAGGGCGAGATTATTGCACAGCGCAATCCGGAGACGGTTATCAATCCTGCTTCCATGACAAAGGTTCTCACTGTACTTGTGGCAGCAGAGCATGTGACGAATTTAGATGATACATTTACCATCACTCAGGAAATTACGGATTACAGTTATAGAAATGACTGCAGCGTAGTCGGATGGGAGGTAGGAGAAGTCGTCACGGTTCGGGATTTGTTTTACGGAACGGTTTTGCCGTCAGGAGCCGATGCAGCGGTCGCGCTGGCAGAATATACGGCAGGTTCACAGGAAGCCTTTGTTGAGATGATGAATGATAAGCTGGAAGAACTCGGGCTTTCTTCAACGGCGCATTTTACCAACTGTGTCGGACTTTATGATGAGAATCATCATTGCACTGTTTATGACATGGCCATGATTCTACAGGCAGCACTCGACAATCCGGTTTGTCGTGAAGCTTTATCTGCCAAAAAATATACAACCTCTTTGACGGAACAGCATCCGGAGGGGCTGCTTATATCGAACTGGTTTCTTCGCCGGATTGAGGATAAGGATGCAGGGGGAGAAGTATTCGCTGGAAAAACGGGCTATGTGGTACAGTCCGGAAGCTGCGCGGCCAGTTGTGCACTTGACGGAGAGGGAAATGAATACATATGTGTAACGGCAGATTCTACAAGCAGTTGGCGTTGTATTTATGACCATGTTGAAATATATAAAACTTTTTTGCCACAAAGTACGGCAGAAGAAAGCGTATCTGAGTAAGAATGCGGATAACTTAATCTTTGAAGGAGACTAGTAATTATGTACTCTATATTACTTGTAATTATTTATATTGCATTTATCTCACTCGGACTGCCAGATTCGATACTCGGGTCAGCATGGCCAAGCATGTATCAGGAAATGAAGGTTCCTGTATCCTATGCAGGAATCGTGTCCATGATTATTTCAGCCTGTACGATTATTTCCAGCATGAATGTAAATCGCATTGTCGCAAAGCTGGGTACGGGACTTATGACGGCTTTCAGTGTCGCCATGACGGCAGTGGCTCTTTTCGGCTTTGCAGGAAGCGGCTCTTTCCTTATGCTTTGTCTGTGGGCGGTTCCTTATGGACTGGGAGCCGGATGCGTGGATGCTGCGCTCAATAACTTCGTGGCACTTCATTACAAGTCGAAGCATATGAGCTGGCTGCACAGTTTTTGGGGAATCGGGGCAACGGTGGGCCCGTATATCATGGGATTTTGTCTCTCCGGCGGAATGCGCTGGACGAGGGGATATTTTATTATCGGACTGATACAGATTATTTTAAGCGCGGGAATGTTTCTTTCGCTTCCGCTCTGGAAGGGCAGTGCCGGGGAGCAGACAGATGAGAAGGAGAATATAAAAATTCTTTCTCTGAAGGAAATTCTCAAGATGAGAGGTGCGAAAAGTGCGTTTGCCGGATTTTTCTGCTATTGCGCGGTGGAGGCGACAACGGGTCTGTGGGCGAGCAGCTTTATGACGCTTTACTGTGGTATTGACGTGGAGACGGCGGCGAGATGGGCAGCACTTTTTTATATGGGGATTACCATCGGCCGGTTTTTTTCGGGATTTTTGGCAGACAGGCTGGGAGATAAAAATATGATTCGTCTCGGACAGATGATTATATTTGTGGGAATTATCTGCCTGTTTGATGCACGAACCCCTTATATGGTGCTGGCAGGACTGCTTTTCATCGGACTGGGATGTGCACCGGTCTATCCGAGCATGATTCATGCCACACCGAAGAATTTTGGGGAAGAAAATTCACAGGCACTGATTGGTGTGCAGATGGGATTTGCCTATGCCGGTACAACATTAATGCCACCGATTTTCGGCTGGATTGCAGAGCACGTTTCCATCGGATGTTTTATACCATATCTGTTTATTTTCTGGATATTGATGATACTTTTTTTGGAAAATTTGAGCCGCAGGGTAAGATAACATCTTGACAAAAAACGAAACCTTTCCTACAATCAGTAGAGAATCGAGAATATTATGCGATGAAGAGGATTAGTACATTGTGAAACCGTTCCAGAGAGAGGGCTGATGCTGGGAGGCTCTTACGGGGAAGCAGAGGAACCTGCCTCCGAGCTCTGTAAAAACTACAGCGTAACGCCGGCGTTAACGGCAGGATGAGAAGAGTGTTAAGGCACTAATTAGGGTGGTACCGCCGAGATTTCGGCCCCTTGGGTATCATCCTTTTTTTATGTAGAATCATTAGATAATCGTAAGAAAAAAGGAGAAATGAAATGGCAGACAAGAAATTAGTTGAAGCAATTACTGCGATGGATGTGGACTTTGCCCAGTGGTATACGGATGTGGTAAAGAAAGCAGAGCTTATCGATTACACAAGCGTAAAAGGATGTATGGTACTTAAGCCGGCCGGATATGCAATCTGGGAACTGATTCAGAAACAGTTGGATGCAATGTTCAAGGCGACCGGTGTAGAAAATGTTTATCTTCCGATGTTTATTCCGGAGAGTCTTCTTCAGAAAGAAAAAGACCATGTAGAGGGCTTTGCACCGGAGGTGGCATGGGTTACACACGGAGGTTTACAGCCTCTTCAGGAAAGAATGTGTGTGAGACCGACATCCGAGACGCTGTTTTGTGACTTTTATAAAAATGAGATTCAGTCTTACCGCGACCTTCCGAAGGTATATAATCAGTGGTGCTCGGTAGTGCGCTGGGAGAAAGAGACAAGACCGTTCCTTCGCAGCCGTGAGTTCCTGTGGCAGGAAGGTCATACAGCCCATGCGACGGCAGAGGAGGCAGAAGAGAGAACAGTACAGATGCTCAATGTCTATGCAGATTTCTGTGAAAATGTGCTTGCAATGCCGGTTATCAAAGGACGTAAGACGGAAAAAGAAAAATTTGCCGGAGCAGAGGCTACCTATACAATAGAAGCACTTATGCATGACGGAAAAGCACTGCAGTCCGGAACAAGCCACAATTTCGGCGACGGATTTGCAAAGGCGTTCGGTATCCAGTATACGGATAATAATAATAAGCTCCAGTATGTACATCAGACCTCATGGGGTATGACGACGCGTCTGATTGGTGCCATCATTATGGTACACGGTGATGATTCGGGTCTTGTGCTTCCGCCGAGAGTTGCGCCGACACAGGTTATGATTATTCCAATCCGCCAGCAGGCAGAGGGCGTGCTGGATAAGGCATATGAACTTAAGGACCGTCTGGCAGCAGCGGGCAAAGAAGGACTTCGTGTCAAGGTGGACGATACGGATAAGAGCCCGGGCTGGAAATTCTCCGAGTGTGAGATGAGAGGAATACCGGTTCGTGTGGAGATTGGTCCGAAGGATATTGAGGCAAATAAATGTGTTCTTGTACGTCGTGACACAAGAGAAAAAACAGAGTGCAGTCTTGATGAGATTGAGACAAAGGTAACGGAGCTCCTTGACAGAATGCAGGTAGAGATGCTTGAACATGCAAGAGCACACAGAGAAGAGCATACTTATGTGGCTCATAATATGGAAGAATTCGAGAAGCTGTTCACGGAGAAGTCCGGATTTGTCAAAGCAATGTGGTGTGAAGACCAGGCATGTGAGGATATTATCAAGGAAAAACTCAGTGTAACAAGCCGTTGTATGCCTTGGGAACAGGAACATATTGCAGATACATGTGTATGCTGTGGCAAACCGGCCAAGAAGATGGTTTACTGGGGAAGAGCATACTAATTTTCGTATAAAAAAGAAGAGATAGACAGACAATGAAAATGAAAGAAGGTATCGTGTTATGAATATTTTGGTTATCAATTGCGGAAGCTCTTCACTTAAATATCAGTTAATTGACAGTGAGAGTGAAATGGTTCTCGCAAAGGGACTCTGCGAGCGTATCGGTATTGACAAAAGTGCGATTACACATCAGGCAGGAGAAGGAGAAAAGATAAAAACCGAGCTTGAGATGAAGGATCATACACAGGCTGTGGCAGCAGTCATTGACAAGCTTACGGATCCGCAGGTAGGAGTTGTAAAATCACTTGATGAAATCGGGGCAGTCGGACACAGAATCGTGCACGGCGGAGAAAATTTTGCAAGCAGCGTAATCATTGATGATGAGGTGATTGCAGCGATTGAAAAATGTAATGATTTGGCACCGCTTCACAATCCGGCCAATCTGATCGGTATCAATTCCTGCAAAGAAATTATGCCGGGAGTTCCGATGGTAGCAGTATTTGATACGGCCTTTCATCAGACAATGCCGAAAAAAGCATATTTGTACGGCCTTCCATATGAATATTATGAGAATTACAAAGTGAGACGATATGGTTTCCACGGTACAAGCCATGATTTTGTAAGTAACCGCGTGGCAGAGCTTCTGGGCAAAAAACGCGAAGATCTTAAGATTATTGTCTGCCATCTCGGAAACGGTGCCTCCGTTTCTGCGGTCAAAAACGGTAAATGTATAGATACCTCAATGGGTCTGACTCCGCTTGAGGGTCTGATTATGGGAACCAGATCCGGAGACCTGGACCCGGCAATCATCAGCTTTCTTGCAGAAAAAGAAGGAAAGACCGTACAGGAGATTATTGATATCTGTAATAAAAAATCCGGAGTGCTCGGTCTGTCCGGAGGACTTTCCAGTGACTTCCGTGATTTGGCAGCAGCGGCGGAAGCCGGAGACGACAAAGCGTCTGCAGCACTTAAAACATGGGCTTACCGTGTGGCAAAATATGTAGGTGCTTACGCAGCAGCCATGAATGGTGTGGATGTGATTGCATTTACAGCAGGTGTTGGTGAAAATAACATTTCGGCCCGTGCGGATGTCTGTGAGTATCTTGGTTACCTCGGGGTAACGATTGATGCAGAGGCAAATAATGAGCGCGGAGAAGAAATCCGTATTTCAACATCTGAGAGTAAAACACAGGTGTGGGTTGTTCCGACGAACGAGGAGCTTGCGATTGCAAGAGAGACACTTCGTCTGGTAAAATAAATACTGAAAATGCAGATACGGACAGAAACAGGGGTAAAAGGAGCAGTTCTTTTATGCCTGTTTCAAGTCTTTTATAGAAAGAAGGAATTGTTCGTGAAAAAAAGAATCGTAAATTATATGGATTACATAGACAGGCTTTTGGCGGATGATGCGCAGAAGATGGAAGAGGATTATGAAACACTCATAAGACAGCATTTGATTCAGATTGATTTCTTTATGCATGAAAGACTTGTGCATCTGCTTGTAACACTGGCATTTGCCATTTTCGGTTTTATGATTTTTGTTGCTCTGGTCATGAATTTCCAGCCGGGACTGCTTTTACTGTTTGCAGCGATTCTTGTGTTGCTTGTACCGTATATTATGCATTACTATCTGTTGGAGAACGGAGTGCAGAAAATGTACGGACAATATGATGAAATGCTCCGCCGTGCCATGAAAACAGCAGAGAATTTAGGAGTTTGTGAAAAAATAAATGAAAAAGATAGTGAGTTTTATTAAGGCAGAAGTGGTACTCACCGTAGCCATAGGTCTGGCAGTGATTTCCATGTTCTTTGTGACACCTTCCGCGGCCTATGCCGGGTATATGAACTGGCAGGTACTTTCGCTTTTGCTTTGTCTTATGATAGTTATGGAGGGACTCAAGAGACTCGGAGTTTTCTCTTCTATAGCCGGATTACTGATGAGAAAGGTAAAATCCTTTTCCCGGCTGGTATTTATACTTGTTTTTTTGTGCTATTTCAGCTCCATGTTCATCACAAATGACGTGGCTCTGATTACGTTTGTTCCGTTTGCCGTCGAGGTTCTTCAGGTGGCGGGAAAAGAGAAAAAGATGATACCGGTCATTGTATTACAGACCATTGCGGCCAATCTCGGAAGTATGCTGATGCCAATCGGAAATCCGCAGAATCTTTATTTGTATGAGCATGCAGGTTATACCCTCGCACAGTTTCTTGGAATCATGTTTCCGCCCTGCGCGCTGTCTTTTGTACTTTTGTTCACAAGTTGCCTGTGGGTAACTAAAGGAGAGAAGATGGATGACATGGTATTTCCTTCAGTACAATATTGGACGAAGAAGCGGATGGTTCTTACGGGAATCTATGTTGTCCTGTTTTTTGTCAGTATTCTGGTAGTGGCGGATGTAATATCGTTTGTCGCAGCACTTGCCATCACGCTGCCTGTCGTTCTGATTGTGGACAGAAAGACATTCCTGACCGTGGATTACTGTCTTTTGCTGACATTTTGCGGTTTCTTTATTTTTGTCGGAAATATGGGAAATATACAAAGTGTAGCGACACTTTTAGAAGGCTGGATGCAGGGAAGAGAATTTATTGTCTCCGTGCTTACAAGTCAGATAATCAGTAACGTTCCGGCTGTGCTTTTGCTCTCGGGCTTCACGGAAAATTACAGGGCACTTTTGCTTGGGGTCAATATTGGAGGCCTCGGTACGCTGATTGCTTCCATGGCGAGCCTTATCTCATACAAAGCGTTTGTCAGGAAATACCCGCAGGAAAAGGGAAAATATCTGTTATATTTTACCGGTGTAAATCTGCTGTATTTAATTATTTTCATTTTGGGATATTTCCTGTTGTACGGATTCTAAAAACAGAAAGGACACACAATGATAACTCTTCCACAAGACGTATCAAAAATTATTTCCATATTAGAAGAGGCCGGATATGAGGCGTATGCAGTCGGAGGCTGTGTCAGGGACAGTATTCTCGGAAAGGAGCCTAATGACTGGGATATTACAACCAGTGCACTTCCGTCACAGGTCAAAGACTTGTTTGCAAGAACCATCGATACAGGTCTGATTCACGGAACTGTGACCGTGATGATGCACCATGTCGGCTATGAAATTACGACCTACCGGGTGGACGGTGAGTATGAGGATGCGAGACATCCGAAGGAGGTAACCTTTACCCGTGATCTGGCAGAAGACCTGAAGCGACGCGATTTTACAATCAATGCGATGGCATACAATGAGACACAGGGGCTGGTAGACTTATTCGGCGGAATGGAGGATTTGCGGAGAGGAATGATTCGCGCCGTCGGAGATCCGGTGGAACGCTTTACGGAAGACGCGCTCCGTATGATGAGGGCGGTCCGTTTCGCAGCACAGCTCGGATATTGTATCGAGGAGGAAACCTTTCGGGCAATACAGGAGATGGCGCAGTCACTGACAAAAATCAGTGCAGAGAGAATACAGGCAGAGCTCGTCAAGTTGCTGGTTTCCGACCATCCGGAGCACATGGGGCTTCTCTTTGAATCCGGTATTACGAAGGTGATTATGCCACGGTTTGACCGTATGATGGAGACCGGACAGAATAATCCGCATCACTACTATAGTGTGGGTATGCATACCATACATGCGATGGAGCATGTGAGGGGGGATAAAGTGCTCCGGCTTGTCATGCTGTTTCATGACATGGGAAAGCCGGATACCAAAACAACCGATGAAAAAGGTATCGATCATTTTCACGGACACGCAAAGGTGTCAGAGCAATATGCAAAGCAGATATTGAGGGAGCTGAAGTTTGATAATGACACATTGCATAAGGTTACAAAGCTTACCTTCTGGCATGACCACAAAATTCATGCCAATCCCAAAAGCGTCCGGCGCGCACTGAATGAGCTTGGAGAAGAGCTGTTCCTTTTGCTTTTGGAAGTAAAGCGTGCGGACATCTTCGCACAGAGCACATTTAAAAGAGATGAAAAAATAGAAGACCTGCAGAAGCTGGAAGAAATTTATCACCGGATTAAAGAGAGCAGAGAATGCTTTTGCCTTAAGGATCTTGCCGTGTCGGGGCAGGACCTGATTGCGCTTGGAATGAAGCCGGGACCGGAGATAGGAAAAATGTTACATCAGCTTTTAGAAATTGTTCTTGAGGACCCCTCAAAAAATGAAAAAGAAAACTTGCTTTGTGTTGCATCAAAAAGCATTTTTTAAATTCTCCCTTCATAAGATGAATAAGACATTCTTATGAAGGGGTTTTTTTATGAATGACAGAGCAGCTTCTTTGTTTGAGAAATATGATTTGACAATAGAAAGAACAAGAAAAGGACGCGGAGCCATTATCGCCGAAACGGAACAGGGAACGGTCGCGCTTGTAGAATACAGCGGCCCTTTAGACCACCTTGCCATGGAGGAGGAGCTTCTGAAAAAAATTTCCGAAAACTATACCAATCCGTTGGATCTTGTTGTGAGGACAAGGGAAGAGGAATTGTTTTGTACGGATTATGAAGGAAAGAAGTATATTGTAAAAAAATATGTGGAGGGGCAGGAATGCGATGTCTCTGATAAAGGAGCGTGTGTAAAAGCAGCCGGTGCGCTGGCACGCCTTCATCTTGCCATGAGAGGACTGGATTGTTCTTCCCAGCCGGGTCTTTATGACAAGGCGGATGTTTTGTATGAAGATTTCAACCGACGGACGGCGGAAATTGTCCGGACACGCAATTATATAAGGAAAAGCCCGAGAAAGGAAGAGTTTGAATTGTCGTTTCTTTCTGCCTGTGACAGGTATCTGGAGCAGGCGGAAGCAGCATATTCTTTTCTTGATGAGGACAGCTCGAGAAGATTGAAAGATAAGCAGCTATGTGAAAGGATGCTGATACACGGAGACTGTAACCATCATAATGTACTGTTTGCCGGAGACCGGATTACATTTATCAATTTTGAAAAAATGGGAGCACATCTTCAGATGAAAGATGTGTACCTGTTTATGAGGAAAATACTGGAAAAAAATGACTGGTCTTATGAGATTGCAATCAGTATTTTAACTGCCTATGAAAAGCTCTTGCCGCTTGAAAAGGCTGAGCGGAATTATCTTTACGCGAGATTTCTTTATCCGGAAAAATTCTGGAAGATTGCAAACGGCTATCTGAACAGAAGAAAGTCAGTGCCGGCTAGACGACAGCAGGAGAAGCTTACGGCTTTTGAGCAGAAGGAAGAGAAAAGACAATTGTTTTTGAATAAATGGCTGGAAACATGCAGATAGTGTGTGCTATACTTAGCGCAGAAAGGAAGGCTGCATATGAGAAAATATGTTATGCGGTTCTTTATTTTCTGCGCTGTTTTTCTGATGCTGCAGGGCTGTGGCTCTGCGCAGGAAACGACAGAGGATACAATTGCACTCTGGGAGACCTTACAGGAACAGGAACCGACCCCGATTCTTGCGGATTCGCTGGACCGTGCTGTGATACAGAAAATAGATGAAACGAAACAAAAAATTACCTTTTATAATTTATCGGTCGGAAAAAGCTATACACTCTCCTACGACAATGCGACGGGAATCAAAAGCCGCTATGAGGAAGAACTGGTGGCGGGACAGCTTGCAGAAGGTGACCTTGTGGAAGTTACCTTTGTAAAGGATACCAGACAGGCTAAGAATATCTGGCTGGATAAATCGGTGGCCGTGACGGAGGAAGTTACCGGATTTAAGATGAATCGCACGGCGAGAATCTTTGAAGTGAACGGACAGCAATATTCTATCGACCCGTCGGCTCCGGTTATCTCCAATGGAGAAGTGCTGACACTCATGGATATCAATGATGTGGACACTTTGCGTATCAACTGTGTGGACCGGACGATTTACAGCATATCCGTCACGAACGGGCACGGATACGTCCGGCTGGTCAATGCAGACAGCTTTGTGGGAGGATGGGTAGAATTCGGCCAGTCCATCATACGCAAGGTAGAAAAGGATATGCTTCTGCTTTTACCTTCAGGCTCATATGAAATGCTTATTTCCAACCAGGGAAATGTCGGAACGAAATCTGTTGTTGTAGAATCAAACGAAGAGACACAGGTAGATGTTTCCGATCTTGTGAAAGAGGAGCAGGGAGAAGATAAAATCGGCGGAATTGTATTTACAATCACGCCTTCGGATGCGGTGCTTAAGGTTGACGGAGAGGAGACAGATTACAGCAGCGTTGTGAGTCTTGCTTACGGTATTCATCATATAGAGGTGTCAAAGACGGGATACAGTACCCTGTCAAGATATATTAAGGTCGGACAGGAAATGGCAAATATCAGTATCAATATGGAGAATGCCACAGACGATTCGGACGATTCCGGCACTTCTTCGGACAGCGGAACTGCTGATGAGGATGACAATATTACCGTGAGCGGTAATTCACCGATGACTCCGTCGGAAGACGAGGGCTATAAGGTTTACATTGACGCGCCGGAGGGTGCAGAACTTTATGTTGACGGCAAATATATCGGTATTGTACCGACGAATTTTTCAAAAAAAGCGGGAACATATACCGTTTCCGTAAGAAAGAGCGGATATAAGACAAGAAGCTATTCTCTTGAGGTGGATAACTCCCGGAAGGATGTCAGATATTCCTTCTCGGCTTTGGAAAAAGAAGAGCAAAATAACTGACATGTCAGGGGTGCAAACCACCGGCAAACTCCTATCACGGTCTAAGGGTTAAAAAAGCCTTAAAAAAGGCGCGAAAATGGCTTTTTTTCCTTGACAATATAAATAAAAAGAGATATAAATAGTATTAGGCATTTTCCGGAGAAGGAAAATGGTAGCAAATTAAAAATAATACTCAGTAAGAGGAGGAAGTTCAAATGAACAAAGCAGAATTAGTTGCAGCTATGGCTGATCAGGCAGGATTATCTAAAAAGGATACAGAAAACGCATTAAAGGCTTTTACAGATGTTGTTTCTAACGAATTAAAGAAAGGCGGAAAAATCCAGTTAGTAGGATTCGGTACTTTTGAAGTTTCTGAAAGAGCAGCAAGAGAAGGAAGAAATCCACAGAGTGGTGAGCCGATGAAGATTGCAGCTTCTAAAGCACCTAAATTCAAAGCAGGTAAGGCTTTAAAGGATTTAGTAAACGCTTAATTTTGGATTTTCAGATTAAGAGTTCGATGAGGTATATGCGTGCATATACCTCATTTTTTATGAAGGAAAACGGAGAGGCAGAATATGAGACTTGACAAATATTTAAAGGTATCGCGTCTTATAAAGAGACGCACGGTGGCAAATGAGGCCTGTGATGCAGGCCGTGTCATGATTAATGACAAGGTGGCAAAGGCAGGAACGGAAGTAAAGCCGGGTGACAAAATTACAATTAATTTCGGCAATAAGGACGTAAATGTCGAGGTTTTGACCGTACAGGAAACTGTCCGGAAGGAAGAGGCAAAAGAGATGTTCCGCTATTTATAGCGGGACATTTTTTATATACCGGAATACTTTTTGTGCTCGCATCATATATTTAGATGTCCGGGTTGAATTTTGCGGACGGGATTGAGGCGTAAGGAGGATAAAAGATGGATGAGGCAATGAATACAAAACAGAGAACGCATAAGTTTATGCTGACAAACCGGCGGACATGTCTGGTGAGCGGAGTCTGTGATGTACTCTCCTTTGATTTGTCAGAAATACTTTTGGAGACAGATCAGGGAATGCTTATGATTAAGGGGAGCGATCTGCATGTCAATCGCCTGACATTGGAAAAGGGAGAGGTGGACATAGAAGGAAAGATAGATTCTTTAACCTATTCCGATGTGGCAGCTTACGGGGGAAAGGGAGAGTCTTTACTGGGAAGACTTTTTAAATAATGAGTACAGAAGTGATTAATGAAAGCATTTTTTGGGGATATTGCTTTCTGACGGGCATCGCAATCACTGTGGTATATGACCTGTTCCGGATTGCCAGAAATGTGATAAGACATCCGTATATAATTGTAGCGTTTGAAGATATTGTGTTTTGGATATTTGTATCGGTGACATTATTTCTTCTGCTTTATCACATGAATAATGGGTCACTCAGGTGGTTTGCCGTGTTCGGATTATTTGTCGGAATGCTTTTTTATAAAAAAATTTTCGGGGATATATTGGTAATTTTTATGTCAACAATTTTGAACCGAATACTACATCTTGTGGCGCGTATTATAAGCCCTCCACTAAAACTTGTGAAAGGTGCATTTTTAAAGGGATTTCACGGGGCTCGAGGGTGGTTTTTACGAAGAAAAAACAAGTTGACGGGCAACATAAAAAAAGGTAAGATTACTTTATGTAAACGCAAAAAATCAAAGAAGAGGGATGCAAATGAGTCGGAGATTACGTCGCAGTAAAAGACAGAGCCGGTTCGATATGATCCTCGTTGTTTCGGTGCTGCTTATTATGATGGTTCTCGTTTCGGTTGAAGGAAGGGATCTTCAGAAGAAACAGGAAGCATATGCATTGCAGAAGACGGAACTGGAGTTGCAGATTGCAGAGCAGGAAGCAAGGGCAGAGGAGCTGGAAGAGCTGAAAAAATATGTGCAGACAGATTCCTATGTAGAAGAGATAGCACAGGAAAAGCTGGGACTGGTACATAGCAATGAAATTTTATTCAAACTTCAAAAATAAAGTATATTTGTGTGAAGAAGCAAATATACTTTATTTTTTTGTCGCAATTTTCAGGAAGATTGATTCTACGCTTTGACAAATTCCGGAATGTTTTTTCGCTATACTTGACAGAGAAAATGTATAGGTCAGGAAGGCGGAGGAAGCTTTAAATGGAAGAGAAAGAAGTGCTTACGGAATTTACGAAAAACCGGATGGTGGGATATGCAGAGCTTTTAAAGGATATTGCAAAGGTGTATCTGCCGGGAAAGGACGAGGAAGGACCGGCTGTCAGCCGGGCAGAGCTGTTTGCAAGGAAAAAGGTGAACGAACAGAGGGAAATTTTTTCGGATTTTGTGATGGATGCATCAAAGCATCTTGAGAATATCGTTGAAGCTCCGTTTGCAGGGACAAGCCTGGCAAGAAAGCAGGAAATGAAGGTTCGCAAGGAGCTTCTGAATGCGGGAATTGTGACAAAGGAGTATTACCGCGGAGAGAACAGGAACGGTTATACGGAGATTGGTATGGTAGTGAAATCAAGAGATAAATCATATTTTGATGTGGAGGACATTGCACTGCTTCTCTCTGATATCACACATCTTTCCATGCTGCCTTCATCAGACGGAAGCACGGCTTATGTACATAATGAATGGGCTGCTCTCTGCTTTGAGGAGGAGACAAGGTTTCAGATATACGGCGGATATGCTAAGGTAACGAAGGAAGGGGAAGAGATATCGGGAGACAATTATCTGATGAGAGAATTTGGGGACGGAACCTATATTGCAGCAATTGCCGACGGTATGGGGAGCGGTGAGAAGGCCTGCCATGACAGTGAGAATGTGCTGGCTCTCGTGGAGAAGCATATGGAATCGGGACTTTCGGTAAGAAGCTGTATTCGTGCATGTGATGAGCTTTTATATGTTCAGTATCTTGGAGAGAGGAGTGTTTCACTGGATCTTATGGAACTGAACCTGTATACGGGAGAATGTAATCTGCATAAAAACGGAAGCGCAGCTTCTTTTTTGATTAGAAAGGGGAAGGTGACGGAGATTTCGGCAGATAGGCTTTCTCTTGGGATTAACCCCCGAATTAAGGGCTACAGGGAGACACTTTTTTTGCAAAGCCAGGATATTATTCTGCTTTCCTCCGACGGAGTGATGGATTTGTTTTATGATAATATGGAGCTTTTTGAATCTTATGTGGCAGGACTTGCGGGGATGAGTCTGCATGATCTGGCAGCTAATATTCTGCAGATGGCTATACGTGCCGGAGGGGGAATCATACGGGATGATATGACAATTCTGGCGGTCGGTGTGTGCGAAAAAGAGGTTGAGCCGGTTGCATTTTAGGGATAAAAACGATATATTGAGACTATGGATAAGTATAATATGTTGTGCAGACAGATGCAGGAGCAGGTGTCTGCGTTTATGAAGAAATATCATATGGTAGGTCCGGGTGAGAAGGTTCTTGTCGCTCTCTCGGGAGGGGCTGATTCGGTTTGCCTTTTCCATGTGCTGCTGGCACTTCGGGAATCCATGGATTTTTCAGTGGAAGCCGTGCATGTGAATCATATGCTGAGGGAGAGTGCGGACTCAGACGAAGAGTTTGTGAGGAACCTGTGCAGAGAGAAAGGAATTTCCCTGCATGTGTGCAGGAAAGATGTGGGACGGCTTGCAAAGGAACAAGGGATGTCGCTGGAGGAAGCAGGACGAGAGGCAAGATATTGTTTTTTTGACGAGGTTGCCCGGAAGACAGGTGCCCGGAAAATTGCCGTTGCGCACCATGCAAACGACAGAGCCGAGACGGTGCTTTTCCGTCTGTGCCGGGGAACCGGAATCAGCGGTCTTGTGGGAATCAGACCTGTCCGTGGGAATATTATAAGGCCTCTGCTTGGTATGAACCGTGCGCAGATAGAGAAATATCTGGAGACCTGTGGCAGAACATATGTGACGGATGAGACGAATGCGGATAATGCGTATTCGAGAAACAGGATAAGAAATGAGGTGCTTCCGCTTCTTGAAAAGGTTTGTCCGGGAGCAACCGGACATTTGGCAGGTATGAGTGATTTTTCAATGCAGATTGATGACTACCTGAAGGCTTCTCTGGCAGAGGCAATGAAGGAATGTGTGGATATGACAGAGTGTGCAAAAGGAAGAATTACTCTTTTTTGCGTGCCGTGGAAGGAGCTTCATGCTTATATGCAGAGCGAAGTGATAAGGGAGTGTCTTTCCGTTCTTGCAGGAAGCAGGAAGGATATCGGAAGAGTGCATGTGGAAGATGTGGCAAGGCTTTCGACACTTCAGGTCGGGAGCAGATGCAGTCTTCCTTATGGCATGGTGGCGCAAAAGGGTTATGACAGGATTTTATTTTTTAAAAAGCTGCCTTCTGAGGATGAATTTCAGGATGAGAGTTTTTGCGCACGGGTGGAAGAAAGCCTGCTTGACGAGGGGACGGAGGTTGTACTTCCGGACGGAAGGAGAATATCTCTGAGCGTCTCGGACTATAATTCATCCATGGATATTCCGATAAAACCATATACGAAATGGCTGGATTATGATAAAATAGAAAAGCCGCTGGTAATCCGGACACCCCGGGAGGGCGATTTTTTCTTTTTTGATAATAAAAACAAAAAATATGTAAAAGATTATATGGTAAATGAAAAAATACCGCTTGAGGAGAGGAAAAAAAGTATTCTCATTGCGAGCGAAAGCCATATGATTTATTTTGTCGGAAGAAGAATCAGCAGTAAAGGTAAGATTGACGATACAACGAAAAGGATACTGAAGATAGCGGTTACGGAGGATAAAGAAGATGGCTGAAAAAATTGAAGTGATGTACTCGGAAGAAGAAGTGACGAAGAGAATCAAAGAGATTGCTGAGCAGATTAACAGAGATTATGAAGGAAAAGAGATTCATATGATTGGTATTCTCAGGGGAGGAAGCTTTTTTATGTGTGAGCTTGCCAAGCACATCACGGTTCCGGTGACGATTGATTTCATGTCGGCATCAAGCTACGGAATGTCAACGACTTCCAGTGGTGTGGTTAAAATTGTCAAGGATTTGGAGGAGCCGATTGTCGGAAGAGATGTAATCGTTGTGGAGGACATTATCGACACCGGACGCACTCTCAGTTACCTTTTGGAAATGCTCAGACAGAGAGGACCAAAATCCCTGAAGCTTTGTACGCTTCTTGATAAGCCTGACCGGAGAGTGGTTGAGGTAAATATAGATTACAACGGATATTCTATACCGGATGAGTTTGTGGTGGGATACGGACTGGATTATGCACAGAAGTACCGGAATCTTCCGTATATCGGTATTGTGAAATTTGAGGAATAAATAAACGAAGAAAGGTTTAAAAATGAACGAGAATAATAAGTCAAAGGGAATAGGAGGATATTTTATTGTTATCCTCATCCTTTTAGGAATTGCAATTTGGATTGGAACGCTCAGAACTTCTGAGACGGGTTACAACTGGAATGATTTTATGGCGGATTATAAAGCCGGAGATATCACCGCTGTGACGATTGCCCCGAACAGTGAGGTGCCTACGGGTAAGGTTTATGTCGAGACAAAGGACGGATACTATAATGAGCTGTATGTTTCCGACGTGACCAAAGTCGAAGAGCTTTTGCATGAACAGGACATTACCGTGGTTATGCAGGATATGCCGAGTGAGAACTGGTTTATGTATTATGTTCTGCCGATTATTGTTATTTTTATTGTATTTATTTTCTTCTTCACCCTGATGAACGGAAACGCAGGCGGCGGCGGAAACAGCAAGATGATGAATTTCGGCAGGTCGCGTGCCCGTATGATAGGAATCGGCGAGGGAAAGGTAACGTTTAAAGATATAGCAGGACTTCAGGAGGAAAAGGAAGAACTGAGGGAGATTGTTGATTTTCTCAGGGACCCGATGAGATATACGAAGATAGGAGCGCGTATTCCTAAGGGAATTCTTTTGGAGGGCTCTCCGGGAACGGGAAAAACATTGCTTGCAAAGGCAATAGCAGGAGAAGCCAAAGTACCTTTCTTTACGATATCCGGTTCGGATTTTGTGGAGATGTTTGTCGGTGTCGGTGCTTCCCGTGTAAGGGACCTTTTTGATCAGGCAAAGAAGAATCATCCTTGTATTGTGTTCATTGATGAGATTGATGCCGTGGCAAGACGGCGCGGAACCGGTATGGGCGGCGGACATGATGAGAGAGAACAGACACTGAACCAGCTTTTGGTAGAGATGGACGGTTTTGCAGAGAATGAGGGAATTATCGTTCTTGCGGCGACGAACCGTGTGGATATTCTGGATCCGGCAATTATGCGTCCGGGACGGTTTGACCGCAAGATTACGGTCGGTAAGCCGGATGTGGCCGGAAGAGAGGAAATTCTGAAGGTGCATGCGAAGAATAAGCCGCTGGCAGAGGATGTGGATTTAAAACAGATTGCACAGACAAGTGCCGGCTTTACGGGGGCGGATCTCGAAAATCTCTTAAATGAAGCAGCAATCCTTGCAGCGACGAATAACAAGGCATATATACAACAGGAAGATATCAAGAAAGCATTTATCAAGGTCGGTATCGGTACGGAAAAGAAGAGCCGTATTGTTTCTGACAAGGAAAAGAAGATTACAGCCTACCATGAGGCGGGACATGCGATATTATTCCATGTACTTCCGGATGTCGGACCGGTATATACGGTTTCAATCATTCCGACCGGGGCAGGGGCAGCAGGTTATACGATGCCTCTTCCGGAAAATGATGATATGTTTATGACAAAGAGTGAGATGTTACAGGACATCATGGTGTCTCTGGGCGGACGCATCGCTGAGGAAATTATTTTCGGAGATATCACAACCGGAGCCTCAAGTGATATTAAGCAGGCAACGGCCAGAGCCAAAAGCATGGTAACACGTTTCGGAATGTCAGAGCTGATTGGCACCATAAATTATGATGATGACCAGGATGAGGTATTTATCGGACGCGACCTTGCACATACCAAATCGATGAGTGAGGCAGTGGCCGGTCAGATTGACCAGGAGGTTAAGCGTATTATTACGGAATGCTATGCAGATGCGAAAAAGAAAATTGAAGAGCACATGGATGTTTTACATGCCTGTGCAACTCTTTTGATAGAGAAAGAACGCATCACAAGAGAAGAGTTTGAAGCATTATTTGAGTAAGACGCACGCTGAGTTGGTAAAATTTCACAATAAAAGATAAAAAAGACGCGCAGTTTATTGACGCGTCTTTTTTGGTGTTAGTAAAAATAGACAAAAAGAAGTCATATCTTTTGTCAATTTTGTGAAAAATGAAACTGGACAATATATACCCCCTTTGCTAGAATACACTTGTAACCCCCCAATACATTACATAGTTTTTTGCTATACCCCATAAGAAAGAAATACCTTCTCCGAAAGGCCGGTTAACTTGGTTAACCGGCCTTTCGACCGTTCAGAGTGAAAAACTTATTGAATAAAAAATACATATACTATAGAATAGAGAGGAAACACGGAGGTTTATAGTATGAATGACAAGCAGCTGTATCAAATAGAACGAAATTTAAGATATATTACTTCTATGAGACCTGTCTTTGATAAAAAAGCTCTTTTTTCCGATATGACCGCGGACTATGTCAGTCCGTCCGAGCCGGAGTCGTATTCAAAAGTAAAGATTCGCTTCCGGACAGCTAAGAATAATGTGGATTATGTTTTCTTTGTCTGCAAGGACGAGAAGCTTGTGATGGATAAGACGGAGCAGACAGAGGAATTTGATTTCTTTGAAATAGAGGTTCAGCTTGATAACGAAAAGCTGGAGTATTATTTTGAGATTCATGATGGCAAGGTTTCCTGTATATACGATATGCGTGGCGTAACCAAGGAAGTGCAGGACTATTATAAATTTACTCTGATTCCGGGACAGCACACGCCGGACTGGGCAAAAGGGGCTGTTATGTACCAGATTTATGTGGATCGCTTCTATAATGGGGATCCGGAAAATGATGTCCTGACTGATGAGTACAATTATATCGGTGAACATGTGAACAGGGTAACTGACTGGTACAAATATCCGGCCATGATGGGTGTACGTGAATTCTATGGCGGAGATCTTGCCGGAGTAATGCAGAAGATGGATTATCTGCAGGAGCTGGGAGTGGATGTCATTTACTTTAACCCACTTTTTGTTTCGCCGTCGAATCATAAATATGACATTCAGGATTATGACTATATCGATCCTCATTTTGGAAAAATTGTAGACGACCGGGGAGATTTGCTTGCGCCGCATGAACACGAAAACCGTATGGCAACGCGCTATATTAACCGTGTGGCAAATAAGAAAAATCTGGAGGCTTCAAACCAGTTATTTGCAGAGCTTGTTGAAGAGGCGCACAAGCGCGGAATGAAGGTAATTCTCGACGGAGTGTTTAATCACTGTGGTTCTTTTAATAAATGGATGGACCGGGAGAGAATCTATGAAAATTTTGAGGGCTACGACAAAGGTGCCTATGTGGCAGCAGAGAGCCCATATAGAAGCTTTTTCCACTTTTATGATGAAAACAGTTGGCCGTACAACCCGACCTATGACGGCTGGTGGGGACATGATACGCTGCCAAAGCTCAACTACGAGGGCTCTAAGGAGCTTTATAACTATGTGCTTGAGATTGGACGCAAATGGGTATCACCGCCTTATAATGTGGATGGTTGGAGACTTGATGTGGCAGCGGACCTTGGGCATTCGCCGGAGATGAATCACCGTTTCTGGAAAGATTTTCATGATGCAGTCAGAGATGCGAACCCTGAGGCCATTGTTCTGGCAGAGCATTACGGTTCTCCGAAGGAATGGATAGAGAATTGTGAATGGGATACGGTGATGAATTATGATGCGTTTATGGAGCCTCTGACATGGTTTCTGACCGGAATGCAGAAGCACAGTGACGATTACCGTGAAGATCTTTACGGGAATGCGGACAGCTTCTGGGGAGCAATGATTCATCACGGCGCAGCATTTACGACACCTTCTCTTCAGGTGGCAATGAATGAATTATCCAATCACGACCATTCGCGCTTTCTTACCCGTACAAACAAGAAGGTCGGTCGTGTTAACACAATGGGAAGTGAAGCAGCTAACTGGGATGTGAACAAGGCTGTGATGCGAGAGGCAGTTGCCGTGCAGATGACATGGCCGGGTGCACCGACGATTTACTATGGCGATGAAGCCGGACTGTGCGGATTTACGGATCCTGATAACCGGAGAACGTATCCGTGGGGACGGGAAGACCATGAGCTGATTGCCTTCCATAAAGAGATGATTCGTATTCATAAAGAAAATCCGGAATTAAAAACCGGTTCCATTAAAAAGGCTTTATCGGATTATAATTTTATTGCATATGCACGTTTTAATAAAGAGGAGCAGATGCTTATCATGGTAAACAATAATTATCATGAGATAACCAAGGAACTTACCGTGTGGGAATACGGTGTTCCGAGAGAAGCCGTTATGGAACGTCTTATGCTTACGCATGCAGATGGCTATACAACCGAAAAGGAGATGTATCAGGTGAGTGCCGGAAAGATTCAGGTGTCGCTTCCGCCGACCTCAGTAATACTGTTAAAGCATAAAAATATATAAAAAAGTAATTTTTTCTTGATTTTTAGCATTGAGTGTGCTAACATTTCATATTGTCAGAGCGAATATATGCTCTACATGGGTGGATTCCCGAGTGGCCAAAGGGGACAGACTGTAAATCTGCTGGCAATGCCTTCGAAGGTTCGAATCCTTCTCCGCCCATT
>CAZFLR010000011.1:0-54404 GCA_964519385.1 uncultured Kineothrix sp.
GTACAAGTAATTATCAAAACTCAGAAAAAGTCAAGCATTTTATGATTTAACGATAGAATATAATATAACGATTACTTTCCATTATCGTTAATTGGGTTTCAAACTCCAAATCCAAAAATCCAAATTTCAAAATCAGCATTCAAATTTTTTTCAAATGAATTTTTTTGAACATACGCAAAATTATCGTATTCCCAGTAATCAAGCCATATCAAAAATTATAACGATGAACCTCTTTTCCGATGCCGTATTAGATTCAAATTACCTTTGTTCATCGCCGCTACCAGCATAAAATCTGCCTTATAATCACATGCGTAATTTTTTCTGACTATCCTTACTCTTTTTTCCTCCAGAGGCTGTCTCAGTAAATCCAGCTTTTCTCTGCCAAATTCTGCGAACTCATCCAGGAATAAAATCCCGTTATGTGCGCGTGTTACCACCCCGGGGCGCGGAACAGAGCCTCCTCCTATCAGCCCCGAAGCACTAATCGTGTGATGTGCAGTCTCAAACGGTCTCTCTATTACCGTGCCACTGCCTTCTTCCAGCTCGCCGAGCACACTCCGGATAGCTGTGACCTCCATACATTCCCCATAGGTCATCATGGGCATAATACCCGGGAGCCGTTCGGCTATCATCGTCTTCCCGCTCCCCGGCGGTCCAAAGAGAAGCAGGTTATGCGCTCCGGCCACGGCTATTTCTGCAGCCCGTCTTGCCTGCTCCTGTCCTGCCACTTGTGAAAAATCTTTAAAACCGCTTGTTATTTTATTATCTGACGGAATTTGTACTTCTGCCTTTATCATATTTTCCGGCTGTTCTCCGGTTTTCACGATCCGGAGATAGTCCGAGAATGCCTGCGCGAGTGTATCTGCCCCGATACAGTTCATCCCCTGCACAAAACCTGCTTCCGCAGCATTGCTTCCCGGAATGATGCACCAGTTGATTCCCTCCTCTGCTGCCTTTAGCAGAATCGGTAAAACTCCGCGAACCTTCTTCACCGTTCCGTCAAGCCCCAGTTCTCCCAGAACCAGCACCTTCACCTCATTGACCTGCACCTCCTGCATGGCAACAAGAAGCCCAAGCGCAACCGCGAGGTCAAAACCGTTTCCGTCTTTTCGTATGTCTGACGGTGACAGGCTGATGGTAATTCTCTTTGCCGGAATTTTATAACCACTGTTTTTTATTCCGACACGCACGCGTTCGCGGCTCTCCTTCACCTGACTTGCCAGATATCCAACCATCTCCATACAAGGAAGTCCGTTAGAAACATCCACCTCCACCTGGACCAGATAGCTTTCCATTCCGTGATAAGCTCCTGATAAAATAGACTGATACAAAAGCATACCTCCTTTTTATTTGATTTTAAATTGTGTGAAAAAAATTGAATCTAACTCGAAATGTTAAAATAAATGTTTTTAGAATACCGGCTGCGCAGAATACGCAGCCGGTTTATATGTCTTATTTGTCAGAAAATTAGAATACTTTGGTTTTCATCTTCTCAGGATCACGTGAGAACTGGATACAGTCTTCTTTTGAGATTTTACGTGACATGTACAGTGAAAGCAGTGAATCGTCAAGAGTCATCATACCTTCCTTCTTACCTGTCTGGATAATGGAATCAAGCTGATGGGATTTACCTTCACGAATCAGGTTTCTCACCGCATATGTAGCATGCATTACCTCAAAGGCTGCACAACGTCCGTCTCCTGTTATGTTCGGAATAAGTGTCTGCGAAATAATCGCCTCAATAACGTTGGAAAGCTGAACACGAATCTGCTGCTGCTGGTGTTCAGGGAAAACGTCGATGATACGGTCTACGGTACTGGCTGCATCCACCGTATGCAGTGTCGAGAACACAAGGTGTCCTGTCTCGGCTGCGGTGATGGCAATACTGATTGTCTCAAAGTCACGCATCTCTCCCACGAGAATTACGTCCGGATCCTCACGGAGCGCAGCTCTAAGTCCGTTATCAAAGCTCAGGGTATCCTGACCGATTTCACGCTGGTTAACCATAGACATTTTATGTCTGTGTGCATACTCAATCGGCTCCTCAAGGGTAATGATATGTGCATCTCTGTTTTCATTTACTTTATTGATGATGGAAGCAAGTGTTGTTGACTTACCGGAACCGGTAGGTCCTGTTACAAGCACGAGACCACGTTTACGCTGATAAAGGTCTACGATGGATTTAGGAACTCCTAATTTTTCCGGATCAGGAATTTCATCCGTAATGGTACGAAGTGCAAGTGCAATCGCGCCACGCTGTTTGTAAACATTCACACGATAACGTCCGATACCGCGGAATGCAACCGAAAGGTCGTATTCTCCTCTCTCCTCAAATTTCTCACGCTGTACAGGATTCAGTACATCAAGACACAACTCCAATGTGTCTTCCGGTTTCAGCACCGGATAATCCATCTTCACAAGATGACCGTTCAGACGCATGGTCGGCGGAATTCCGACTGTCAGATGCACGTCGGATGCACCTGCTTGATATGCCACCTGGAGTATTTCTACTAATTCAAACATATAAGTACCTCTCTTTTCTTTTCACCGGCAGGTGAATACATTACATATTTTCTTCAAAAGCTGCTTTCAGGGTCGCAAGAGCCTTTTTCTCTATACGTGAAACGTAGCTTCTGGATATGCCCAGTCGTTCTCCGATTTCTCTCTGTGTCAGCTCCTCCTTGGAAAAGCCGTATCGCAGAGCGATAATCTCCTTCTCGCGCGGAGGCAGAACTGTCTCCACAAGTTTTCTGATTTTTCGGATATCTTCCCGTTTTTGCAGCTCATCCGCAAAATCCTTGTGCTCAAATAGCATCACATCGAGAAGACTAATCTCATTTCCTTCTTTGTCCGTCCCGATTGGTTCATAAATCGAGACATCTTTCGCTGTTTTTTTACGCATGCGGAGCATCATAAGCAGTTCATTGTCGATACAACGCGCCGCATATGTTGCCAACCGGCTCCCCTTAGCCGCGTCGTAGCTCTCAATTGCCTTGATGAGTCCTATTGTACCTATAGAAATCAGATCCTCTGCGTCCTCCCCCACACTCTGATATTTCTTGACAATGTGGGCGACAAGACGAAGATTTCTCTCAATCAGTATCTGTCTGGCTTCCTTCTTTTGGTCTGTATCCCCGTCCCTCAGCAATCTCAGATAGTATAATTCTTCCTGTTCAGAAAGAGGTTTTTGAAAGGTCTGCAAGGGGAAGCCTCCCAAATACATTTTATACTATTCTATGCACAGGGTTTGGTTAACGTAACAGTCTAATTTTTATTATACATATTTCATTTCCAAATAGCAAGACATACTTCCCCGCGTTTAAAACAAAAATTGTTCAAACACATAATTGCTCACATCAATCCCAAACGGTGTTAATGCCAAATATCTCCGGTTCTTGTCTCCGTCCCTGTAACAGACAAGCTTCTCACCCAGCAGCTTTTTTATCCTGTCTCCGTACACCGCTTGCATCGGCTTACCAAATTCAGCCAAAAAGCGTTCCTCCGACACGCCCTTCATCATCCGCAGCCCTAGGAACATAAACTCCTCCATCCGGGCGTTTTCCGTCAGCACTTCCTCTTCCCTATGCTGCACACTTCTCCCCTCACCGTTTCTCCAAGCATGCATATATTCATTTAAATCACACGTGTTTTTAAACCGAACCCCGTCCACAAGAGACGCACTGCCGAGTCCGAGTCCCAAATAATCTTCACAACGCCAGTAAACGGTATTATGCCGGCATTCATATCCCTTTTTTGCATAATTCGATATTTCATAACGCTCGTAACTGTATTGTTTCAAAATATCTCCGGTCTTTTCATACATATCACGCTCTTCCTCTTCATTCGGCATTAAATCACGCGTGCTATTATACTTTTCAAAAAAAGGAGTCCCCTCCTCCAATATCAGACTGTAGGCAGAGATATGCTCTGCTCCCAGCTCCGCAACCGCTTTCAGTCCGTTGCAATACTGCTCCGCCGTCTGTCCAGGCAGTGCCGACATCAAATCAATATTTACATTCTGTATTCCCGCTGCACGCACATACGCATATGTTTTGAGAAATTCCTCATATGTGTGTATTCGGCCAAGTGTCTTGAGCAGCGCGTTATCCGGCGACTGCAGTCCTATACTTATTCTATGAATCCCGTTTTTAAAATAACACTCACTTTTTTCTTTTGTCACAGTCCCCGGATTCGCTTCTATGGATATCTCACAGTCCGGTGTCAATAAAAAAACACCTTTTATTTTATCAAGAAGTTTTTCTGTCTGTGCCTCCGTCATCAGGGACGGCGTTCCTCCGCCGATAAATATGGTCTTTACGTCACGTTCTGCAACCGGGCTTCCCTTCAGGTCTTCTATTTCCGAAAGCAAAGCCTGCATATAGGCTTCCCTTGTCATCTCATCTGCCGGAGCAGACAAAAAGTCGCAGTAATTACACTTGCGCACACAAAAAGGAATATGAATATACAGGCTTAATTGTTTCATCTTCATTTGATTTATCACTTTTCTATTTTTTATCATCCAGCTTAAGAACACTCATGAAGGCCTTTTGCGGAATTTCGACATTACCAATCTGTCTCATTCTCTTTTTACCTTCCTTCTGTTTTTCCAAAAGCTTTCTCTTACGGCTTATATCTCCGCCGTAGCACTTGGCAAGTACATCCTTGCGCATCGCCCTGACTGTCTCTCTTGCGATTACTTTTCCTCCGACTGCTGCCTGAATCGGGATTTCAAACAAATGTCTCGGAATTTCTTCTTTTAATTTTTCGCACATTTTACGTCCGCGCTCATACGCACCGTCCTTATGCACAATAAACGAGAGTGCATCCACTTCTTCCTTGTTAATCAGAATATCCAGCTTGACAAGCTCAGAAGGTACATAGCCCTTAAGCTCGTAGTCAAAGGACGCATAGCCTCTTGAACGGGACTTAAGTGCGTCAAAGAAGTCATAGATAATCTCATTCAGCGGAAGGTCGTAGCGCAGCATTGCCCTTGTCTCTTCCATGTACTCCATTCCCAGATATACGCCTCTGCGCTCCTGACAAAGCTCCATAATCGGTCCGATAAATTCTGTGGTTACCATGATTTCGGCACTGACAATCGGTTCCTCCATATGTTCTATTTCAGACGGGTCAGGCAGATTGCTCGGATTCGTCAGTTCAATCACTTCTCCGTTTGTCTTGTACACCTTGTAAATTACTCCCGGTGCCGTCGTCACAAGGTCCAGATTATACTCCCTTTCCAGACGTTCCTGTATAATTTCCAGATGAAGCAGTCCCAGAAATCCGCAGCGGAAACCAAATCCAAGAGCAATGGATGTCTCCGGCTCATAATTCAGGGAAGCATCATTAAGCTGTAATTTCTCCAGTGCATCGCGCAGCTCCGGATACTTGGCTCCGTCTGCCGGATACATTCCGCAATAGACCATGGAATTTACTTTTTTATATCCCGGAAGCGGCTCATCACAAGGTCTTGCCGCGTCCGTAATCGTATCGCCGACCGCTGTATCCTTCACGTTTTTAATGGAAGCGGTGATATATCCTACCATGCCCGCCGAAAGCTCATCACAGGCAATAAACTGTCCCGCGCCGAAATATCCGACCTCTACAACATCCGCCAGAGCTCCCGTCGCCATCATCTGAATCTTCGTACCCTTCTTCACACGGCCTTCCTTGATACGACAAAAAACAATCACTCCCTTATAGGAATCATACACCGAATCAAAAATCAGTGCCTTAAGCGGTGCCTCCGGATCTCCGTCAGGGGCAGGAACCTTTTTCACCACCTGCTCCAGAACCTCCTCGATGCCGATACCGTTTTTGGCAGAAATTAAAGGTGCATCATGTGCTTCAAGTCCGATGACATCCTCTATTTCCTCCTTGACGCGCTCCGGCTCCGCACTCGGAAGGTCAATCTTGTTGATGACCGGAAACACATCCAGATCATGGTCAAGTGCAAGATATACATTTGCCAGGGTCTGTGCCTCTATTCCCTGCGCTGCATCCACGACGAGAATCGCACCGTCACAGGCAGCAAGCGAACGACTCACTTCATAGTTAAAATCCACATGTCCCGGCGTATCAATCAGATTAAAGATATACTCCTCTCCGTCCTGTGCCTTGTATACAATCCGCACCGTCTGCGCCTTAATCGTAATTCCACGTTCTCTTTCCAGTTCCATATTATCGAGCACCTGCGCCTGCATTTCACGCTGGGTCAGAAGACCTGTCTTTTCAATAATCCGGTCCGCAAGCGTTGACTTGCCATGGTCAATATGCGCAATGATGCAAAAATTTCTAATCTTACTCTGTTCTATCTGTGACATTTATTTCCTCCATACTATGATATCCGCCAAAAGTATACCATAAATGAATAGCCTTCTTCAAGAAAGAATGATATAATTGGGAGAAAGTATTCTATAAAAAATAAACGGAGGACTCCATGAAATTATCTCTTTTACCAAGCTTTAACTTAAAACCTGATGCAGAGGAGCTAGCTTACAGTCATCCGCCTCTTTACAGCGGAAAAAATGCTAAGCTCTCCTTTCTGCTGAATCATACTTTTTATATCGCAGCGTTTCTCATTCCGCTTTGTCTCATGCTCCTTATGATGAAGCATTTCGGCTATGCGCCGTTTGGTGACGGCTGTATGTTTGTCATGGACGGTGCTTACATCAATCTTCCTGTCCTGAACAGTATCATACACGACCTCAGGGAGGGAACGTTTCATTTTTATACCCTGAAGGGCACTGTCGGCGGGGAATTATTTTCTTCCGTTGCTTATTATCTCACCAGTCCCTTCACACTAATCTGTCTTTTTTTCAGCCAGAAGACGGCTGTTATTTTGTTATCCCTTTTCAGTGTGCTCCGCATCGCTCTCAGCGGTCCTGTTTTCCTGTATTATCTGACTCACCGCAAAATCGGTTATAAGGGAAATCCATATGACCCGATGATGCTCGTCTTAGCACTCGGATATTCACTGAGTTCCTTTGCACTTGTACAATATAACGACTTTATGTTCCTTGATCATTTTATGCTGTTTCCTCTCCTCCTCCTCTTCCTCGAGGAACTTATGGTTTCCGGAAAATGGAAAAAGATGGTCTTCTTAAACGCTTTTCTGTTGTTCAGCAACTTTTATCTCGGACTCATTTTGGATTTGTTCCTGATTCTGTACTACTTTTTCTGCAACACCAGTACTGTCAGGGTTATGATGCACCGCTTTTTCAAACTGGTGCTCTCTCTCTTATGCTCCTGTGCCCTGTCCGCCGTCACGGTCATACCGGGCATGTACCGTTTTATTGCAAACTGCCACACAGATTTCACTCTGCTTAATCCGGACAACATTCAGGGGGACTACTTTGCCTTTTTCTTAAGACATTTATTCTATACCTCCCCTTCCTATCAGACAATCGGACACACCGGTGTGAACCTTTACTTCGGCATTTTTGCACTTATGCTTGCCTTTGTATATTTCCTCGGCAGAATGTTTCCTCTGAAAACAAGGATAAAACATGCTGTTTTTCTTTGTATTCTTGTGTTTGCCTTCTGCTCTGAGCAGTTCAGCTATTTCTTTCACCTTTTACATCAGAATGATACCAGCTTCTGCTGCTTCGGTTTCGTATATCTTGCATTTTTGCTTTCCCTGGGCTGCAATGTTCTGCCTCATATCCGCACATTTTCGATTCCGCGGCTTCTTACAGGACTGTTGCTTCCTGCCGGACTGACATTGCTTTGTATGAATTTTGTCGGCAAGGATCCGAACTACAACTCGGTTCTCTATTCGCTGGCTCTCATACTTGTTTATGCTGTTTTCCTTATGCTTTACCGCATCGGAAGCATCAAGAGAGATTCCTTTTTCAGTCTGGTACTATGCGTTGCGTGTCTTGAGCTTTTCGCCAACGCTTTTCAGCTTTCCTTCTGTCTGTTCAAAGAGAACACGGTCATGACGGATGTAGTTATCACAAACACGGCGGTCGCCACTCCGTCAGATGATTTTCTGCGCACGGAGTATTCCAGCGCGCTTGAATATTCTTATATGCATGACATGAACTCCCGCTACAGCTTTAACCTGATGTTAGAGCAGCCGGAGTCTTCCTTCGGATATATGCCTTTACGTGATTCCTTTGACGGTGTCCGCTATATTTATTCGGATATCACCGAGGAAGTCCCGCGCTCTCTCAATCTTCACCAGTTTGCTCTGCTGAAGACCACGAACACTCATCGAATCTATGAAAATCAATGCGTATTTCCGGCCGCTTTTGCCGTTCCGGGAACGCCGGATGAAAAAAATATCGATACCTCCACCTATATCACGGAACAGAACTCCATTGCAAAGTCGCTCGGTGCCGAGTCCTCTCTCTACACCGAAACATTTCCTGAAAATGTTTATCTGACCTTGCCGGAGGAGAGCGGACTTTCTGTGGTCGACCTCGGAAATCAGGTGTTTTCCTTAGAAAACCAGCCGGATGAATCTCTTTCTCTCTCTACCGTCACGACCATTCATTTTACGCCTGAGGAGGATGGTCCGCTTTATCTCCTTCTTCACGGTCGTTCAATCTACTTCGGAGATGTAAAGGCAGGTCAGGAATATTCTTATGAATTTTCTACGGAACTGTCTCAGATATATAACACGGTGCTCTGGATTCAGTTCTTCTACTATAATGCCGACGTGCATCGCGAATTGTCAGACACTTTATGGAACAATGCCTGCCAGATTTCTTACGCAGGCTCAACCAGGCTTCGCATTCAGGCAGATGTCACAGAGGATTCCACGATTATTACCTCTCTGCCTTATGACAGTGCACTGACCCCTGGCAAAAATGTCTCCGGGGAAATTTCTCTTATTTCCTATCAGAACAAGCTTGCCATCCGGGTTCCGTCCGGCTCGCACGATTTCGTGCTGACCTACCGGTATGATCCGCTGATTGTCGGCTGTGTACTCTCTCTCTTAACACTTTTTGGCTGCTGTCTGCTGTCTCTGTCCTCCGTGTCAGGGCGCAGGCTCTCACAAGTGTTACAGCCGTTTATCAGACGCTCTGTTGCCCTTGTGGACAGAGTTACCTGTTTTGTATCAGAAAACCGGATTTATTTCCTTGCTTTCCTGATTCCGTTCGGATGTTACCTTACCATCATGTGCTTCCTTGCATGTGAGCCATTCGGTTCCTTCAGCGTATTTAACGGAGATTCTCTTTCTCTTGCGTTTCCTGCGCTCCATCGGATATCCGATATGCTCAGGGAAGGCATCAGTGCCCACTCCTGGTACGGAGGCGGCGGCTATAACACCTCCACCTTTATACAGATTGGTGTTCTTGACTTTATTTTCTACTTTGTATCACATGAGAATCTTTCTGTATTTCTGACAATGTACGTCGTTGTCATGCTGTGTCTCACCGGTCCTGCCATTGTATTTTATCTGACACACCGGCTGACCGGAAAACGCGCATACAAGAAGGATTTCCGGCTTCTGATTCCTGCCATGTGCTACTCCTTCTGTAATTACGCGCTGCTTATCATAAACAATACCTCCTGGTATTACGCGCTGATTCTGTTCCCGTTTATTCTTGTGGGAATGGACTACTTAATGATAAAGAAAAAGCCGCGTTATTATATTATCGCACTCGGAGCATCACTCCTGCTGCAGTATTATCTGACAATGTTTATCTGCTTTTTCCTGGTACTTCACTTTTTCACGTACCACTTTGAAAGCATTCGAGACTTCATTAAAAAGGGAATCCTGTTTGCCGTCTCTTCCATTTCTACGGGACTGCTCAGTTTTTATTCCCTCTACTATGGTTTCTTTGGTTTTACCGAAAACACCTACGCGGCAAAGGACTCTGTTTTCCCGAAATCCTATCTGTTTAACGGATTTGAATTTCTCTTTAACCGTCAGTCCATTTTTTCGGAGGGCTTCACAATTTCATGGAACGAGGGCAATGTGAACCTGTATTACGGTATTCTCCCTCTGCTCCTGCTTGTGCTTTACCTGCTGTTAAAAAAGATTCCTCTGCGTGAGAAGCTTCGTTTCCTGATACCGTATGCCATCTTTTTTACGGCACTGAATTATTCTGTTTTAAACTATATTTTCAACGGTCTGCACTATCAGCACGGGGTACCGAACCGGTTCGCATTCCTTCTGGTAATTCTGGTATGCTTCATCAGCTATGACTGTATCCGTGAGCTTGACAGAATTCCGCGGGAAAAAATAGTACTTGCAACGCTCGGACTGGTTGTCCTCTTCGCTGTTTCTTATATCGTAACCGGACAAAACGAGCGGAATACAACAGCCTTTGCAGCCACTCTGGTATGTCTGCTCATATATATGGTACTTCTCTGCAGACCATTCCGGCGCAGGTTTACGCCAAGGCAGTACCGGACGGTTCTTGTGACGGTCTTCTGCCTCGAACTTTTCGTCAATGCCTGCTACCAGATTTCCGAACAGGTGGGAAGCTCCTATTATGTAACATACCTTGATGAGGCAATCGAAAAGGTAAACAAGAACCTGCATATGGAGGACTCTCTTGACCACCTGGTGGTTTACTCTCCTATGACGGACAATTACGCCATGACATCCGGGGCAAAGACGAACACTATTTTTTCAACCTCACTGACAGCACAGCAGTTAAATATCGGTGAGTATTTGGGCTGCTACGCGACTTCAAATGCCGTGGTTTCCTTAAACACCCAGACTCCGTTCGGGTACGCGCTCGGAAACAGCCGTTATCTGCTTATGAACATGATTTCCTATGCTGATAACAACCGCGATGTCAAGTATCATACACCGATTGCTCTGTACAACAGCACCATTGTCTATGAAAACCGACGTTACTTCCCGTTCGCATATTATCTGCCGGAAGATGTCTCACCGCTTATGGACAGGGTCGTATCCATGCAGGATATGTGGAATTATCTCACACACCTTACGCTGGACACGAAAGAAACCATGTTGTACAAACACATCATAAAGAACTGTAGCTGGGTGGAGGAATCCAAATATCCGGATTCTGACTACTTTACTCTGATTTATGAAAATAAAACGGAAAAAGAAAAATATGATTATAACGTTCACGCCACCATCCCTGAAACCGGAAGTGTTTATATGAAGATGGACGACTTCCAGTACGTCGGGGATTATAAGAAGGGCGAAAAAGCGGATTTTGTTCTGGACGGACGTTCTCTGTTATATGATGACGAAACAGGCGATGCCGAAATGTATATCCTCAATGACGAGCTTCTTACAACTCTCTGCGAGAAGATAAATGAGCATCCGTTCACAGTCACCTCTTTTACGGACGACTCCCTCAGCGGAACGATTGATATGCCGGAAGCAGGTTATATCAACTTTACTATGCCATACGATTCGCGCTGGCATATTAAGCTGGACGGAAAAGAAACCACCGCACAGTCCCTCGGAAACGGCTTCCTGACCTTATATGCCGGGGAGGGAACACATGAAATCACAATGGAATATATAGACAACCGCAGACTTCCTGTGGTCACCGTCACCATCCTGTCATGGCTCGGCCTTCTGGGGCTGTGCCTGCTCAAGGACAAAAAAAGGAATAGCCGCTAGCGGTTATTCCTTTTATATGCCCAATATTTATTGATGATAAAATTCAGAGGAATCGTAATCAGCAAATTCAGTACCGGAGCAATGATCTCCGGTATTTTGCATATCTGCACCCATATAACAAGCAAAATGTTCGCAAGAACGAGTCCTGTGGATGCATAAGCGAGAAAGGTTTTTATATATACCCTCCACCAGACTCTCTTTTCTCCTTCTCCGGTGGCAAATACATATCTGTTATTCCAATAATAGGAATTGGTAACACTGATAACAAATCCCAAAACACTCGCTACCAGATAGTGGCATCCCAGAAAATAAAATATTAAATATGACACATAAGAAATCAGTGTATTGGATACTCCAACCACCCCGAATTTTACAAACTGCATAAATCCCTGCCAGTTTTTCTCTAATATCCGAATGTGTAATATTTGGATAAATACCACATGACAAAGCTTTTCAATCCATGCCCAGAGGAGCGATGGAACATCCTTCTTTTCCGATGTATTCATGACTTATATCCTACTCCTTTATTTTCTTTCATACATTGGAATCCACATATTTTTCTCAAGTTCTTCCTCTGGAAGCGGAGGATTCATAAATTCCAACGGAAGAGACTCCATCTGTCCGTCTGTTCTTTTATAAGAAATCTGTTTCGGCACGGCTGTCAACTCCATAGGCGTAAAGACCTCACAAATCACCGGTCCGTCATAGTCAAGCACCTCCCGGACCTTTTCATCCAGCTCCGTATGGTCTGAAATAGTGACTGCTTTTACCCCGAAAGCCTTTGCAACGGAAGCTATCGGCGGTATCACAAGACCCGAGGCTTCATTGCAGGCTACATAGTGGCTGTCAAACAGATTCGTCTGTGTCGCGTTAATCGCACCATATCCGTGGTTGCTCAGGACAAACATTTTTACCGGAAGCTTTAGTCTTGCCAGAGTTGCAAGCTCCTGTACATTCATCATAAACCCGCCGTCGCCGTTTACTCCTACTGTTCTGCATCCTCCGCCGGCAAGACACGCGCCGATTGCGGACGGAAAACCATAACCCATAGAGGCAAGTCCTTTGGTACAGAACACCCTCTGTCCCTTTTTCACGCGGAAGGTCTGCATGGATATATCAATACAGCTGCCTGAGCTTCCGGAAACATAAATATCATCCGGAGTCATATATTTGGAAATCGTCTCAATAAGGCAGTAGGTATTTACCTTCTCCTTCTGCTCCCAATATTCCTGTTTCACAATCGGATACTTTTCTTTGCACTTTTTACAATATGCAAACCAGTCTGCCCGCTCTTTTTTCACCAGCTTATCCTTATGGCGCAGCAGCATCCTTATAAACTCCCCGGCATCTGCACAAACCGGGAGATTCGGTCTTACATTTACCTTGTGAAGCTCCGCGTCATCAATATCGACCATAACCTTGAAAGCAGCTCTTGCAAAGCCGTCAAAATTGTATCCCGTCTGCAGAAGATTCAGTCGCGCCCCGATACTCAGGAAGAAATCCGAATTCTGCTGGATAAAATTCGCGTAGCGATGTCCCAGTCCGCCCGGACGGCCAAAATAGAGAGGATTATCTTCTTCCACCATATCAATGCCGTTCCATGTCGTCAGCACAGGTATTCCCAGAACCTCCATAAGCTCCGCAAGCTCCTCCTGTGCATCTGCCAGACGGATTCCGTTTCCGACAAGTAAAACCGGCCGTTTTGCACTGTTTAACCTGTCAATCACCTCAAGCACCGCACTTTCCAGTCCTTCCGTCTTTTCTTCTTCCGGAATCTCAAAGCCCTTGAGGGAATTTTCATCCACCATGGTAGCCTGTACATCCAGAGGAATATCCAGCCATACCGGACCTTTACGTCCGTGTGTCGCCTCATACAACGCTCTTTCCATATGATATCTGATACTTTCCGGCTCTGTTACCAGAGCTGTGTATTTTGTAATTGGTTTTACCACCGATATGATATCCAGCTCCTGCATTCCCTGATGACGCACTCCCTGCTGATTGATCATATCCGCTCTTTTCACCTGACCGGAAACGGCAAAAACAGGTGTGGACTCAAGATATGCTCCGGCTATACCCGTCAGGGCATTGGTTCCTCCCGGACCTGTCGTCACCATCAAAAGTCCGATTTTATTATTCACACGGGCATATGCTTCCGCTGCAATTGCACAAGCCTGTTCATGAAGACAGCAGACATACTGTATTTTTTTACTTTTGCCAAGCGAATCATTCAGGTGCATTGCTCCGCCGCCGGGAAGCATAAACATATGCTCCGCACCTGTTTCCTCCAGCCTTTTTATCACATAATCCGAAACCTTAATCATTTATTTTCTCCGATTCATCCATATATTTGCTCTCTGTCACAAATCCCACAGACATGTCGCCTGCTGTTTTTTCCCTGAAATGACGAAACATGTCCTTAATCTCCTCATTTAATTCTCCCCATTTCTTCCCCGGATTTAAATGTGGCAGAGAAACATCCGCATAGCTTTCCGAATACTCATCACTGAAGCCGTCAAAACCCGCAAGCGTGACCTCCGTCGCGTGCACTCTGTTGAGCAGACGCAGGCAGACAATTCCCGAATTGTCGAAATGCTCCCATCCGCGTTCTACTAGAAGATTGAAATTTACGATATCTTCTCCATCCTCAGGCACCGTCTTGATATTGGACGCGACAATTCTTCTGTTTGCCTGAAAAATGTCCGAATAGACATCTTTTGCATACTCATACCGGATACTGTTGCTGAAAAACAGGTAATCATATGAATATTGCTTTGATATCGCATTGATTCCTATCACGACCGGATGATATTTTTCGATGTAGGCTTTGATATCCGCCTCCTTCTCCAGCAGTGATTTCCCCGGAAGCAGAAGCAATATCTTTCTGTCCTTCAATTCCTGTTCAAATCTGCGCAAAAACGCTTCGTCATCCACCTTTTTGCTCTGGTAATCTATATATTTCTCTTCGAGTAGATCGTAATCGTATTTTTTTCGCTCTTCTTCCGAAAGTGACTCTATAATATTCCGCATATCTCTGGCATTTGTTCTGTGATTCTCCGTCAGATATGCAATATTATTTACATGTGCACAGTACATTCCCGAAATAAAATACGGAATCGAATATCCCCATTTATACCGTTCTGTGAAATATCCCATATACATGTCAATGGCATCCATAATTACATTCATGTTGTAGTTTGCCTGCCACTTGCTGTTTAAATAATTTGCCATCAGCTCTGTCGTTGTATTTCCCGCGCCTCTGCCCATTCCGCACAGACTTGCATCGACCACAATATCCCTCTTTGTCTCTGCCAGCATCCGCACAAACTCCATAGACATGGCAAACGAGAGCTGCTGGTTGTTATGCGAATGAAAGCCCAGCCTGATTTCCGGATTCAGATGCTGATTGAGGATGGTAACAATATGGCTAAGATCTTCACTAAACATGGCACCGAAGGTGTCCACAACGGAAAGACTTACCGGACGCGCTTCATTTACCGCCTCCGCAAGACTTACCAGCTCCTCATCTGTATATCCGAGCGTATTTGCCGCCTGAAAATACACCTTATAGCCCTTCTCCTGTATGATTTTTCCCTTTGCAATCCCTTCTCTGAACTTATTCTGCGGAAAAACAACCCGGATTGCATCTATGGATTTTCCATCGCACGGCGGAAGTGTATCAAGGTTATATCTGTCCCAGTCAATCATCACCACGTAGGTGGTATTCGGATTTTTCCGGACCAGATATTTTTCCAAATCCGACGGCACATGAAAATAAGATGTCCCCGGTTCGTGCGGAGTGTCCTTGAGCCATCCGCATTCCACAATATCTATATTTGCGTCCTGCATTTTCTTTATAATTCCGCGCATCGCCGGTTCGCCGAACTTTGCGTTCACCACGTATGCTCCATCGCGCAATGTACAATCTAATACTTGTATTTTTCCACTCATGCCTCTGCCTCTTTCAAAAATTCTGTAATCTGTTCCTCCATACATGCTGCTAAATCTCCGCCACGGATTCTTACAGCCTCCATCCGGACAATTTTTTCCATGGTTTTTTGCAGATTCCACACCGGATGCCAGCCAAAGATTTCCTTCAGCCGGCTGCAATCAAGCTTCAGATATCCTGCCTCATGAGGTCCGCCGTCGCCCTTTATGCACCACTCCGGTTTTTTCCCCGTTTCTCTGCCCCAGCACTCACAAAACAGCTCCGTCAGTTCCGCTGTCTGCAGGCATTCCGACTCATCCGGCCCCACATTGTAGCTTCCGCACAGCGAAGCATTCTGATACTGGGCTGCACATATCATCAAATAAACAAGAACAGGTTCCAGCACATGCTGGTACGGACGGACGGATTTCGGATTTCGGATGATAATCGGTGTCATCTGCTCCGCTGCCCTGACACAGTCCGGTACAATCCTGTTTTTTGCAAAATCACCGCCGCCTATCACATTTCCCGCACGCGCAGTCGAAACCGCCACTCCCTTTTCCCTTAAAAAGGAATTCATGTAAGAAGATGTGACAAGCTCCGAGCAGGATTTTGAATTGGAATACGGGTCAAACCCGTTCAGCTCCTCATCTTCACGATATCCCTGCTCACGTTCTTTATTCCGGTATACCTTGTCCGTCGTCACATTCAGAAACGATTTCACGCTTTCGCACGACCTCACACATTCCAGAACATTCACCGTACCCATCACATTTACATCATACGTGTACACCGGCTCCTCATAGGATGTGCGCACAAGCGGCTGCGCAGCCATGTGAATAACGATTTCAGGCCGAAACTCCTCAAACACGCTCCGAAGATGCGGTAAATCCCTGACATCACCATAAACCGAATTCATCTGTTTTTCTACCCCGCACAAATCAAAAAGTCCGGGACTTGTCGGCGGATTCAGGGCATATCCCGTAAGAACCGCCCCCGCCTGCAGAAGCACCTTACACATCCACGTTCCTTTAAAGCCTGTATGTCCGGTAATCAGAACTCTTTTATTTTTATAAAATGATAAATCAAACATGTTCTTTTTCATCTCTCATTCTCAGCCCATACTCTCTGTCAGCAGCGCACTGACTGCATCCACTTCCTCATTGGTGAGTCCTGCATAAAGCGGAAGGGTTAATATCTTCTCGGAACACTCCAAAGCAACCGGGGTCGCCGAAGGATGAAACCTGCCTGCATAGCACTGAAAGGCACTTGTAAGCGGATAAAAATATTTTCTTGTATATACATTGTGTCTGCGCAGGAAATCATAAACCTCATTTCTCTTCTGCGCACCGTTCCCCTCAATGATTATCGGAAAATACGCGTAATTTGATACAACATCCGTCTGTTTTTGCAAAAGCCTGATTCCTCTGATTCCGGACAAATTCTCCCGGTATCTCTCATCCGCACGTTTCCGCTTTTCAATTTCCTCATCAATGTGACGAAGATTGCATATCCCCATAGCCGCCTGAAACTCATTCATTTTGGCATTTGCTCCGACTCCGTCCACAACCTCTTCATTTTTGATGCCAAAATTTTTCAACTGATACAACAGTCTGCCGAGCTCTTCGTCATGAAAACAGACCGCTCCGCCTTCTATCGTGTGAAATACCTTCGTGGCATGAAAGCTGAAAATGGATGCATCTCCGAAGCCTGCTGCATTTTTGCCGTTTATGCTCTCTCCAAACGCATGGGCAGCATCATAGATGACCTTTAAATTATGTTTTTTTGCAATTTTTTCGATTGCCTCCGTCGCACATAAGTTTCCATATACATGAACCGGAAGAATCGCAGTGGTTTTTTCCGTAATCAGACTCTCAAGCTGCTGCTCATCTATCGTCATATCCTCCGGTTTAATATCACAAAAAACGGGAGTAAGATTATTTCTCACTATCGCATGTGTCGTGGACGCAAAGGTAAAGGGGGTCGTAATCACCTCTCCGGTGAGTCCCAGTGCCTGCATAGTCAGCTCAAGTGCCATATGTCCGTTCGACATCAGAGAAATCCGGGACACCCCCAGATATTTTAAAAGCTCTTCCTCAAGCTGACAGTGCTTTTGTCCCATATTCGTCAACCAGTGGGATTCCCACATCGGTCTGATTTCTTCTATGTATTCCTCTAAGGACGGCATAGACGATTTCGTTACATTAATCTGCTGCACAAATATCCCTCTCATCCTTTATGATTCTCTTTGCCTGAAACAACGCTCCTTCTCCAGCATGTCTCGTTTTCGGGGTCTCAGGCATCTTACGGGAATTCCCGCATACATCTTCCACTCGTCCAGATTTTTGTTAACCAGACTCATCGCTCCGACGGAAGCCCCTTCCCCGACAGTCACTCCCGGAAGGATGATGGTTCCGCTGCCTGCTATTGAAAACTTCTTCATGAGCACTTTACCCTTGCTCACATTGCGAAATTCATCCGGTATCGTCGGATTCGTCATTCCCGCGCCTGAATAGTCATCACTTTCCGCATAAACCACGCATCGAGAGGAAATCGTGACATAATCCTCACAGATAATGCCGGTTTCTCCGCCGAAAAGTCCCGTGTAGGCAGAAATATGAATATAATCTCCAAGTTCAATTTTCCCGCTGATAATGCAGAAATCATCAATCCGCACATTGTTTCCGACAGAAATTTCAGACACATTGTAAAGACTTGCCTTGCGGCTGATTTTCACATTTTTCCCGCAGGACTTAAATCCGATTTCTGCCAGCTCCTGCTGTGTATAAAAACTCGTTTGGCTCATATAATTTCCTCTTATTTTTTCAGAAACTCTAATCTACGGCTCCCATTTACGAGCGGAAATTTTCCAGAATCTCATCGAGGCACAAAATCTCGCCCTCAAATCCGAGATGTCTCAGCGACTCCACCATTTCATTGTGTCTTGCAATCAATGTGACAAGGAGCGGCAATTCTGTCTGCACCAGATTTTCATGAAGCGGCTTTCTCACCTCATAGCCATTCCATTCCGTCAGCTTCGTGTTGCGGTCATACACATACTCAATCGTGATTGGCTGATCCTTGAGAACCTTTATCAGTGCCTTTCCGATATCGCTGATTGCGTACAGAATAATTTTATCGATGCCTCTCTCCCTGAGGTAATTACAAATCTTTTCTCCGACGTTGTCAATCAGGAACAAATCTTTCATTACACGGTAATTTGCTTTCGCCGGAATTTCCCCGCGGTTGCTCAGATGGTCTCCAGTCCATTTAAATACACGCGGATCATTAAAAATCGGATGCTTCATAACCTCCAGATATTCCTGATGGTACGGATGCAGCGGATTTCTGATGTCAAAGAACCATTCAATGTTTTCATCCATTGCCTTCTCAGGAAGGAATCTGCGGATTCTGACCTTATCTGCACCGAATTCGTTCAGACAGCGGTCAATAAATTCAGGCATGGTTCGGAAGTTTCTCTCCTGCATTACCATCGCAATCTCAAGATAGTTGATTTTTCCCTCTTCTCTCAGTTTCTTGACGAACCTCAGGTTTTCAATGATGTTGTCAATTTTAAGCTTCGTTCCTGACAGATACTGGTAGGCTGCCTCGTCAAAGCTGTGAACGGTCAGAAAAACTTTTAAATTTGCATCCCCAATATTCTTTATCTTTTCCCAGTTTTTCTCATTGAACAGGGAACCGTTTGTCTCAAGCTCAAATTCTGCTCCCTCAATTTTTTTCGGGTCCCACTCGGAAATCAGCTTCAGCATACTGTCACTGACAAAAATCTCTCCCAAACCGTTGGCAGAAAAAACCTTTACTGCCGGTAATGCCTCCCGGATTTCCTTCTCAATTTTCTTCTGTACCTGCGGATTCATTTTTTCATCGGAACGGGAAATACAGCACGTACAATGATAATTACAGCGTTTATCATATGCTAAGCTGACAATTTCCGGCAGCTCCGGAATTTCATCAATTTCAATAATCTGAGAATCGAGAATATTGTTTGCCATATACGGACAATTTTCTTCATTACAAAAATCATAGGTTCCGTCAATCAGCGTCTGTCTGAATTTTTTCGCCGCCTCACTGTTGTATATCTCCTTCATGGTATTGTCTCTCAGATTTCCCAAAAGATAATACCCTGCCCATCCGCATGCGCGCACGGTTCCTATACCGTCGATTACCTGTACAAATAATGCCTGCTTACATATTTTCATTAAATTTATCCTTTCCGGGCACTTCATATGGCGCACAAACAGCCTCCATACCTGCCCTCTTTAAATTACTCGTTACAATCTCCCGGTTTACAGGCTGAACTGCAAGTATCACACCGGGATTTGAAAAACGGCTCATCATCTCACTGATAGAATATATGTCTCTTCCGCAGAAAGAATCCGCCTTCATCTGTCCGTCGGAGACAACAAAGCCTTCAAACTCTATATTATGGCGGTCAAGCTGCCGCTTACATATCATCGCCAGTCTGCTGGTGCCGAATATAAACAGCCGGTCCGAAGCATCTCTGAGTGCCGGGATTGCTTTATCCAGCGTATTCTCATCAATTCTATCGTATATTTCCTCTATCACCGTCAAATCCAGACCTTTTTCCTTTGCCTTTACCATTCCCTCCGTCCGGTCAATGGAGGAACAGTATCCGTAGTAATCCGATGCCATCTTTTCGGCGAGGATTGCATGAAATCTGAATTCTGTATACCTGTCCAGTTGTTCAAAAAAATACAGCATATCCAGCACATAATTGTTATAAAACGTCTCGTTTGTCACCGTCTTTTTCATATAGGACTGCGGGGTTGATATTCTGTACACGGACATAATCCCGTCCATATAGTAAATCTTCCCTTTACTCGAAAAATACTGTCTTAGCGGATAATCCAAAACATTTGATTTTACAAAAAAGTCAGGAATTGTTTTTAAATACTCACTTCTGATAAAATAAGATGCAAATGCCGGAAATGCATTTCCCAAGCCCGCTTTTATATGTTCCTCCTGAGAGTAACACCCTGACTGCGGAAATGTATTCAGTGCGCAGGTCTCCCCGGTTTCCCAGTTTAATTTCATCGCATTATGAAAGCACATGGAAAACTCTCCGTTTTCTTCCATAAAATCAAACTGCTTTTGTAATTTTTCGTCATCCGTCCAATAATCGTCCCCTTCACAAAATGCAACATACTTTCCTTTTACGGCAGGAAACAAATATGTCGGATAAATGCGCGTCAGATTATACTGGTTCTCCTTTTGATAAATCGGAACCACTATATCAGGATATTTCTTCTCATATTCTCTTATGATATCTGTTGTCTTATCCGTCGAGGCATCATCATGTACGATTAATTCATAGCGAAAATTCGTTTTCTGGCATAAAATCCCATCCAGAGCATCCCGAAGAAACTTCTCGTGATTATATGCCGTGCACAAAACGGATACCATGATAGGAGCAGTCATAATCAATAGCCCTCCACTTCCATTCTGAGTTCCTTATACCTTGTCTCATATACCGGCTTCCACTCTTTATAAAATTCAATAACTCTCTCTATTCCGGTCTCAAAATCAACTTCCGGTTTCCATCCTGTATCTGCCTGCAGAGAAGATATATCTGCCGAAAGATGCATAATCTGATTTTCCGAATAAGGTATCACACCATATTCAACCTCATTTTCTTTTCCCAGCTTACGGCACAGAATCTCCAGATATTCTCTGAGAGGCCGCGACTCTCCGCTTGCAATCGGATATTTTGAACCGTCTTTTCCTTTCTGTGCAATAAGCAGCAAAGCTTTTGCAATATCATCCAGATATACAAAATCCCAGATTTGTTCACCTTTTGAAAAGACAAGCTTTTTCCCCTCCATACTGTCTAAAACAGCCGATATCAGTACCGAAGCGATATTATCATACAAACCGTATCCGCTCAGAATCCGTGGCCACAGGTGCCTCATTCCGTATTGACGGCACAGCACCCCGGTTGCATGACATGCGCTTAATTTCATCACACCATACGCCGTTTCCGGTTTACATAATGTATCTTCTCTCAATGCCTCTTCATGTCTGCCATATTCTGCCTGACTTCCGGTGCCCAAAAAGGTATGACATCCCAATTTTTTAGCCATTTTTACCGCCTCGCACGCGCAGACCACATTCTTTACCTGCTCCTCCATATTATCACGTGCATTTTTTCTGGTACTCAACCATCCCAGATGAAAAAAGACATCATAATCTGTTTCATCGGGAGAATATTTATCCAACTCTTCCATCGAAAAATATTCTACCTTTAGCAAGGGACTTTCCGGCAAATACATTCTCTTTGCCGAATGCTTCCTCTGAAACAGCAGCACTTCAATGTTATTTGAAAGCAGAAGCTTTATCAGAGCCAGTCCTATCGGGCCGCTTCCGCCCGTCATGGCTGCTTTTTTGATTGAATATTCCATATTACCCTCAACCTTCTCTTCTGATTTTATAGAATGTTATGACAAAAACCGCAATAAACACACACATCTGTACAAAAACAGTTGCTGTGTATAAAAGTGATGCACCCAATACACCAAAACGAATTACCACCTGCGACGACAGTGTCATTGCCAGCACCGCCGACAGCAGATATCCTGCCAAAAGCCATTTTTGCCTGCGCATAAGAATAATAACCACGGCAAGATATCCCGAACAGGCAAGAAACGCACTTCCAAACACTAATATAACAAATGGTTTTTTATAATCTCCCAGAGGAGTATTGTACAGCCACGACAACACCGGTATTCCCAGAGTGCTCCCCAGCAGCAATACTGCAATAAACAGCAGGAGAAATATTCCTATCTGCTTCATAAACAGCTTATAAAAAGCCTTATAGTCTTTTCTTTCATAGCATACAGCCATCTTATTCAGAACCGGCTGATATATAAACGCATTCAGCACACTAATCACATATACCGGCATGAAAATATAGTTAAAGCAAGCCTGTACCATTTCTGTCATATGCGCGTCAATTGCATATTTGGGTGCATTTGCTATGTATATTGTCAAAAATCCACCCAGAAACAGGCTGACACATTCTCTCAGAAGGAAATATATCTGCTTATCCCTAAGTCTGACAGTTATAAATCCCGATGGCAATATCCACGCCACGGTCATCGCAAACCACAGCATCGAAGCAAGAAATGCAGCAAATGCTGAGATGCTGAGGTTTCTGCTGATTATCAGCCCTGCCGAAAAAGCTGTAAGAACAATTACATAACGGATTGTCAGGCATTTCCCCGCAATATCCAGTCTCCCGTTTTGCTGAAGCAGTCCGTGCAGAATATCCTCTGCTGCATCTACCGCCTTCAACATGACAATCCAGACGATTGCCATGCATTTTGAGACGGAATAGCCCAGAGACAGTCTTCCCCGGCAAATATAACCGAGCATTAACAGCAGCATAAAAAACACCGTGACTATTCTGGACGAAAAATATGTATTCGCGCTGTATTTCTCTGTTACATCCGTAACCTGAAAATTACGCATGCTGTAATTACCCAGAGTAAGTGCAAGACTTGCAATGGCATACGCAATCGCAAAAACCCCCGCATCCTCCGGCGCATTTGTTCTGCTTATGACAATAAGCAAAATTGCGGACTGACAGGCATTCAGCATCCCACCGAGTGAATTCCAGATATAGCTGCTCTTCATTGCAGTTTTTTCATCGCCAAACAGAAACCTTTTCATTTTATTTCCACTCCCGGTAATTTTCCGGTTCCATGTTAATACTCTCTTTCACGATAACGTCCGGTCTTTTGGTAACCTTTCTGAGTATCGTGGCAACGTACTCTCCAATCATGCCCAAAAACAGGAGTTGAACCGAGCCCAAGAATAAAACTGCAATCAGCACCGGGGCAACACCTGCCTGAAACCAGTTCCACAATACCAGCTTAAATATTAAATACGCAACGCCAATGACAAAGCTAATCATGGACATAATCGCTCCTGCCACCGTCATAAGGCGGAGCGGCGCTGTTGAGGTTGCAATCAGAGAAGAAATGGCAAAGGATAAATATCTCCACAAATTGTAAGAGGATTTTCCGCTTTTGCGCTTTTCCTGCGTGTACTGAATCATTTTCACCTCATACCCCATATCGGCAATTGCCCACCGGAATTCGATATCTTCGTCTATCTTCAGAAACTGCTCTATAACCTCCCTGTCACTCAGGTGGATTCCTGACAGGTTGTCATACTGCGGAACGTCCGACAGCTTTTTAATAATTTTATAGAACACCTGACGCAGGAAGTATTTTCCCTTTCCCTCCTTGCTCGCCGTCTTCTGTCCGCAGACCACCTTGTAGCCTTCCTCCCAGTATTTAATAAATTCCGGAATCAGCTCCGGCGGTTCCTGAAAATCACAGGGAATATGTATCATTGCATCCGCTTCCCGGCTTATATAATGGCACATATTATAACTGGAGCGTCCGTCAATAACCCCATAGTTACGATTGTTAAAAATAGCTTTAATTCTTTTATCCTCAGCAGCCACTTTTCTTATTTCTTCCCGTGTGGCATCCGTGGAACAATTATCCGTGAATATGATTTCAAACCGGTAATCCATGGATTCCATTATCTTAACCAGGGTCTCCGCCATCGGCTTTACGTTTTTTTCTTCGTTATAGCACGGAACAGTAATTGTAATCATCTTCTGATTCATCTTCACTTCACTCCAAATCAATTGCTTCTTTTATAACCTTTGCCATATAATCAATCATCTCGTCTGTCATTCCCGGGTAAACGCCAACCCAGAAGGTACGGTTCATGATAATATCCGTATTTTTCAGGCTTCCTGCCACGCGATAGCCTTTGTTTTCCCGGCGCATCTGGTCGAAGCACGGATGTTTGAGCAAATTGCCCGCAAACAGCATTCGTGTCTGTACTCCGTGTTCCTCTATGTATTCCACAACCTTCCTGCGGTCAACACCCTCTCTGCAGGTAATCAGGAAGCCAAACCAGCTTGGCTTTGAGCCCTCACACGCCTTTGGCAGTATCAGCTTATCTCCGGTTTCCTTCAGATTTTCATACAGCCGTTCAAAATTGTGACGGCGTTTCTTTACGAATTCCGGGAACTTTTCAAGCTGCGCGCAACCGATTGCAGCCTGCATATCCGTCGCTTTCAGATTGTAACCGAAATGGGAGTATACATATTTATGGTCATATCCGTAAGGCAGCTCTCCGTACTGTCCTTCAAAGCGATGCCCGCAAAGATTGTCCTGTCCTGACGCGCACACGCAGTCCCTTCCCCAGTCACGGAAGGAACGGATGCATTTGTGCAGAAGCGGATTGTCCGTGTACACGGCTCCCCCTTCTCCCATCGTCATATGATGAGGCGGATAAAAGCTTGAAGTACCGATATCACCAATGGTTCCCGTAAGCTTTTCCTCACCGTCTATCTCACAGACCGTGCCAAGTGCATCACAATTATCCTCTATCAGCCACAAATTATGCTTCTCGCAAAACGCTTTAACCTTTACAATATCGAAAGGGTTGCCCAGTGTATGTGCTGCCATCACCACCTTCGTCTTCTCAGAAAGTGCCTCTTCCAACATGTTTACGTCCAGATTGTACTGTGGCAGTGTCACATCTATAAATACCGGCACCACTCCGTATTGAATTGCCGGTGTTACTGTCGTCGGAAATCCTGCTGCCACCGTTATCATCTCATCTCCCGGTCTGACCTGTCTGTCCCCGAGAAGCGGAGATGTCAGTGCCATGAATGCAAGCAGATTCGCCGAGGAACCGGAATTTACGAGGGAGCAGTATCTGATTCCGAGATACTGTGCAAATTTTTTCTCAAACTCTCCGGTATACCTTCCGCTGGTCAGCCAGAATTCCAGTGCACTGTCCACCAGATTGCACATTTCCTCATGGTCATATACACGGGAGGCATACGGGATTCTCTGACCCTCACAAAAATCTTCTTTCTTCCCGTGAAATGTATCACAATATTCTTTTACAAGCTCTAAAATATGTTCTCTTGCCTGTGTCTCTGTTTTATTTTCAAACATCGGGTTAATCCTCCCATTTTTTCCAAGGTGCATGTCCGCTCTCCCAAAGCTGGTCTAAGATATCCTTTTCACGTCTGGTATCCATGCACTGCCAGTAGCCTGTATGGGTATAAGACATAAGCTCCCCTCTCTGAACCAGTTTTTCCATAACGTCCTGTTCAAAAATCGTCTGATCATTCTCAATATAAGAAAAAATCTCCGGCTCAAGCACCATATATCCGGCATTGATCAGTGCGCCGTCGGATATGCTCTTCTCGCGGAAGGAACGCACGGCGTTATCGCCTCCGATATCCAGAATTCCCTTCTGCTGTTTCAGGCGCACGGACGTAAGTGTCGCCGTCTTCCCATGTTCTTCGTGAAATTTAATCAGTTTGCAGATATCAACATCACAGACACCGTCTCCATAGGTCAGCAAAAACCGTTCATTTCCTATGTACGGCTGCACCCTCCTGATACGCCCGCCTGTCATGGTATGCAATCCCGTATCCACAACCGTCACCTTCCACGGCTCCGAGCGCATATTGTGGACAATAACCTCCTGTCCCCTGGTAAAATCAAAGGTGACATCCGAGGTATGTAAAAAATAATCCGCAAACCACTCCTTGACAATATGCTGTTTATATCCTGCGCAGATAACAAACTCATTATAACCGTAATATGAATATTCCTTCATGATATGCCACAAAATAGGCATGTCGCCTATTTCTATCATAGGCTTCGGTTTATAACCGGATTCCTCTGAAAATCTCGTTCCGAATCCGCCCGCTAAAATTACCACCTTCATACACAATTCCTCTTTTTATCCAAATATAAAGTACATTTCCTGCCTGCGCGGACGACTCTTTTCCTCCGCTTCAGACCATACTATAGTATTATAACACATTTCTATCTATTCCAAAAGCACTATTTCCTCACCCAAAAGCACCATCGCAAGAACCTTTGCCAGCGGGTCAATCGCATTGTAAACCTCCTCCACAGTATTGGTCTGCGCACCCAGCTCCACAAGAAGACTTTTTTCCCTGTACTGCATGTTGTAACGGTAGCCTTTCAGATAAATACTTCTGGCAAGCCCCGGGTAATATTCCATGCACTTGACCTGCAACTGGAAAGAAAAAGCAAGGTTTCCGGCTCTGTTTTTATTTTCCAGATACGGTATTTCGCCCGTGGACTTCAGACGACTGAGGCCATTAAAAAACATAAACTGCGCCGTTGGCTTCCCGTCAATTTCCGTCACAAGACGCGTGCTGTCGGCAACTCCGTCCCTGTGCAGGTCAATCACCACCTCAATCGAAGGATTCTCCTGCAATATCTTTTCAAGCTGCGGCTGTGCATTTGCATAGGCATAATCCCTGTTCTCCACATCATATTCTCCCGTGTGATGCAGAACACTGATTCCGTAATCCTCCTCCAGTATCTTCGCAAGCTTTTCCCCTGCACCCACGACCGTGGTTGATGCATCCCCCGGCACCGAATCCGCATATCCCTCCTGTGAATGCGTATGATATATCAGTATCTGTGGTCCCAACTCTGCATCCGCCCCGTTCAATCTTAAATCTAAATTTAACATATCAATTCCGTTCAATTCTTCTTCCGTGATATAGGTGGTTTTATCCACAACATAAAATGCGCGTAAAAATGCGTCGAAATCACCATACTGCGCCAAATCGATTTCCGCCCTCTTCTCTGTCACACCTGTCACATCTTTCGCTTTTTCTTCTGCCTCCGTTGTTCCCTCCTCTCTTGCCCGTGCGTTTTCCAGCTCTACCGCCTCATCAAATAACATCTGTTTTTCTTCATCACGTCCTTCTGCCAGTAAAATATCCTCCTCGTTCAGACTGCTTTGCAGCGAGAGCATAGCGAAGCCATCACAGCGTGCATAGCTGTAAAGCGGAATGTGCGCAGTAATCGTCTCAGAAATCACGCTGTCCGTATCCAAAGCCTTCTCATTGCCGTATGCAAGCAGCAAGACATGCTCCTGCATCCACGTCCACGGCAGATGATATAAAAAAAGCAGGCATCCTGCCAGCACCGGCAAAATTCCTGTTCTGATAATTTCCGTCATTCTGTGTTTGCGTCTGTTCCTCATCCTTTACCTCTCCCTTCCGTATAATAATCTTTATGCAAAAGGGCACAGAATATGTAACTAAAAAAGCATCCGGGCTGACGGGACCCGAATGCTTCTACATTTCTATACTTATTATGCCATCTTGTTTACAGCTTTTGCTAAACGAGACACTTTTCTTGAAGCAGTTGCTTTGTGATAAACACCCTTTGAAGCTGCCTTAGAAATTACAGTTGTTGCATTCTTTAATGCATCTTCTGCTGCTGCCTTATCGTTTGCCTCGATTGCTGCATAAACCTTTTTCACAGCGGTCTTAACACCTGACTTGATAGCCTTGTTTCTTTCTGTTCTAACCTGTGTTACTAAAATTCTTTTCTTTGCAGATTTGATGTTAGCCAAGATCTACACCTCCCATGTAATGTTTCACTTTAATATGCTTTCACGTGTCACATTATGCCGGACACGGACGAACTAATGTAAACACACGCATATTATAATAAATCCTCTCTCCATTTTTGTCAATACATAAAAACGTTTTTTTTGCCAATACTTTTTATATATAATCAAACATTTGAAAGGAGTCTGTATGTTTTCTTCTCAAAGTCGTACCGACCTCGCACTGGAAGCGCACGAAAGCGTCCAAAACAGCACAAAGGATTCCGCCTCATCCATTCACGGTGTCGAGGTGCAGGAAAGTTATCACAAGAAAAGCAATACGCAAATTACACGCGTTTTTATCACAACCAAAAACGGGGCTCGCGCCATCGGAAAACCCATGGGACGCTATATCACGATGGAAGCTCCCGACATGGCACAGGCAGATGACGGATACCACCGGGAAATCGCGAGAGAGCTGTCCCATCAGCTCCACTATATGATTCCCAATCTGGATATTGAAAAATCCATTCTTGTCGTCGGTCTCGGCAACCGTGATGTCACCGCCGACGCACTTGGCCCGGAAGTCATAGATAATCTCTGCATTACCCGGCACATTTTACAGGAATACGGCAAAGCCGCCTACAACCGGGAGCACGTGCACTCCATCAGCAGTCTTGCACCCGGTGTAATGGCGCAGAACGGAATGGAGACAGCCGAGATTATCAAGGGAGTCATCGAACAGACAAAGCCCGATCTCATGATTGTGATTGACGCTCTCGCAGCGCGGAACATCCGCCGTCTCAACAGCACTATCCAGCTTACTGATACCGGAATTCTTCCGGGCTCAGGTGTCGGAAACCACCGAAATGCCCTCACAAAGGAATCTCTTGGGATTCCGGTGATTGCCATCGGTGTTCCGACTGTTGTTGACGCTGCCACCATCGTCCGGAGTGCCCTTGATCTTCTGGATGCCTCCTCTGCTCTTTTAAACGCGGATGAATCCAAAACCCTGAAAGCATTTCAGGATTTCAACAATATGTACGTCACAAACAAAGACATTGACGCAACCATAAAGCGACTCAGCTTTACAATTTCCGAAGCACTCAATATGGCATTTCATCTGAACTGATAAATTATGCTTTAATGACGGCCTCCGCCTCCGCCAAAGGAGTGTCCGCCCGTTCTGTGGCTTCCGCCTCCGCCGCCTCCGCCGGAGCTGCTCTCAATCCGTCGTTTGCTGACATGCTTTGTCAGGAATATATCCTGTGAGTTACGCAGTGCCGGCTGTCCGGTACTCGCTACATACGTCTTGGCTGTCGTTGTCTTTTTTCCTTTGCGTCCGGACAAATTAGCGACAAGATAAATAATTGTCACAATGAGTGCAACAATAAATATCGTTCCCGGTGCAAGCACGTTGCCCAGACCAAGAGTTGAGCTCATATCCGCCCAGACTTGATTTACATAACGTTCGTAACCCTTGTAGGGATTCGCATTTACAACCGCACAGGCTCTGTCAATCACATTATCAATCATGGAAGAGCTGTATCTTTCATGTGCCTTACCGCTGGTACACATCCATACATAGCCGTTGTACCAGTTGTCAACATAGATAACCGCATCACCGACTGCTTTGTTATATCCAAATTTATTATCTATGCAAAAATAATCGGCATATTCCATCATTTCCTCATCAGAATCCAGCTCCGGGTCATCGAGTGTCACAAGAACAATATCGACTCCTATCTGGCTCTCTCTTTTGGCAATCAGAGCGCGAAGGTCTTCCTCCTCCTCATCGGAAAGCTTATCCGCCATGTCAAATACACGTTCATCCGTCAGACATTCTGTATTGGTGCGTTTGTAATCCACCGCTCCCTTTCCGGAACCGATATTAAGAATAAGATAAACCACAGCAAGCACAGCGATAAGCGCGTACCACACCCAAAATCTTTTGATATATTCTTTCATATTACAACACCCCCAGTATCAGATTAATCAGATTGCCGACCATTGCCGTTCCCAGGAACACGGTTGCGCTGTACGCAAGCACCTTAGGCACGGAAATCGGAGGTTTTCCGCTCATTTTTCCGGTCTGACCGTTAATTTTAAAAAGATACGGTTTTCCTTTGTATGTATAGTTATAATTCCACACCGGAAGAAGTGAATAGTTGTCCTGTTCCCTGGTAAAATTCACATCATCCTGTCTGTCTATTATCGAGGTGTACTGGGTCATCGTCTTATCCATCAGCTCTCTGGCATCCTTTTTTGCCTTGCCGATTGCCCTTGGTTCAAGCTCAGACGACGACATGTTGTACTTTTCAGCCGAAAAGCCGGACATGTACTTCATGTCAAACGGCTCCAGAGCCGCATATTCAAAAGGCTCCAGCAGTTCCATAACATCATCCGCCATCGCAATCGAAGCATCCACCGGAACTTTTTCAAAGGCAACCTGCATTTCTCTCTCCACGCGGAATACGGAGGTTTCCGTATACTCAGTATCTCCCGACCTCCACGTGCGGACAACATGACCGGTACCCCGGAAGCTGTAGTCGCAATCGAAGTCGTACATGAAATACGGTACATACATTCCGTCTATCGTGTCCAGCTTTCCCTGTGACAGGAAGTCAGACGGAAGAAATGGCTTTTTGCCAAACTCTTTTTTTACTAATTCCTGCGCATGTTTCTTACCGATTTTAAACGGTATAATCAGGTGCGGCTCGTACTCTCCGCTCGTTCGTTCTTCAAAAATAACATAAGATCCGCAATGTTCACAACGGACAGCCGACTTATAATCCCCCGGGTCAAGCTCTCCGCCGCAGTTGATACAAAAATTCATTCCCTCACCCGGAGCAGGCTCTTCACTATCCACGCTGTCACAATACGGGCAGAACATAGACTGCTTTTCCGGAGCGTATATCGCGTTGGCACCACAGTTTTTACATTTTAAAATCATACACTATCCCCTTTCCTCTTTTTGTATATTTATGCAGAAATCTACAAAAATTGTACCCTATTTGTCACAGTTTTTCAATTCAATTATTGTATTAAAATACACCTTCTGCTATACTAGACAAAGAATTCAATAAACATATATAAATAAGAAGGAGAAATGTTATGAAGAATTTAAAGAAATTTGCTGCACTTGCTCTCGCATGCAGCATGACACTTATGTTGACTGCCTGTGGCAGTGACGCAGCACCAAACACTGTTTTTTCCGTAGATGACCTCCCGGGCAAAACCATCGGAGTCCAGCTCGGAACGACAGGTGACCTTTATGCCACCGATTATGAAGATCCGGAGGATTCCTCCGTACCTGCTTCCACCATCGAGCGTTTCAACAAGGGCAATGACGCTGTTCAGGCATTAAAGCAGGGCAAAATCGACTGTGTCATCATTGACGAGCAGCCGGCAAAGGCTTTCATTGAGAAAAACTCAGACCTCACGATTCTCGAGGAAGATTTCGCACTGGAAGAATATGCAATTGTAGTTTCCAAGGACAACAAAGAGCTGACAGAAAAAATCAACGCAGCCCTTGCAGAGCTTAAATCCGAAGGAGTTCTCGACCAGATCGTTTCCAACTACATCGGAGATGATACCAAAGGAACCTGTCCTTACGAATCACCGGCTGACACAGACCGTTCCAACGGAACACTTACCATGGCTACTAACGCAGCATTTGAACCTTATGAATACTATGAAAACAATGAAATCGTAGGTATCGATGCTGACATGGCACAGGCAATCTGTGACAAGTTAGGATATGAACTCAAAATCGAAGACATGGAATTTGATTCCATCATCAATGCTGTTCAGTCAAGCAAAGCCGACATCGGTGTTGCAGGTATGACAGTTACTGAGGATCGTCTTAAGAACATTGACTTTACGGACTCATATACCACAGCAACCCAGGTTATTATCGTAAGAAAAAATTAGGTGAACCGTCGTGAATGATTTTATTGCAAGTTTTCAAAACAATTTCATAGATGATAACCGTTATATGTATCTGGTCGAAGGTTTAGGGGTGACACTCGTTGTCACTCTCTTCGCCGTTATTATCGGTATTGCACTCGGTTTTTTTGTGGCAATCATCCGTTCCACCTATGACAAAACAGGGTCTCTGAAAATATTAAATATCATATGTAATCTTTATTTGACCATTATACGCGGAACCCCGGCAATGGTACAGTTACTCATTATGTACTATGTCATCTTTGCCTCGACAAGTCTTGACAAGGTGGTGGTTGCCATTCTCACCTTCGGTATCAACTCAGGTGCCTATGTAGCTGAGATTGTACGTTCCGGTATCATGTCCATCGACAACGGACAGTTTGAGGCCGGACGAAGCCTTGGTTTTTCCTATCGGAAGACCATGTGGTACATTATCATTCCGCAGGCATTTAAAAATGTACTTCCTGCACTTGCCAACGAATTTATTGTTCTTTTAAAGGAAACCTCCATCTGCGGATACATCGGACTGATGGATCTTACCAGAGGCGGTGATATTATACGAAGCCGTACATACGAAGCATTCCTGCCACTGATTGCAGTTGCACTCGTCTATCTGGCTCTGGTTATGATTCTGACGCACTTTGTGAGATTATTAGAGAGGAGGTTGCGTAACAGTGAGCGATAATACCTTATTTCACATTGAGGATTTGTGCAAATCGTTCGGAAGCGGTCTTGTACTTGACCATATTTCAACGGACATTCGCAAAGGCGAAGTCGTAGTTATCATCGGACCTTCCGGTTCCGGTAAATCAACCTTCCTTCGCTCCTTGAACCTTTTGGAAATGCCAACCTCCGGAAATATCTTTTTCGAGGGGAACAACATTACCGACAAGCATATGAGTATTGATAAGTACCGTCAAAAAATCGGTATGGTATTCCAGCACTTTAATCTGTTTCCTCACAAAACGATTCTGGAAAACATGACCCTGGCTCCTATCAAGCTTCGGGGCATGTCAACCGCAGAGGCAAACGAAATGGCAATGGGATATCTGGAGAGAGTCGGTCTGAAGGACAAGGCAAATGCATACCCAAGCCAACTTTCCGGCGGACAAAAGCAGCGTATCGCCATCGTCCGTGCTCTCTGCATGGATCCGGATGTCATGCTGTTTGACGAGCCGACAAGTGCTCTCGACCCGGAAATGGTCGGTGAGGTTCTTGAAGTTATGAAAGACCTTGCCAAGAACGGAATGACAATGCTCATCGTCACTCATGAAATGGGATTTGCAAAAGAGGTTGCAAGCCGTGTCATGTTTATAGATGAGGGCAAGATTCTGGAAGAAAATACACCAAACGAGCTTTTTGATCATCCGCAAAGCGAACGGCTTCAGTCCTTCCTTGCGAAGATTCTTTAAAGAAAAAAGTGATAAACGAAGGTTCACCCTTCGATTATCACTTTTTATTTTTACATCTGATGTCTTACAATGAGATATTCGTTATCAAGCTGATAATACGGACAGTCGCGAAAACTGTCTGCCAGAAATTTCGCCATCTCGTCCTCATCCAGATTCATTTCACAACAATAACATTCATAATCATCATCATATACATAATTGATACAGGTATCACAGTTCGACTGTTGTACCGGTTTTGACTTCTTTGAGCCTGCGTGCATTTTCACCGCCTACTTTCTCTGATAAAATCGTTTTTAAACTACAGACAGTATACCATGTATATCCTTGGTGCGAAAGAAAAATAAAAAAACTGCACGTATTTTTCTTTTGCACATATAATAAAATAACAAATATATGAAATGAGAGTTTATATGAACATGAATGAAAGTATGGCACCCTCCAATCAAACCTGTCCCACCGTCGGTTCGCAGTCTGCAACCGTCTGTCTCCCTGTTTCCATCAGTCCTTACGCCGTAACCGGCCCTGCTACGGTCAAATGCCGGGGCTCAGCGGTTATTAACAACACCTGTCAGGAATGTAGTGGAAAAGTGAACGGGAAGTGTGATTTTGTGATTTCACAGAAAATACAGATTGACCTTCCGGTCGAATTCGGTGCAACCGTAAAAGTCGGTGATACATATGTCGACTGCGAGTGTACGCCGTGTAAGGATCTGCTGAATGATGAGACCGGTCCGTGCCTGTTTTCCGACGAAAGAGACGAATAATTCCCTATCACCGGAGAAATGCACCGTAAAGTTGCCCTCAAAAAAGGCTGCCCTGTAATTTCTGCAGGCAGCCTTTTTTAATATTCTATTTCTATTTCTTTTTCTTATCCGGTATCAGATAAATGAAAACAAGCGAGCTTACCAAAAGGATGTACGGATAAAATAAATTCGGCATAATCCGGAACGCCGACACGCTTGCGCCAAGCTCTGTTGCTGCAGATACGGCAACCAGCATCTGTGCTCCGTAAGGAATCACGCCCTGAAATACGCATGAGAACGTATCAAGGATGGATGCTGACTTTCTGGCCGAAACACCGTATTCCTTCGCGATTTCCTTTGCTATCGGATTTGCCATGACGATGGCAACCGTATTATTTGCCGTTGCAATGTCCATCGCACCAACCAGAAGTCCCATGCCGAGCTGTCCGCCTTTTTTCCCTTTAAATGTACGCCGTATAAGAGAAAGCAGTGCTTCAAATCCGCCGTATTCCTGAATCAGGGCACATATAGCAGAAACCAGAATCGCCACCATCGCTGTTTCAAACATTCCGGATGCACCGGAGCCCATGTCCGAAAGAATGGCCGCAGCCTCAACTCCTCCGGTAAAAATCCGGATGACAATGCCTGTCAATATACCGATTAAAAGAACGACAAACACATTCATCCCGACGATACCGCCGACCAGCACCAGAATATACGGAAGAATCTGAATCAGATTATAATCCGGCAGAGTTGCCGTTCCTACATCATTTCCGATTGATTTAAATACAATGATTACCATTGTTACAAGTGCTGCAGGCAATGCAATCGCAAAATTCTCTTTAAATTTATCCTGCATATGACATCCCTGCCCGTTACACGCTGCGATGGTTGTATCGGAGATAAAAGACAAATTGTCACCGAACATGGCTCCACCGACCACCGTTCCGACACAAAATGCCGGCTCAAACCCCGTACTCCCCGCAATCGCCACTGCAATCGGTGTGATGAGTGTAATCGTGCCGACACTTGTTCCCATCGCAAGTGACACGAAGGCACTCACGACAAAAAGCACAAGCACCGAGAACTGCGACGGTATCACGGACAGAAGGCAGTAAGCCACGCTCTCTGCACTGCTCCTTCCGACCACTCCAACGAAAATACCTGCTGTCAGGAAAATCAAAATCATCGTAATAATATTCTTATCGCCGGCTCCCTTCGCCATAATCTCCAGTTTATCGTCAAACTTCAAATCCGGATTCTGCAGACACGCCACGAGCAGCGCGACAAGGAAAATAACCACAATCGGAATATTGTAAAATCCCATTTCTATTCGGAGCACATATTCAAATATGATACCCAGCCCCAGATACAGCACAATAAATACGCCAATCGGTAACAGTGCTTTATAATTCTCTTTTTTCATTTTCATACTGCCTTTATTATAATTTTTTATACCTTAAACTGATTCATCTTATCCATCAGCTCGAGTGATTCCTTCTTCAGTTCCTGCGCACTCTCTGCAACAATCGTGCTGTTTACGGAAACTGTCTGTGTATTCTCACTCATATCGTTTGCCGAAGATAAAATACGGCTCGCTGCTGTCTGCTGGCTCGTCGTAATCTGATCCAGACGGCCGGCTACATCATCCACCTGACTTACAAGCTCAATCATCTCGTCCACGCGACGGCTTGTCGCTTCCACCTTGCCATAGAGCTGTTCAAAGGTTTCTCTTGCAGCCGTAACCGTAGTCACGCTCTTTTCCACCTCGGAAACACTGGCATCCATGTCCACAACCGCTTTCTCCACACTTTGGCGGATATCCGTTGTAAGCTTTGCAATATCATCTGCCGCCGTGCTGCTGTTTGCCGCCAGCTTGCCAATCTGCTCCGCAACCACCGAAAATCCTCTTCCGGCTTCTCCGGCTCTCGCCGCCTCAATCGAAGCATTTAAGGAGAGCAGATTCGTCTCCTCTGCTATATCCATAATTATGTTAACCATTTCACCAATCTGCTCCATCGCAGCACCAACCTTGGCAATCTGCTCTGCAAGCTGATTCATGGAAGAATGAATATTTTCCATACCTTCATTGATATGTCCCATATCCTCCTTACCGCTCTGTGACATCATAACGCTCTCCTGCATGAGCTCTCTCGCCTGATTTCCGTCCGTATGTGTCCGGCGAATCAGTTCCGAAAGGTCATCCATCTGTGCTGCTACCTGTTCTGCCTCTCCGGTAAGCTCCTGCACCAGCGTTCTGAGGGCTTCCATGGAAGCTTCCTGATTCTTTGAGGAAACCATCAGGGAATCAGAAACCTGCTCATTATTTACCGACTGTTTATTCAGCCATTCAGCCGTAGCAGTGATATCTGTTATGGTGTTTTGCATCTGCGAAATAAACATCTGCATATTTTTGCTCATGACAGCAATCTCGTCACTGCCGGAAGCCTCTATATTCTGTGAAAAATCGCCCTCTGCAATCCGGTCAATTACAGTTGTCATCTTCTGTACCGGTCTTACCACCTTGCCCGTCACGCGGAGAATTCCGAAAAGGAGCACAACGGTTGCAGTCAGTGCGATAATCACCATGTACAGCTCCATCCAGTGCAAATCAGATAACATTTCCCGCTCCGTCGTATAAGTGACAAGATACCAGTCGGTATTCTTCACGGGATTGAGTGTCACATAATATTTGCCGTCATCACCCTTTAAGGAAAGCATCCCTTCCTGACCGCCGGAAATTGCCCCGGCAACCTCTGCATACAGCTTGTCATATCCATCTGTGTCAAGTGTCGTTGCAAGCATTTCTGTATTCGGATGTGCAATAATCGTCTGTGATGTTCCCGTTACAAGGAAGGCACCGAGCTTATTCTGCGATGCAATGTCATTCACCAGTCCTGCCACATAGTCAAGATAGACATCGGTTGCAAGAACACGAACCGCCTTCGGATAATCCATCCTCACGGAAGCACTCACACACACATCTCCCGTCATGGAATCATAGTACGGCTCACCGAATGCCAGTTCTTCATTATCCTTACCGTCCACATACCAGTCACGTTCCACAAGCACCCAGTCATCTCCCGGAACCCAGCCGGAGCCGTCCAGATAAACCCCACTGTCATCTCCCATATATAAGCCTACCGGATATGCCTCGTTCTTTTCCAGAGATGTCTCCATGTATGCCAAAATCTCGGCATCATCGGCAAATCCGCCCTCTTCAATGCTGTCCTTATAGACCTGAAGTTCACTGAAAATCTGTCCCGTCCATTCATCAATCTTTCCGCTGAATGTCTGTGACTGTGCCTGCATCTGCTCCACGGATATCTTAAGAACCATGTTTCTCGCAAGCACAAAGAACGCAATGACAATCACCACGACAATCGGAACAACAATCATAATCAGCTTGGTCCGTATACTATTTCCCTTTTTCTTCTGCATTTTTGTCCCACCTTTTACTAAATTATACGAAACCGTACTCTTCACACGGCTGCATTCCAATTCAGCCCCGCCTTACGGCTTCTGAATCAGTTGTTTATACGCATCAAGCTCTTCCTGACGGAAACAGCAAAAATATACATTCAGAACAACGTCCGGATGCATTTCAAACCAGCGCACCACGGCTGCAAGAGAAATCTTCGCCGCCTCCTCCAGCGGATAACCGTAAACGCCTGTGGAAATTCCCGGGAAAGCCACACTCATGCATTGATTCTTCCACGCAAGTTCAAGCGAATTCATGTAGCAGGCTGCAAGAAGATTCGCATCCTTTTCGTCTCCCGAATATTTCGGACCGACAGCATGAATGATATAGTCTGCATTCTTTATCTCATACGCGCCCGTCGCCTTCGCTCCTCCTGTCGGGCATCCGCCAAGCTGCCTGCACGCCTCCAAAAGCATAGGACCTGCAGCCTTGTGAATCGCTCCGTCAATGCCGCCGCCTCCGAGCAGCGATTCATTTGCAGCGTTCACAATCGCATCCGCATACACATAAAGAACGCTTCCGCTTATGAAGCTGATACTCGATTTTGACTCATGTTTTTGCAGCGCATCCAGTGTCTCTCTGTTCAGTACAAGCTTTTTATCCCACGGATTCACAACAAAGCCCAAACATCCCGGTCTGTGTTCAAGCACTGTCAGCATCTCACGGAATGTACAATTAACAACAACCGTCTCCTCGCCCTTATCCACTTCTTCCGGGCTTGTAAAAAGAGGTATGAAGTATTTTCCTCTCAGCTTGGGATTCGTGGATTCCAGTTCCTTAAACTTCAAATCCTTCACTGCCACGGAAATCTCCTCCGCAGACTCAGGTGTATGTACCGGAATAATAAACTGCATGTCGTTCTCCAGTCCCTCCTTCAGTACATTAAAGACCGGAGTTATCGAACCGCTGTCTTTTGCAAAATACCAGTTCTCAAGCGCGCGCCCGAGCTCCTTCATATAATTAATCTGACTCATATTTTTCCTCCGCTATAAATATTTTTAAACCTGCAGATGCATCCCATTCATCCGCAGGTTTATCTCTCCGTTTCAAAAATCGGCCTCTATATCAACAATACACTAATTCCGTGCATTCTGTAAAGTCAAATCGGCTATAACCTTCTTATTTTTTTGTGCAAATCCGACCGCTTTTCCGCAGGTCTACAGAAATCTTTTTTTCATTCCCGCACGGTCCAGTGCCAGTCCGAACACTATAAAGACCACGGCACTTCCAAGTGACTGGACGATTGTCTGCACCATTGTCACGGCAAAAACCGCGCCCTTTTCAAACAGGACGTATTCCGCCATGTAATAACCGACTCCGGAAATCAGATATGCACCTGCCGTCGCTGCTACATTTCTCCTATTGATAAAATGCGTTCCCCTGCAGGTAAAGAGCGACGCTACCAGCATTTTAATTATAACGGTCGCCGGTGTCCACGCCGGAGCTGTCAGGAGGTCGGCAAGTCCGCCTCCGATTCCGGCCGCTGCCAGAGCGTATGGTGCCGGAAGCATGGCTGCAGCCAGATAAATAAACGCGTCCCCCAAATGCAGATAACCGCCGTTTGCTCCAATCGGAACATGGCATATATAAGCTGTCATCAGAGTAATCAGCGCGGCAAAAACACCTGTCATCGACATATATTTTATTTTCCGGTCATAATAATTTTGATAAATATTTTTCATAATACACTCCATGCACTGAAGGAATTCCGTCTGCCGACGCTTCCCCAATCGCTTCCCGTAAAAAATCCGTCGCCTTTTCCATTGCCTCAAAAACACTACCCCCCTTGACGAGCGAACCACTGATGACCGAGGCAAACAAATCCCCGGTTCCAGAAAAACGCACGCCCGTGTAAGGATTTTCAACATAACGGCTTTCCCTGCCGGAAATTGCCAGATTCCCTATGTATTCTCTTCCGTCATGCTCACGTATAATCCCTGTTACAATCAGCGACTGCGGCTTTTCGCTATTTTCAAGCAGCCCCGCACATACCCCTTCCACTCTCTTCACATAACCGCTTTCCCCTCGGTGAGCTGTCAGTTCCCGGTAATCTGCATCCGCCAGCATACAGAGCTCCGTCAGATTCGGTGTCACGGCATCTGCACGCTTTACAAGCTCCTTCATCCCCTTAATCATCCCGGAGCTGCACATCGCATACGGTTTTCCCTGGGTTCCGAGTACCGGATCTGCCAGATAAATGTTGTCTTCCGTCTGAAATTCATCCAGAAAATGGAGAACCTTTGCAATCTGCTCCGCTCCCTGCAGATAACCGGAATATATTCCGTCAAACGTCACTCCCATCTTCTTCCACTGTGCGGTAAAATTATCCATCCTGTCCGTATAATCATCACAAATATATTCATCAAATTCCGTCTGGGCTGTCAAAATCGCTGTCGGAAGCGGACATCCCTGTATTCCCATGACAGAAATAACGGGAAGTGCTGCCGTGAGCGAACACTTCCCGAATCCGGACAAATCATTAATCAATGCCATCCTTTTCATCATTTCACTCCTGACTCCTTCAACTGAAATCGATTGTAAAACGATTTTGGTTGTATAAAAATATCCAGTTTTTATTTTTATAATATAACCAGATGACTTTCTGTCAAAACTGTTTTCCTGTCATATATTTATTCTTCCGGTGTATATACCGGATAATCTGTCGCGCCATCCACATTGGTTGCCCATGCAACAGGTTCATACTCCGTGTCAAAATACAAGTCGCCGTTTTCACATGCGAGCAGCTCAAACGCATAGCCGCCCATCGTCGGCCAGAACGCCTCATAGAAGGTTGCCCCGGTTCCGTCCTCAAGCACGACCGGCGCAGAGAAAAGAACGCCTTCCTCCACAACCGTTTTAAAGCACTCATCATACTCTGCTCCCAGAAGCTCTTTTAATGCTTCCTGCTGCTGAGCAGTAAAATTATCCTCTAAGACAGTGGCATTGGTATAAACAGGCTCTCCCTGTATATAGAGACCGTCTGCGAAAACATGCATCCCAAGTCCCAGTTCGGAAGATGCTGCAGATGCAGAAACAATCAAACCTTCCTCCGTTTTTTCAAACTTCATATATTGTTGTGACACAGTCTCCTCTGCCGATTCATCCGGCATATAATCCGGTGTGTATTCCCAGATTGCCACATTCGGTGCAGTAAAGGACGCTTTTCCCTCCAAATATCCGGAATGAGAGTAATAATAAAAATCACCATAAAACGTAAAACCTTCTTCATTCTGGTCCGTAATCTCAATCTGCGCCGCACAGCCCGATACCTCTTCCGTGCGATTCCATACACCCTCAAAAGCTTCTGCATTTTCTACCGCCTGTTCCTGCTGTTCCACAGGTTCCGATGCGTTCTGTGCTTCTTTTTCCGGTTCCGATGTGACCTGTACTTCCTGCTGTATTTCTTTGCTCGTCTCCGGTCTCTCTGACGCGCCTGTACAGGCAGACACCGTCAGTACCCATAATATCCCGAGTAACAGATACACTATTTTCTTCATATGAATCTCCTTCATTCCGCCGTCTCTACTTTTTCTTAACCACTCTCACTGTCACTGTTGCCTTCACACCGTTCTCTGCGATGACATAGATTTTCGCCGTTCCCGGTGCAACTGCCTTTATTTTTCCTCTGCCATTTACGGTAGCAACCGATGTGTCCGCAGAGTAATAGCGAAGCTTTGACACATGGTATTGTAAAACGGACTTCCCGTATAATTATAATCCTTTGTCGGACCCGTTCCTGTAATGGTCAGGGTTCCGTTGTCCAGTGTGTATGTCACACTGCTCTCACTTCCGTTAGGGCCTAAATTCCCGCTCGCAGGCAAAGCCGCACGGGTCTCGAAGCTCATTCCAAAAGTCAAAAAACTAAACAGTAACAGTGAGCATATGATTCGTAGTGATTTTTTCATAATATACATCCATCCCTTCGCTTAACATCATCTACTACTATTATATATCCTCCGGCGTTTTCTATAAATGTCCATTCAGGCAAAAAAAAGTGCAATTTTTTTACCAAAAACCGCACTTTTCCGCATTTCTTCGGTTCGCCAGGCGAACACGGCTACTGCAGCATGAATTGTTCAATTCCGCTCCGGCTGTGTACGCTCAGCTTTTCATAGATTACCGTAATATAATGTTTTACCGTCCGTTCTGACATTCCCATGTGGCGTGCAATTTCCTTTATCGTCCAGTTGCGGCTGTAAAGCATTGCCACTGCGAACTCGGTTGTAGATAAGTTGTCTGCCACTTCTTTATTTACAATCATTCTTTGTATTTTTCTCCAGCCGAAGCTGAATCGGTAAACAATATCAATGATTTCGTCAAAGACCTGTGGCTCTGTTTCTTTCAGATAAACCTCAAGCATTCCCTGCAAAAGTCCATGATGTTCACCAAAGGCCTCAATCAGATGATCCTGTTTCGCATAGGACCATGCCTTTGCCAGACGTTCCTTCGCCTCATCAATACGCATCATATTCATCAATGCCATTGTTGCGACATTATGTACATAGATTGCAGGAATCGGATAAATATCATCACTCATGGCAAGTGTCATATCTGCGATTGCAAGACTGCGTTCATAGTTCTTTTCCAAATATGTTTCATGTGCCCACACATAGCCAGCAAACATCTTTAATCCTCCGGGCAGATACTTCATATACTCACCTAGATCCGGCAAGTCCGTAAAAGGTATATGCAGAAGTACAGTTGCTGCTTTTGACATGAGAACAGCCAGCGCACGGCTTTGCGGAGATAAATTTGCCTGCAAATCGCTGTTCAGCTCTGTTCTTACAATCTCCAGCGCGAATTGCGTATGCGCAATATGATCACAGGTCAGATTCGCAAATGCATAAATCAATGCTGCCGAGTATCTGAGGGCATCATTCTTACTGTAAAGATAGGACTCCACAACCCTTACCGCCTTCTCCGCCTGTCCGCTGAAATAATAGTATTCTCCCAATGCAATCCGACGTTCATGCTCATTTGAAATGTGCTTTATATATTCCTGACACTCTCCCAGCGGAAACACGCTGTTCAACAAGGGCATCGGTATATATTGCTTCAGGCTGTCTGATGTTACCGGTATCTTCCAGTCACGTCCCGTCTTGACCGCTCCCGGAATCTTTCCTGCTGCTGCTCTTTTCTGAATCGTCCGGACAGTAACTCCCATCCTTTCTGCCATCTGTTCGGTTGTTTCATATTTCATAGACACACACCTCTTTTATGCTTCTCTCCGCTTCTTTTACATGACCATTTTCCCAACACCGTTTTCAAAAATCCATTTGCGGATGCGATATCCCTTCATTGTTTCCGCAGAAACCATACCCTCAATTTCTGAAATCGTTTTTTTGTCCAATTTTGTCTCTACAGCATTTATCGAGCTTATGAAATGCTCCGGTTTCGTCGTACCAATCAGGGATAAAATATTATCATACTTTGCCTGTGTCCACGCTAATGCAAGTTCGCTCATAGCAAGTCCCAGCTGTTTAGCTGTTTCGGCAAACGCGCTCAAAATCTTCAAATTGTTTTTCTTATTGAGAGGTGACAATATTTTTCCTGCCATCATAGGGTTCATAACAGTACCGTTCATCACTTTGTCAGTCAAAACGCCATGTCCTACGGCTCCGTATACAACAACCTGTACTCCCAGTTCTTTTGCTGTCGGTATTAATTCCTTTTCTATTTCCCGATTAAGCAAAGAGTATTCCACCTCAACACTATGAACCGGATGAATCCTGTGAGCTCTTCTAAGCGTATCAGCATCAACCTCAGACAAGCCGATATGTTTAATCAACCCCTCTTCTTTCAGCTTTACCAGTTCCTGCATAATGTCTTCTACGGGAATGGCAATATCCTGTCTTGCCGGCTGATAAAGGTCCACATATTGCAGCCCCATCTTATCAAGCGCAGCCTCCAACTGCGGTCGGATAGTTTCCGGTCTTACATAAAGTCTGGCACCTGTCATACTAAAGGTTACACCAAATTTAAGTGAAACGAAGTTTTCCTCCCTCGGAACATTTTTCAGTGCTTCGCCAAGTACCACCTGTGATTCTCCTCTTTGATAAAAATCACCTGTATTAAAAATATGTATACCGTTATCAATTGCTGTATGAATTGTACGAAGTGAGTCTTCTTTATTTCCGAAATTCATTCCCATCGTTCCAAGTGCAAGTTTTCCTTTTCCATCCATACCTGTCAATACCCCTTTCCTTATTCAGCTTACAGTTACAACCCTGGAATATTCCCATGGTTACTATTACTATTATACTCAGCCGTTTTCAAAAAGTATAGAAAAAAATGACCGGTTAAACCCCAGAATATAATAAAGGGTCCGGCTATCCGGCCGGACCCTCATGATAACCTTAAAAACTATGATTATCCTGATTAACAAGTCTTTATTCTTTATCTCTTAATTTTCATTGTTTTTCTGTAACCCGTACCGGACTTAAATAATTTCTTATAGCTTGTCAGCTTGCTCTTTGGCACCTTTATGGTTGCTTTTTTATTAATTCCTTTAATTGCATTCTTGCCGACGGAATTGATATAAGTAGACTTGATAACTATCTTCTTAATCTTGCTCTTGCCCTTAAATGCATTCTTGTTAATCTTTACCACTTTATATCTGTGATTCTTAATCTTAACTGTCTTTGGAATGGTTACAGAGGATTTCTCCTTCACAACACCTGTTACCATAACCGTTCCTTTTCCGTTCAAATCCGGATTTACAACCTTGTACTTTAAATTGCCAACCTTATATGTCGTTCCCTTCTTCAAAGCAGCACCGATTTCATTAACCTCTACAAAAAGCAGCTTTTCGACTGTTTTATCAAACGCAACCGTAGTATTAGGTGTAATCAGAATCGTGTAGGTTCCGTTCTTTGTCACGGTAAAGGATTGTGTTTCCGGATCAATTGCCTCTCCGGTTACACTTACCATTAAACTATTAGATTCTTTTCCCTCTTTCCACTTCAAATACTGAAATTTATCGGTTAATTTCTGCTGTACCGAAATAGTTACAGACTTTCCGTTCGCGCTAAGTGTCTTAGTCACCTTGATTGCGCCCGCTTCCGGAACTGCACCAATCATAATCTTGGTGGTATGCTTTGAAGAACTGCTCATATATGTCTTCGTTCCACACTCCATGTAATAAGTGCCCGGTTCTAACAAAAACCAGTCATCACCCTTATCATAATCTATACCATTGTCTGTCAGTGGAGTCGTCATAGACGCATTGGCATATAATCTGAAATAATCCTGAGTCGCAAATGCCTCTCTATTCGTGATTGCCATCTTAATGCGGACATATGATTTCTTATTCAACGTAAATTTCGCATAACTCTTCTGCTCGGATACCCCTGCATTCTTATCAATATTCCAGTCTTCCTGCCATGATAAACCAACCACCTGATCATAATGTGTCATATCTGAGACCTCATAAACCTTGGCTTCCTTAAAGGTCACCGCATGTGCATCCATTGGTTTCATAACAATGGCACAGAACAATATGCATGCAATGATTGCAACATACTTTTTCATATTTCATCATCCTCCCATAAGTAAAATTTTATTAAAAAATATTAACATATCTTTCTGCGATTATCAATATGGAAGAAAGCCGATTTCTCCAGAACCCGGTCATTCTCATATCTTCGCTTATGCGTTTCCTCAGACCACCTTAATCTGTCAGGTGATTTTTTTCGGTCAAGATATTTATCCGCAGTTCCCATAGATTTAAGCTCATTCGATCAAGCAGTATTCCGTAAAGCAGTGCAGCATTTGCGGATAACTCCTTGTATGCCGGATTTGATAAAATGGCTTTCGGGACTCTCACAAAAGCAAAGGTTTCGGCTTCCCACCACTTAAATTTATTATTCAATTTGTTTTCCTCCGTTCTTCGATTTTCTGTATCAATAAGGTGCTGAAAACCGCAATTTTTCTTTTTATACAGCTTTCAAAACTTGTCCGAGTGTAATTCTTTGCCTTAACTCGAATCGCTGAATTTGTCGCTTTTAGGTGCTGTTTTGACACTTCTTTTGGAGTGATAATTCGGGCAATGAATGACCGTTGCTCGAAAACTCTGCTTACATTCGTTTCGGCATTTGCGACACAATTCGTTGTATCCCCGTCTGCCAGTTTCCTCATTCCAAAAGAGCGACCATTCCGATTTTGCTTTCTTTGATAATCTTGACAATATAAAAACTCCTTTCAATTTTTATTCCCGTCACTCATTAGGACAAAGGGGTATGATTTGGACACCCAAAATCTGTGATTCAAAAAATATTCCCTTCACTTGTTTGAACTGAGAGAAGGAAAAATTAGGGTTTTTAGGAAAAATTCCTTTCACTTGTTTGAACTGAGAAAGCTTTTCTGGGGGGGCTCAAAAATTCTTCTCATATATTTGGAATTGGCAGCCTGAAATGACACCCTGTTTTTGAAAAGTCCTCTCACTTGTTTGAACTGGGCGAGTGCAAATGGACACCTAAATTTCAAAAATATTTCGAAAAGTAAAAACGGACTTCCGAAAAAATCGGAAATCCGTAAAAATTTTCTATTTTATCAAACTCCACCAGAGATTTTATGTTCTTATCGTCTCAAACATTGCCAGTTATGACAACTCGAGCCTTGAAAAAGGATAACATTTTTTTGATAATGTTACTGTTTATATTGTGATTTCAAAATGATTGTGATATACTATAAACGAAAACAAATCAAAATAGTTGTTATCTTTTGTGGAGGTTAAAATTGGACTATAAACGAATTGTAGAAAAAATAATAGATTCAAACAACGGAATAGCTAAAATGTCTATGTTCATAGCTGAAGGCATTCCAAGAGAAAAAATATATGAACTGTACGCAACGGGATTTCTCGAAAGAGTGAGTCAAGGATATTACAAAATTGCATCAAGTTCAGAGTTTACAGATGAGCAAATTATCGCTTCCACTATACCAGATGCTGTGATTAGTATGGAATCGGCACTTTTTCATTATGGATACAGTGATTTCGTTCCAAGAGTTTGGTCGATTACTGTTCCGAGAACTGCTTCTAGGAAACTGAACACTTCTGTACCTATTAAAATTTATTATGTAAAAGATGAAATTTATAATATCGGCAGAACAGAGATTCGAGAGGACAAAACACCTTATTTCATTTACGACAGAGAACGCACTATTTGTGATATGTTTAAGCACAGAAGGAAAATAGATACTGAATTGTTCAGTAAAGCCGTAAATGCATATGCAAATGATGATCAAAAAGATTTGCGTAGGCTTTCGGAATATGCGAAACAACTGCGTGTGTACAAAAAAGTAACTGAATTGATGGAGGTACTGTTGAATGGCTGATATAGGAGCATCTGTACTTGCAAGGCTAAAAAATAAAGCAATCGAAAGCGGAAGAAGCTACCAACTTTGTTTACAGTTATTCTGCCAAGAAGAATTTTTGCGTCGCTTGGAAAAATCAAAATATGCAGAAAACTTTGTCCTAAAAGGTGGATTATTTATCTATTCACTTACAGATTTCGATAGCAGGGTTACGGTAGATATTGATTTCTTACTTAGACAAATGCCGAACACACCGGAACAATTGAAAAAGGTTATTGCTGAAATTATAAATACTCCTACGGGCAATGAATTTATTACTTTTGAAATTACAGAAATTGCACCGATTTCTATAGCAAAGAAGTATGCCGGTATCAGTGCCTCATTACTTGCACGAATTAAAAACACAAAAACGCCGTTCAGTATTGATTTTGGCGTGGGGGATGTAATTGTACCTAAGCAGGAAAAAAGAAAAATTCCTACTCAGCTTGACAATTTTAATTCCCCAATAGTTAATACATACTCTCTCGAAACGACCATTGCCGAAAAGCTTGATGCTATTTTGAGCCTGATGGAATTTTCAAGCAGAATGAAAGATTATTATGACATTTATTATCTTGCTAATAAATTTAATTATGATGGAAAGCTGCTAACCGAAGCATTGAGAAAAACTTTTAATAATCGTGAACACACCTTTACCATTGAACAATTTGAACAAGTTATGGGATTTGCGGATAATGATGCCATGCAAAGAAAATGGAAAGCTTTTGTACGGAAAATCAATACAAAAACAGATGATTTCAATGTAGTCATCAAAACCCTAAAATTATTTTTGCAAGAACCTTTTTCAGCAGCAATTAAGCATACTGATTTTATGAATCACTGGTCTGCTACTGAAGAAAAATGGATATAAAAGGAGAACAAAAATGGAGTGTAAAGATATTTTGAATTTAATTGCAATATTTGTAATTCCAATCGTTGCAGTAATAGTAGGTCAATATTTACAGAACAATGCAGAAAAACGCAAAGATAAAATGCAGATTTTCAAGACACTTATGACTTCTCGTATCTATGGATGGACACCAGAAAGTGTACACTGTCTGAATATAATTGATATTGTGTTTTCAGACGACGAAAAAGTGCGAAGTGCTTGGAAAGATTTACATGACAAATATTGTACTCAAAATCCGGACGACGTCCAGCTTAAAAAAATCCAAATTGCACAGTATAAATTACTTGAAACCATATCGAACTCTCTGGGATATAAGGATAAAGTCACTTGGGAAACAATTCAAAATCCATATATTCCAAACGGTATGATAAAGCAATGGGAGGAGCAACAAAAATCTCAGCAAGCATATAATACTCTGTTGAACTCAATGGCAGATATTGTACCAAAAGAACCAAATGATACGGAGGTGACAAAATGAGTACAAATATATCAAAGCAAAAAAGAGAAGATTTGCTGAAGAAAATCAAAGAAATACGCACTTTTATATCCTCTGCTCCACAAGACGAAAACACGGGCAATCTGCTGACCTATCTTTCCGAGCTTGAAAAAGATGTGCGTGGCAAAAAATACGGTCTTATCTTTGAGGAACACCGTGAAGAAATCGACGAGGTGCTTTCTACCCATACGCCCGTTTTGACCGAGGACGGCAGTTTGTTTATCGACAACGGCGGTCAGACGAATTTTCTCATCGAGGGTGATAACCTTGCTTCGCTGAAACTGTTGGAGAAAACGCACAGGGGCAAAATTGACCTTATCTATATAGATCCGCCGTATAATACAGGCAATAAGGATTTTGTTTATTCTGATACATTTGTCGATTCACTTGATTCGTTTAGACATAGTAAATGGCTTTCATTTATGAAAAAGCGATTACCTATTGCAAGGCAATTATTAAGTCCACAAGGAATTATTTTTATTAGCATTGACGACAACGAGGTGGCTCAACTCAAGCTACTTTGCGACGAAATTTTCGACAGTTCTAATTTTAGAGGGCAAATCGTGCGTGGTACCGGTACACCTACGGGACAAGGAAATGCTATTTTATCAAACGAAATTGATTATGTTTTGGTTTATTCAAGGACAGAACAAGCAGTTTTTAATGGACTGCCCTTTAACGATGAAGATGCAAAAATCTATAATTTAGAAGATGAATATGGCAAATATTTAGTGCGTCCACTTCGCAAAACTGGTGGTGAGGATAGACGTGAAGACCGACCGAGTATGTACTATCCCGTGACAGCACCCGATGGAACAGAAATTTACCCTATTGCTCCAAGTGGATATGAAAGTAGGTGGCGTTGTCAAGAAAGCACCTATAAGCAGTTGGTAGCTGACCACCGAATTGAATGGAAACAAGATAAGACGGTTTGGAAAGTATATCAAAAATTCTATTTGGAAGGTAGAACAAAGCAACCAGGAAACCTTTGGATTGATATTGAGGGTAATAAAAAGGCAACTATAACCATAAAAAACATTTTTGGCGAAAACGCATTCTCATTTCCTAAACCTGTAGAATTGGTTTACAGAATCGCTCAAATTGCCTCGCAAAAAAACAGTTGCGTATTAGATTTCTTCGCAGGTAGTGGTACAACTGGACACGCAGTTATGAAGCTTAATGCCGAAGACGGCGGAAACCGTAAGTTTATTCTCTGTACCAATAACGAAAACAATATTTGTCGAGATGTAACTTACGAACGCATAAAGCGTGTAATTGACAAAGAGAATTACAGTGCTAGTTTGAAATATTACAAAGTAGACTATATTCCTATTTCAGACCGTATGTATTATGAATATGCTGATGAATTGCTTTTACATATTCGTGAGCTTGTGGAACTTGAAAATGGTATAAACTTTATAAACACCCCTGAAACTGAAATAGGTATTGTTTTAACCGAGGAAGAATTAGAAGATTTTATATGTAAAATTAACTCAGGCATTCAAACAAAAAAAGTTTATGTTGGACATGATATTTTGATGGATGCAGAACAGTTGCAGGTGTTAAAAATGAACAACATCGACATTAATATTATTCCGGATTATTATTACAAAGAATTGGAGGGATAAAAGTGAATATACAACTTGCAAACTTTCAAATTAAAGCAATAGCGGATTTATCGTCAGCAATGCAGCAATCGAATAGAGACATTATATTAAAGAGTTGTACAGGTAGTGGTAAAACAATAATTCTTACGCATTTTATGGATGAATATATCAAAGGTAATTCGAAGACCGTTTTTGTGTGGCTTACACCAGGAAAAGGCAATCTCGAAGAACAAAGCAAAAGTAAGATGGATCGTTACATTCACGGAAGTCAAACAAAACTGCTTTCGGACATTATGACTGCTGGATTTGATGAAAATGACTCTTGTTTTATCAACTGGGAAAAATTAACTAAAAAAGGAAATAACGCTCTTAAAGACAGCGAACGGACCAACTTTATTGAACACATTCATAATGCACTTAATGACGGTTTACATTTTGTAATTATTGTTGATGAATCTCATCAACATGATACAATCAAAGCAGATGACATTATTGAGTTATTCCATTCTGATAAAATAATTCGTTGTTCTGCTACACCAAAAAATTTAAAAAATGCGATTTTAATAGATATTCCAGAAGAGGATGTTATTGCAGAAGGTTTGATTAAGAAGTTACTAATTATCAACGAAAATTTTGAACAACATATTAATGTTGATGACCAAATCGCCTATTTGTTAGATAAAGCACTTGCCAAGCAACAAGAGTTGAAATCTGACTACTCTTTGCATAAAACCAATATAAATCCACTTATTATTGTACAAATTCCAAACAAATCGGAAGCATTGCTTGAGCGAGTTGAATCGTATTTCGAGAGCAAAGGAATTACCTATGAAAACAATTTACTTGCAGTTTGGTTGTCCGATAAAAAACAAAATTTGGAAGATATAGAAAAAGCAAATGCTGACCCCATTGCTGTAATAATAAAACAAGCTGTAGCTACCGGTTGGGATTGCCCGAGAGCACAAATTCTGGTTAAACTCAGAGATAATATGAGTGAAGTATTTGAAATTCAGACGATTGGTAGAATACGTCGTATGCCTGAAGCAAAACATTATGATGACGATCTCTTAGATTGCTGCTATCTGTATACGTTAGACGATAAATTTACAGAAAGTGTAAAGTTGAGCTTGGGTAAAGGAGCTCTTGACGCTTACAAAGCCTTCTTGAAACCAGAGCATCGTGCATTTACAATTATTAGTGAATACAAAACAGATGTGCCGTTTCCAAGGGATGCTAAATTTTCTTTAAAGGTAATATATAAGTATTTTGAAAAAAAGTATCATATAGAATCCGATTGTACCAAAAACAAAACAAAATTAGAGGCTCATGGATACATATTTTCAGATGATATAGTTGATTATACAAAATCTGGTTCAATTGCAACGTTATCAAAAGATAATATAAGTGAGTTAAATAATATTTCTATTCACGAACCGCTTAATACCCATAAGCACGGGAAAGAATATCATCACTGCGTAGCGGAAATTGGTTATAAAGTAAATTTAGATTACAATAGTACCAATACAATAATGCGAAAACTGTTCTTGAATGGGTTGAAATGTGATTCGAAAATCCTAATGCTCGATACAAGAGACTTATATGCCTTTATTATTAACAATAAACACAATCTAGTTGAAGATGTTCGTGACGCAATGGCGGACGAAGGTTTACAGCTAATGCTTACCCTTCCAAAAACAACTGAAAAGCCAGTCGGATTTCCGCTGGAAATAGTTTTCACTTATGATGGCACATCAAAATCACAGATGGAATATCGTAAAAATGTATATAAAAGTTATTTGTCATCCGCTGAAAAACGTTCAATGCCTGAAAAACTTTTTGAAAAATATTGTGAAAACAGTAATGGAGTAGATTGGTTCTACAAAAACGGAGATAAGGGAAACGAATACTTTTCAATCGTTTATACAGATAACTTTGGAAAACAAAAATCATTTTATCCGGACTATATTGTAAGCGACACAGATGGAAAAGTTTGGATTATTGAAACGAAGGGCGGTTTTACAAAATCTGGAGATAGTGAAGATATTGACAAATATACAGCAAAGAAATTCGCAGTTTTAAAACGTTATATGGAGCATTACAAATTGTGTGGTGGTATTGTCAGGCAAGATAAACAAAGTGGTGAACTGTGTATTTGCACTGATGAATATTCGGACGATATCCAAAGTTCTTCGTGGAAACTACTTTCTGATGTATTATAGGAGGGAGACTTAATGAGTAATCAAAAAAATACAAAGAGTGTTCCTATTTACTTTTATTACCTAACAATTTCAAAGCAAAAAGATAGTGAAGATAAATCAACCTATGATATTAATCAAATTGTTGATTCTTTTTCCAATCTATTAGAATACGTAGTGGCAAAACAACTATCTGAACGCAAACAAGATAATACACTTTCAGAAAAAGTCGTTTGGTTGGCATCATTTGAGGCTTTGGGCAATGGCAATTATGACATTATATTTAAATCTGCCAAATATAATCATGTCAGGAATGAAATAGACACCGAGACAATGCAAGAATATGGACCAAGAAAAAGTCCTAAAGATGGGGATGAAGAAAAAACACATTTATGCATTCGTCTTGCAAAAGGACAACATCGTTTCTTAGCTGTTCATGAAAGTAATCATTATGGAATATCTATAAAATGTATTATTGATTACTTAAATGCTCAGTTTATAAGTTATAACGAAGATACTGATGATAAGTATCATTATGTTTTATCTTACGAGATTATGCCCGGTGACAATTTCATGTCCGCCCTAAAAAATGCAAGGACAACTTCTGTTTTAAAATTGACGGTCGGCAAAGAAGATATCAAAGATGATTTCATGCAATTTGCAAATCGTAATGACATTGATGACGACGTGGAAATTCTGCTAAAAAGACCTAAAGGAGCAAAAAAATTTCCCGAAAATCTTATTAAATCATATTATGATGATTTACAAAGCAACAATCGAATCAAGAAAATATCAGTCAAAGGAACCAATGCTTCCGGCAATTTTGAAATTGACACAGATTTAATGAAAATGAAACATTGCCTTTCAGTTCACGCTGAAAATGTTACCAATGAAGTAAATAGTAAAGATTTCTTTGATAAGGCTCAGGCGTTTATAGATGAAACGAGAGGAAGAAAATGAATAGTATAATATTTGTACCACTAAAAGATTATTTCGGATCCAGAAAAAAGTTATTATCTAAGTTTTTGCTTCCATTCAGTGTAGCGTGTATATCAATGCTGTTGTCGTTATGCTTTAATATAGGGAATGAAAAAAAGATTAGTTCTGTTTTTAATGATTTTGTTAATACACAGATAAATATAGTTGCCATCTTGATTTCATTTTCGGTTGCTATAATAACAATTTTGGTATCTGCAGATAATAAAAATATTCAAGAATTAAAAAATACAGAATCAAAGAAAGAACTGTATAAACCGATTAACCATAAGCAATTAACTTTATTTCAAGTTTTGCTATCGAATATTGCATATAACATAATAATAGAAATATTTTATTTGATATGTTTAATTGCAATATCTCTTATGCAAGCGGTCATTCCAATTTCCACGCTAAAATATATAACAGCAATATGTATATTTATCATTTTACATATTTTGGTTGTTCTGCTTGAATCAGTTTCTCAAATGTATTTAACATTTTGGAACAAAAAATAATATAAAGGTCTTAGGGTGTCCCTAACGAGTACCGTTTTTAAGCCGCAGGAGTAAAAACAGTCTGCTCGCACAGATAATGCAGATTATCGTGCGGTGGGCTGTTTTTCGATAATGGCTATCAAAATGGTCTGCTCGCTAAGATGTTACAGAACGTCGTGCGGTAGCGGTATTTTGATAGTGGCTATCAAAATACACTGCTCGCTAAGAGTAAACATCATCTCAAAATTCAAAAATGAAAAGGCACAATCAGCGAATTTTTCTTCCGTCGGTTGTGCCTTTACTGTCGTTTTATGGTGTGATAATCTTAACTTTTTTCTTTTTTGAACGCAGTATTTTTAGCAGAACATCATCTATTCCGTCTGTATATTTACCTTCCAAAACAAGAGTGTTTTTCTTCGAAATAAGGCTCTTTATTATTAAACTTCTTTCTTCATCGGTAAGATAAAAATAAAATTTACTCATACAAAAATCACTTCCGTATTCACAATTTCGGTTGCTCGGTTACGGATGTTGTTCATCTTTTGCACCCAATCCATAGGCGAAGTTGCTTTCAATTTTTCTGTAACATTTTCATTTTTGGCAAGTGATTTTACCGTATGCTCAAATAGTTTTTCTGCTTGGCTTTCAATATTAGCCAGATGATTATCAAGAGTTCCGGCAGTCAGCAAATTATAATACCTGACCTTGTGATGCTCTTTAAGATACCTCCTGTGTCGTTCACTCCATACACCGATTTTATAATCGCTTTCATTTGGTAATGTAACACAAGGCAATCTGTAATCCCCCTGCACTTCATATTGTCC
>CAZFLR010000012.1:0-50189 GCA_964519385.1 uncultured Kineothrix sp.
GGAAGCCGAAACAACCTGCTGAAATCACTCCATAAACAGCATTTATAATTAGTGTTATTAATTTATTTATTTTAAAAATAAAACTAATAATCAAAAAAACAAGTAATAAAAATGAAACGGAATAGAACACAATCAAAAAAACCTTAAGCGGATTTGTTGCCGTCAACTCACTAACTGATAAATCAAAATCATCAATCAATTCATCAATATTACTAACTTTAGAAATATTAAAAGTCATCATATAAAGTGGTGAAATATTCCTCAATTTTATGCCATTTATTTCTGCCTCTCTTATACTCTTTTCAATTTCTTCATCCGATATCGATCCATCTCTCATTTTCGTAGTTCCAAACAGCGCGTCACCACGACTAATTGCCTTTTTTACTGTTTTTAAATTCACTGAATACGCCGGCATAAACATCGTTGCAAGCATTACCACAAGTAATACGAGCAATACAATAAACTGCCATGTTTTTAAACTATTTTTCTTTCTTTCAGGATATATCACCATACCCATTCCTCCTGTTCTTTGGTAAATTTTTTATAAAACAGAGTTATATTACACTCCATATTTTATAAACTCATTTAATCGTTACTTCTGTCTCTCTTACTTACATCAATCTAAACTGCTGCGACTGACTGCCAATGCAAATAATACTTCCTCGATTTACCTGTGAATAACTATCCTTTTTCAATCGAAAACCTGTTGTAAGATAAACACCATTTAAAGACATATCTTTTATTTCATATAAACCGCTTATCCGATTATACCGAATAGAGCAATGTACTCTGCTTACATGTGGATCTGCAACTTTAATCTGTACCTTGTCACCGGAACCCACCAAAATTTCACGTCCGTTTAACGGAATTTCATATCCTGCATAGGTTCCGCAAATTCCTTTTAAGACTCTACTTTCAGAATCAGGATAGCCCGGCGTAAACATATCCCTAATCCTTTTCACACTACTGTCAATTGAGCCCCAGAAAAAGAATATATATAACATCATCACAACAATTAAAGCAAACCAGAAGGTTATGGTTCCCATCCAATATCCGTTATAGTTGGCAAATGAACGCACGCACTCATTGTAAATTTCTCCTACGTATGTTCCAAGTGATGGACATGCGTACATAAATATCTGCAGAAAAATTGTCACACCGCAGTCAACTATTACCAAAATAGTCATAGTATTTTCCAATCTCGCCCGTGTAAAATGGAAGATAAATCCCAACATTACCGATATGATTGATAAAATTAAGGCTATTACAAACAGTGTGATATTCAGTGGTGAATATTCAGCGGACGAATATGCGTAATTATAATACCCCAACATTCCAAAATCCGAGATTGGCTTTGCAAAACAAGCATAATGTACAATCGGAAGTAAAAAATTAAATGTACAGATACTATACAACATCGCAATCGCTTTTAGCCGAAAGGCCATTAAAACACCTAACCCGACAGAAAACAACATCATAAAAATCCATGTAACATTCCCCTGTCCCACAATTGCTGCAATCAGTGACATTAAAATAATCACACATATAACACACCATAAAGCAAATTCCATAATTACACCTGATGTACGGTTTCCTGCAAGTGCACTGAAAATATTTCCGGATTTTCCCCCGCCATCGCTAAACTTATATTCTGCACCACAGCGAATACACCTTGACTCACCGGATGCCATCGAATATCCGCATCTCAAACACCTCTTCATTGTCTTTTCCTCCTCTGTATTTTTTTACATAATCCCTTTTATTTTTTCCCTAAGCTCCGATACCGATTGAATTCTTTTAACAGGCTCAAGTTCCATTGAATGTTTAATTATATCAGACCATCCGTTTGGAATCTCTGAATAAAAATCCATTTCCTCTCCGCCCAAACGCCTGATGACATCCACCGGCTTTTTCCCGGTGAGCATATAATAAGCCGTTGCTCCCAGCGCGTAAATATCCGTCCACGGTCCTTCGCCGGAAGGTTTTTTTTCTACTGCTGTTCGATACTGCTCCGGTGCTGCATACTCAATTTTCAAGAAAATTGCATCCAGTGTTGGCTGCGTATCGAGTGTATACTTGGCTGCCCCCATATCAATCAGGTAAACCATCCCCTGCTGTGTATATAAAATATTTCCCGGACTAATATCACTATGAACAAGCTGACTGTCATGAATATTCTCTAAAACCTCAAGTACACAAAGAATAATTTCAGAAACCACTTCCGGTTCCAATGGTTTATATTCACGAATTTTCATCATCCTTCCGACGCTGATACCATCTATATACTCCATTACCATATAAATCGTATCATTTGCCTCAAAGGCATCATAAACAGCCGGAAAATTCTTAGTGTGAAGAAGCTTGGCAGAAATTGAAATTTCTTTAACAAACGAATTCATGCCAAATTTGTAAGCAGGCAGCATTTTCGCCTGTTTAACAGCCACATAGTTGTCCTCTCTCTCAGACCATTCTGCCGGATAATACTCTTTAACCGCCACCTGACGTTTTAAAAAAATATCCTCACACAAATATGTAATTCCAAAACCTCCCACACCGATACAATCCTCTACATTATACCTCTCTGACAGTACCGTTCCCTGCTTTAAAATCTTCTCTCTTTCTATCCATCCTTTCTCTGTTTTTTTATTTTCCTTTTCGACCGGTTCACTTCGCAGCAGTGATTCAAATTCCTCTATCTCCCTATGCCGGTCTTTCATAGAAAACAGAAGCGCGTATTCTCCTTTCAATTTCTTAACTGACATAACCACCAAAAAACGCTGATCCGCTTCCAGCGAAAACTGCAATCGTTTTGCAATATCTAAATACTCCTCCGGAGTATTACTGTTTTTTGTAAGTGCAAAGCACGGAAGCGACAACAAATTATCATATAAATAAAAAACAGTGATACCATCTATTCCGGATTCGTAATAAACATTACCAATCAGATATCTTTTTTCCAGAACTTCTCCCAATTGCCACCGATACTTTTTTGTAAAAGCAAGTCCTTGTTTCCAACCACATTTACAGCATCTTATATCTTCTTCGTCCATTGCTGAAAAACACCCATGACATGCCTTAATCTTTCCCATATTATTCTCCTGTCAAATCGTCTCTCCGTAAATATTCAGATACAAATCAGCAATTGATAAATACCTGTTCTCAATATCCAGTGACAATCCCTTTAATATCGCCCGGTCTTGTTTCTCTGATATAGGTATTCCCATAGCCTGAAGCAATCGAACTGTATCATTCTTCCTTCTCTCGCCTGCGTTAGGAATCTTAATTCCGGTCAACAAATAATACATTGTTGCGCACATACTGTATACATCACTCCACGGACCCTGATTTCCTTCTTTTACATATTGTTCCGGCGGTGCGTATCCATGTTTTAATAGCACCGGCTCATTTCGATTGTTTACATAATCTTTGGTTGCACCAAAATCTATCAGTTTCGCCTTTCCGTCCTTTGTTAGCATAATGTTATCCGGACTTATATCCCTATGAATAATGTTTTTCTTATGCACTTCATTTAAAGCTTTTAATGCATCTCGTAATAAACTGAAAACTTCCTCCGGCATCAGCCGCCCACCTTTTTCCTGTGCATATTGTTTCAAATTGACTCCGTCAATATATTCCATAACAATATACGCAGTTCGATTGCCGATAAAGAAATCACGAACAGAAACAATTCCCGGCATCAAATAAAATTTGGACAATGTTTCCGCTTCTTTCATATAAGATTCAAGTCCCTTCATATAAACCTGTTTCAATTTATTTGGATCAACCTGCTTATCCATAACATCTCCACTCCAATGAATGGAAACCGATAACTGCTCTGCATAGGTATGTGCTGATACATTTCTGGCAGCAATCCTTCTCGGAAAATATTCCTTGATACACACTTTTTTGCCTTGATAAAAATCCCATGCAATATATGTAATACCAAAACCTCCGATTCCGATTATTTTTCCAATAAGATACTTGCCGTTTAAAATTTCTCTCAACGGAAGTCCATCCGCCGACCGTTGATAATGTCCAATTGAAAAGTTGCAATATGGACACGGTCTGTCTTGTGTTTCTATTTCTCTCATACAGCCCAAACATAATTTGTCCGGATTAATTAACCTTTTGTTCATCCCTCAGAACCTCTTTTGTAGATATAAAAATTACATGTTCAATGCACCACCGCGTCTCCGCACTAGCCCATATCTGATTCAATCATCAGCGGAGGATTATAATTATCATTCTCATTGTATATAACAGTGTTTGTCTCCTAACCTGCAGAACCAACTTCTGATGCAGTATCTATGTGCTTTTCCTCTTCCAACATGATTACCAGTAATGTACTCTTCTTCTCTTCTATGCGTTTTCCGTTTTTATATACATATATTTTCTTCTCCAGTATATTAAACACAGAATCTGCTTCACTACTTTGGCTTATCACTTTGCCCTCAGATTCAGAACTTACATTTTTTTCAGAATATGTAAAAATAATTTCCATATGCGCGCTCAATCCTGATTCATTGAGAAGCGATTCTGCTTCCCTGCGATTTAATCCCACAAGGTTAGGAATCTTTAATTCATAATCTGACAAACTGCCTGCAGAAATTGTAAATATCACATCATCTGTTCCGGCACACACAATTCCGCTGTTAATTGACTGTAGCATACAGACATCCTTTGGCACATCATCCGAATATTCATAATTCAAAGCTATCTTCCCTTTTTGTTTTGTTAAATTTTCATTTCTCGATACATCAATGAGATTTAATCGCTCTCCCGGGAAGTCATTTTCATATGTACTGAAATTGTAACGCGAAAACCATGCCACAATTTCCTCCTTGTCTTTCCCGACAAAATCACTGATGGTATATAGTTCATCCGTTCCGCTGACATATAATGTAACCTCTGTCATCTTATCCGTGTTTCCCGGCTGTGGCTCTTGTCTGATAACCTGGTCCTGTGCAACTTCACTGAACTCATATACAAGTTTTATATCCTGAATTCCAAGATTATCTTCCAACAATCTCACAGCTTCCTGTACATTCTGTCCGCTGTAATCTTCAAGCACTACGCCTCCGGATGTAGAAAGCTGTACTTTTGTTCTCATATCCTTTCTGACAACATAAACAGCGCCTCCTATAGTACCAAGTGCCAGTAACAATACACAAAGTCCTATGGATAATTTGGCAGCAAACGGCAGTTGGTCAAACCCCTTCTTTTCTTCAACAGGCGGCAAAATCCACTCTGGCTCATAAACCGGCTCAAAGCTTTTTCCATCCAGTGCCTCCATAAACTCATCGGCACTTTGCAGACGATATTCCGGTTTCACGTTCAGGCAGACCATAATCGCCATCTCTGCCTGCCGGGGTATCGAAATCCCCATCTCCGACGGCGTAATCAGTGCATCATCTTTTATTCGTTTATCTGCCGGAAATGGCTTTTGTCCGGTCAGCATTCTGTAAAAAACAGCAGCAAGTGCATATATATCCGTGTATGTTCCCTGTATTTTCTGTCGGCTGTACTGTTCTATCGGGGCATATCCCACCTTCAACATGATTTCTGTATTGGCATCCTCAATCATATCCGCATTTTTTGCTGCTCCAAAATCAATCAGCTTGATAACACCTTCATTTGTGACAAAAATATTATCCGGTGAAATATCTCTGTGAAGCACACCTCTTTTATGTATTTCCCGTAAAGTATGAAGCACTGTCAAAATAACGCGCCGGCACCACTCATAATCCTTTTTGTTTCCGGATTTCTTCAGAATCTCCATCACATTCATGCCTTCAAGATATTCCATAATGATATATCCGGTGCCGTTTTCTTCAAAAAAATGAGAAACGGCAACAACCCCTTTTATATCCTGCAGGGACGCAACACTTCTTGCCTCCTTCATGAAACGCCGTAAACCATTTTGATACCTTAGCTTCTGTATCTCATCTTTGACAAGAACTCTGACTCCGTCTGCTGCTCTTTTTGCATACTGTTTCGGATAAAATTCCTTAATTGCGACCTTGCGCTGCAACACATCATCCCATCCGATATATGTATTTCCAAATCCGCCTTCCCCCAAAGGATATCCCATAATAAAACGGCCGTTCAGAACCGAACCGGGCTGTAAATACTTAGAAGCTACACTATCATTATTTAATTCTTTATGACAATTCGGACAAATATACGCATATCCACTTTCAAGTTTGGTCATACAGTGATAGCACAGTTTCATATGTGTTTCTCCTTTTTTCAATTGTCTCTATTTTAGTCCACCCAACCTGTTTCATTATCCTCAGAATCATTCTTTTGTTCCTCCACCTTGATTGTCGGCGTTTCTTCTTTCTTCGTTTCTTTCTTCGCCTTCTTCTTTACGACCGGCTTTTCCTTGGTGCGTATTTTAAAGCGCACCTCCTGCCCTGTGGCAAATTCTGTGATTTCTTCCTTCGTCTCCTGATTTATTACCGTGACACCGAGAATTTGCTGTGTTCCGTCACAACTTCCGGTAAAATCCACACAGTCAGTAAAGCCAAGGTCTTCCAATTCCTTTTTCAAGGCATTTCCGGTTTTTCCGCCGTAGCTTAACTTTTCTCCTACTACGAGAAACAGTGCTCCGTCTATTCCGGCACTAATATCTACATTCTTGCCTGCTTCCACTGTCTGCTCAAATATGTAACCTGCAGGATTAACAAAGGAATAATAGGATTCATCGATTAAGCTTTTTGCCTCTGCCAGATTCATCATCTCACCGGTTAAAATCGGTGCCGAATTTTCATTTACCTTTTTATATAACGGCTCATTTATATCACTGACTATTTTACCTGCATAATCATCTAATACAGACCAATAAAAGAAATCATTTGCACAATAACTGATTTTGGCAATATCATTCACAGAAATCACCTGTTCGCCCTGAAGCATATCTTTCGTTATTTTAGAACCATCATTTAATTCAATGCATAAAACTTCAAAATACTCTCCGTCTCCGTCACCTCCGGTAAATTTATCTCCCTGGATATCCCAGTTCAATTTCTTTGCCAAAGAATATGCTGACAAATCCCTGATTTCGCGATACGAAATCTTTTCGTTTGTATATATGTAACATTCAAGGACTCCTGAGACCTTTCCGTCTGTAAGCTGCCAACCTTCCGGCAGACCGTTTCCCGCTTCCGGCTTCTGTTTAAACACGGTTCCGTTCAGGTCTGCATCCGAATTATATTCTTCGACCACATTTACAACAATCTCCTCGAAACCGGCTGCTTTTAAGCTTTCTCCCACTTCTTCCGGTGTCTTCCCCGAATAATCGACAAGAGTCAGCGTTTCTTCTTTTACGATATTACTTGTATCATTGGTTACACTTCTTACAAGCATCACTCCACCGACAATCACCGCGCAGCACAGCCCCGCCACAAGTACCTTTGCCCATACAGGGAATTTTCCCATATCGTTCTTTCTCTTTTTCACTTTAATTCTTTTTGTATCGGCAGCGTTTAATTCCTTCAAAAAAGCCTCTGCACTCTGCGTACGCTCTTCCTGAAACACATTCAGAGCATTCAGCATTGCATTTTCAATGTTTTCCGGGATACTTATGCCGAGCTTCGACGGAGCTTTCAATTCATCCGTCAGCGCGCGTTCTACAGCTTCCTGCGGAACAATACCTGTAACCATACGATACATAACGGCACCGAGTGCATATACGTCCGTCCAGGTGCCTCTGACACCTCTGCTCCGATATTGCTCTTCCGGTGCATATCCCTGTTTTAAAATAATGGCAAGACTCTTTGAGTTAGCTGTCGTCACATAACGTGTTGCTCCAAAATCAAGTAATTTTATCTCCCCTGAACTTGTCACAAGGATTGTCTCAGGAGAAATATCGCAATGAATAATGTTCAGCGGATGTACCTTGCACAAGCCATGCAGAATCTGAATTATGAACTGTTTTGCCTCCTCGACATCATATTTTTTCCCGCTGTCTAAAATCTCTTTTAACGTCTGTCCTTCCAGATATTCTGTAATGACATAACCGGTGTCATTTTCCGCTATGCAATCAAAAACCCTTGCAATTCCTTCCGGATTCTCTAATGTCTGAATACGGTTCGCTTCATTCAGAAAATTCGTCAATCCCTGTTCAAACTGTTCCAGCGCATCTCCTGAATATATCGTAATTTTCTTTTCGCCTTCGGATCTGGTTGAAAAATCACTCGGCAAATACTCTTTGATTACCACCTTACGCTCATATTCTGCATCCATCCCAATGTAGGATACTGTATATCCCCCGTAACTTAAGACCTTACCCACAATAAACTTCCCACCGACAATTGTCCCGGGATTCAAATAATATGCTTCCTGTCTTACGTTCGTTTCATCAAAACCACAATGCGGACATTTGTATAAATTCTCATCTATCTGATTCATACATCCCATGCAAAGTCTCATAATTCAATTCTGTCCTTTCCCTACTTTACCGTTGTAATATATTTCACTGTATTTTTCCCGTACCACACAGTAATCTTAAATTTAACCTTTCCTGTTACGCTACTCTTCAAGACCGCAACGGTTCCTCCACCTTTATTTTTAATAAAATGCTGTTTAAACAATTGGTTGAAACTCTTCCTTGCAGAATCTGTTATTCCGCCCTTCTGTACCTCAACCTTTACCTTTGTTGCATTCGGTGCATTATAATCAACTGTGTAGAAATAACATTCTTTTCCTTTATAAAACGTCCCCTTCTTGGTCACTTTAAACTTTGGCGCAGGAATCTGGAGAACGACTTTTATTGTCTGCTGTCTTCCTCCGGCATACTTTACAGTTACGTTAACTACACCATTTTGAGGCAGTTTTTTGTAATTCTTTGCCTTTATCGCCTTTACTGTAATTTTTCCGGTTTTTTTATTTACACTGACAAAGCTCTTATATTTGCTTGCAACTGAAATACTTTCAAACGCTTTCGTTCCGTTTAACATGTAATCACTGCGCTTAATTGTTTGTTTTTTTCCGACAGTTACTTTTATTGTCTTTTTAAAATATGGTACAACTATCTCCGCATCTGATAATTCTTTTCCCTGAGCATCGTACTTTCTTCCGCATCCGCTGCATTCAAAATAAGCAATATTTCCCGCGCTGTTCTTTTTTGCGCTTTTAGCTCCGATCTTCTTTTCCGCGCATTTCACTGTCACAGTCACAGTCTTTTTAACAGAATTGTGATTTTCATCCCCTGTATAAACAAGCACCTGCTTTGAAGGGCTGTCGCTACACTTTAATATGGTTCCCGGATTCTCCCATGACCATCCGGCAGGCAGCGTTACCATAGACAACTTCGCAGCACAGGAGACTTCTAATTTCTGCAGCTTTTGCATTGTAACTTCATCAATTACCACATCTGCTTTCGTAATTTCTCCACAAGCTTTTGTAATGGTGTCACTTTTAAGTTTATAGTTTTTCGCAGACTCACCATACAGGCTGATTTTCGCTTCAATCCCAAGATTCTTTCCGGTCTTTGACGTTACATATTTGTAATCTGCAGACACATTCACTTTATCCGCATCTGCTTCAATAACACCTATCAGTCCCACATCAAGAGTATCTGTTTTTCTTACTTCCGTTCCACCGTCATACACTTTTGTCGTCGTCCCCTTAATCTCAGCTTCGATTTCTTTCTCGGCAATCACGACTTTTAACTCATATCCCTCTGCCAACTGATATTTTGCATTCTCAGCCAGTTCAACTTTAAGGGTATAATTTCCCGCCTCTGCCGGGTTATTTACCGATTCATCATTCGCATCAAGCCATGTATACACAAGATTTACTTCATCACTGATATCTACAGAATTAGAGCTTACCGTGCTGATAACAAAATCATCTTTCGTCGGGTTCTCCACGGCTTTTCCTGAATAGGTTGGATTTAAGTTATACTCCGAGTCTGATGACAACTCTATTTTTACCTTCTGCACAGAATTTTCCGAATTTGATACTGCTGCTTCTCCTGAAATTGTACTCGCCTCAATTCTCCGGCTTCCTACATCTCCTACCGGGCATGGTATAGATGAAAAAACAAGTATCATAACAAATGTAAGAATGAAATTCTTTTTAAAATTTATTTTTTTCATAGTAAACACCCCTTTTATTTATTCTGATTGCGCTTCATTCGTATAGCTCACACAATAGTTTTGCAGTTCTTGTCTGTCCGTTACATCTTCATCCAATTCACGGATAAATTCATTCATATTTCCGCTGAGGCTTCCTGTCAGCTCACAAGGATATTGCTCCTCGTATAAGCTCGTAAAACCACTCATATTCCTTTTAATCTTCACAAACTCTTTTAATTGCTCAATACGAATCGGAAATACTGTTTGTCCGTTATATGTATTTTTCTTATCCTGTCCCGTTGCCTGAAGCATTACATAAAGCAATCTTTTACACGCAATTTCCTGCGCATTGCTCGATTCTTTTGTGATACCATAACGTTCCCGGTATTCAACAAGCATTTTCCCGTCATCTGTTACAACATATGTCTGATACCCTTCCATCCGGTTGGTAACATCAGTTGAATTTTTGCTTTCTAATGCTGTTTCCATTTCATGTCTATACGCTGCTCCGGCAACGATATTATTTCCGTAAATCTCTGTATCAATCAACTCATCTTTCAGGTCTCGGCAAACCATATATTCTTTTTGCTTCGCCACCGCATTAAACGCCTGTATTTTTTGTAATGTGTTGATATTCGGCACAAAAGACTCATCCTTTTCAAAAAATCTGTCCCACTCTTTCATGTCATCCAGCGATATCATATATGCTATTGCATCTTCATCTACCGTGGCCCACTTTGAGGATAATTTCTTTTGACCGTCATGCAGTTCTTCATAACTTCGGACTTCATCCGATATCAATTTACTCAGCTCCACAGTCAGTATTTCCTCTTCATTAAGTACATCCTGTTCAAGCACTGAAGACTTATTTTCAAGTCCCATATCCTTGTCATAACTGATAGTATTAACATAAAGTAGTAATGTATCTAATCCTGTAGGCATTTCCTTATAAGTCGGAAAACAAGTCAGATACTCTGTCATATATGCATAATCTTCCAAATTGAGTTCGCTGTATATTCCTTCCAGAGAAACAAGGTCTTTTTTCTCAGTGTCTGCCACATTATCAGTAATATACATATTCGGTCGTTCGTCTTCTGTCGCACTTTCCAGTTCTTCCTGCATATTTTCGTGAACAGATACATCTACAGTTACTTTTTCATTTTCACTCCAAAACTTTTTCCATTTTTCCGGATTTTTCTGCATATCTGCAGACAAGCTTCCCTGCCTGAACCCTTCTTCCGTCAACTCATCCAAAATCGCCTTTTGGTCTTCGTTTTCAACCCACACATGTATGGTTGTCTCTTTTCGGATTGTAGAATCAAATATTTCGCTTTCCGGTTTTAATACCGTGGTATATAACCCAAAAGCGATTGCCACTGCCAACACCATGGCAACAGTTCCTCCGATAATCCAATTCCTTTTTTGTCGCCTTCTCCGGATTTTTACTTTTGGATATTCTGCTGCTCTTTTATTTCTTAATGCATCCTCAAATTGTTGAATTCCCTGATATCTGAGCTCCGGCTTGACAGCCATTGCTTCCATAACCGCTCTGTCAATATTGGAATTAATCTTTATTCCGAGTTCCAGTGGTGATTTCAACAAATCTTTGTATTCACGTTCAGTCGATTCAATCGGCTTATTTCCGGTCAACATATGATACATAATCGCACCGGTAGAATATACATCCGTAAAAAATCCCTGTTTGCTATTAGTCCGATATTGTTCCGGAGCCGAATATCCCATTTTGATAATTTCTTCTCCTTCGCAGCCTTCTGTAGAAGTGCTTAATATAGCCGCTCCAAAGTCAAATATCTTAATAGAATTTTCATCTGTAATAAAAATATTATCCGGACTGATATCTCTGTGAATGATTCCTTTGCTGTGAATCTTCTTAACCGCTTCAATAATTCTTAATGTCATGCTGATTGCAACGTCCGGATGCATCCGTCCCTGTCTCTTTAGATAATCCTCCAACAGAACGCCGTCAATATATTCCATGATTATATATGCAGTTCCATTTTCCTCAAAAAAATCGAAAACATTAACAATATCGTTTGCCTTTCCAAATTGGGCAATACTGCGCGCTTCCATCAAAAATCGCTTTAATTGAGCATTATACTGTTTCTGCTTTTCTCCGGACAACAATCCTACCCGACATTCTCCGGGTGCACGGTTAACCAGACCGACAGGATAAAATTCTTTTACTGCAACAATTACCCCCAAGGTCATATCAAAACATTTATATGTAATTCCAAAACCACCACTTCCGATTACCGTTCCGACAATAAAATGATTTCCTAATACAGTTCCCGGTACCAAATGATGCGGCTGTTTTTGTGCAGTTCCTTCAACATATCCGCAAAAAGGACACACCTCATATTGTCCTTTCACGTTAAAACAATTCATGCAAAGTTCACTTGCCATGTCTAACTCCTTCTACTCCAATCTGAATACATTCGTTTCATCCCCTAATGCAATGATTGTTCCCGGAACCACAACAACTTCCAGGTGCTTCGGCAAACAATCCTCCGAGCCATTTGTAAAAGAACCATTGGTTGAGTTATCCCAAAACAGAAACTCTTCATTTTGGGCATCCCATTTAATTGCGCAATGATTTCGGCTGACTTTTGATTGCTTATCATCAAAAATCACATCATTATCTATATTTCTTCCAAAGCGTATTTTTTCTCCGTCCGCAATCGGAATTTCCGCCCCTGCATAGATACCTTTTAATCCGACAACAACACCTCTTGGATTTCCCGGAATATATTCCGGTATCTGCACATTCTCCTGCTTTGTCTCCGGCTTATTACCTGCTTCATTCACAATGATGTTGTATCTCGATTCAATTTGTTCTTCTTTTATCTCCTGCACTTGTGGTATACCTTTCAACTGCATACATTTATCACCTGTTTTTTGTAATACACAGAACACGGAGATAATCGCCCCTATAGAAGAACATATGATATTCAGCCATCCTGTCGATGTCACACTATATGATTCATCCGGCAAATACGACGGAAGCGTAACCGCTAATCCGATATATAATCCCAAAATAATAAAGGATATAACAGAACTTATCTTCTGCTTATCATCTCCCAAAATTCCCCAAATACCGGCAAGAATCGACAACAGTACCGGCAAAATTAACAGACATATACACCAAATCATTCGACTTGGTGTGTACGCTGTTAAAAATGGTTCTTCGACAGTCCTTATATTTAAGACATATTGAAGCTGCGACCATCGTTTCGTCGGATAATGTGTCCAAACACGTTGTGTCAGAGGCAGAAAAAATATTATTAGATTCAGTAACATGAATACTCCGCCTATCACACGGAGATTTTTCCCTAAACGATTCATATGCAGTCCTTCCTATACATCTTTAGTTTTTTCAAGTTATAATTCGTTATTGCTTCTCTTTTCCTCAATCAGAGTGGTCCAGTTAAACTCTTTGTTACACAGTGGTATAAACAAAAGATTAACACTTCCAACATTAATAACATCATATGCTTCTAATCTTGTCGGTTCCAATACAACCGCCTCATTTTTATATACAAGTGTACTTGCCTCACCCGGCTGAATAATATACAGGTGTTCCTTTGGTTCATAAACAAGAATTGCATGTTTTTCTCTCGAAACCGACGTATCCTTTGTTAAGGCAATATCCATTTTTTCACTTCTGCCAATATAATTCTTTCCGGCTTTCAGTCTGAAATCTGTGCCGAAATGATTTCCTCCCAGTGCTATCAGCCATCCGACGCACGGGTTACCAACCTTGTTCACAGGCTTTTCTGTTGTATTTTTAACCTTTTCCGTCGATGGTGTCGAAAAAATATTCACATCATAAATACCGATTGTTTCATCTGTTTCACTGTCTTGAGCAATTTCCGGATTTAACCGTTCCGTAGGTGTATCCCCTGCACCTTCATAATCAACCGTAAGTGAATTTGCAGGCATGTTTGCCACCGGGAAAGCCGATGGTGTTGGTGGCATTTGTGGTGTGACTGATATAACATCATAATTTCCTCTTGGCATCTCATCGTCGTTGGGATAGTTTGGTACTGTTAAATCTTCTGCAAACGCTGCTGTCAAAGCAGTATTTACTCCTGCGCTTTCGCAATGTGGACAGGACATATACTTGTCCGCATCATAAAAATGTCCTTTCTGGCATCTTGATAAATTCATAAAAAATCTCCTTTCATTTGTAAGTTTATCTTATTTTTTTAATATCTTTATTGTGATAATGTATCAATGCAACCGTCGTATTATCCTGTGAATGAGCATTGGTATGCGTTGCTGCCTCCACTAAAGCCTCTGCTTTCTGATCCGGTCTTACTGCATCTGCTGTAAGAATCTGCTTGATTCGCTCATCCGACAACGTCTTGGTGATTCCATCACTACAAAGCATCACTACATCACCAAACTGCAATTCAAATGGTATCGTGTTAATATCCATCAGACTAACATTTCCCATCCCTAAAAAGCTGATTAATGCTTCTTTTTGCTTCTGTCGATATGCTTCTTCATAAGTCATTTCTCCGGCTGCTACTTTTTCCTGTAATTTAAGCCAATAATTATGGTCTCTTGTCACCTGCTGAATTTGATTTCCCCGCAAAATGTAAATTCTGCTGTCTCCGACTGAGGCCCAATACAATTCATCATCCTCCACAATACATGCAACCATTGTGGTTCCCGAGCCTTTCCCTCCCTCTTTCGGGAAATTGGCTATCGTCTTATCAATTATCACTATTCCCTGTTGAAAAAATGCCGGAATATTCACTTCAGATACTTTCTCAATATTCTGAAACCCTTGAACCATCATCTGTATAGCTGTCTGGCTCGCTTTTCCACCATCAGCCATACCTCCCATACCATCACACACAATCGCCATTACTCTTGTCTTTTTATTGGCGGCAAGAAGTCTGCTCGGCGTAACATAGACTGCATCCTGTTGATACTTTCTGTTTCCTGTAGCTGTACGCACAAGTGTCTCCAGTTCAGGAACTCTCCGTTCCATCGGCGGCATGGACGGCATTGATGCCGGCTGGTACTGAGCTTCAACCACTTTTGTCTTTTTCTTGTTCCAAAACACTTTTTAATTTCCTCCTCGTTTACTCCTCAGCGGGAAATTCATCCATAAGCTCATTTTTATCAAGATGAATAACAAATGTTTCTCGACCTGCTGTAATCACATCCCCATCAAGAAGCAAGCGCTTGTTTGTAACCTTCACACCATTTACATAAGTTTTATTCGTCGAATCTAAATCCTCTATATAGCACCCCATCTTTGTCACTTCAATTACAAAATGCTGTTTGGAAAGTCTGTCATCATCAAAAAATATCTCGCAGATATCTGAACGTCCGATAAACACACTTCCTTCTACGTTGTATTCGACCTCTCTTGTTGTTCCCAATCGGTCCGTAATTGTAAGTCTTATCAATTTAGAATCTGCTTTGTTCAATTCACTTCCGTCAACTTCAACAATTTTCACTACTTTTTTACGAAGGAATATTAAACCTATGGTTCCAAGCGCAGCGACAAGTATAATCAGTCCAATCCACCAATATTTCTGAAGAAAATCTTTTCGTGCTACCGTTCCCGGATCCAGTCCGTCATCTACTTCAAAGCTAATCTTCACCTCTTTCATGGAATTCACATCCTGAGATTCATCACGAATGCCATCGATAATCAATTCATACGTTCCGTTCAAGAAGTTTTCTTCATTCATTGTCAACGTGACAATTGCGCTCGTACCATCCTGATTAACATTAACCTGATTAACCGTCCATGACTTATCATCCGACTCCCGTCTGACTATGTAATGAGCAATATCACCGGCATCAGAAATATTCACTCCATTCTCATCTTCAAGCGTAAGTGATATGGTATTACGTCCTTCTTTTTCAACAATCCCCACAACAATAGGAGCAGTGTCATCCTTTTCATAGTTTGAATAGTCGAATAAAACAGTATCTACAGCCTGTCCGTTTACAACTAATTTTAATTCTGCCTCTCCATCCACCGTCCTATTATTTTCAGCCGCCATATATATGACGTAGGTTTGTTCTCGCAGCACCTGTTCAATTGTTTTAAATGCTTCTGAAACAATATCTGCATCTTCTTTATCGCTGCAATTGTAATAATATCCATTACCGTTAGAAGCGTTTAATATACTATTTTTAGTAAATTTAATCTTTTCTTCATTAGGTTTACGCGCTGTACTGTTTAATAAAATTCCATACACAGGTATTGAAGTTTTTTGAACATTCACTAACGTAGCATTTCTATCGTTATTTCTTCCCTTCAATTCATCCGAATCATCTTCTCCGTCTGTGATTAAAATAATTACCGTACGATTTTTTTCAATATCCGCCTGACCGGCCTGTTCTTCCAATACTTCACTTAAAGAACGATATAAAATAGTTCTTGATTCCACCCCTGGAATATACTCTATGCTTTCAATCGCTTCGCAATCTGAAGCCAGCTTATCCGTTTCTGTTGCACATGCAACTCGTCCCATTACATCCCTTTTCTCAGCCGAAATATCCGTCGTACCAACTGTGAAAATTTGCATCTCATCTGAATTTCTCAAGCTTTTTCTCATATTAGAAAGCTGAACCTTCGCTTCCTCAAATTGCTTGATATTGATGGAGCCGGAGTTATCAAATAAAACAATATATCTAATGCCTTCTCCCGATTCGTCAAAGGGAACTATATTTCCTTCCTGTGTCAATGTGGTGCCAGATACTGTTCCGGCAGCCTTCATATTATCCGAAGTGTAAGATCCTGTCAGATATGCCTTAACATTCGGTGCTTTTCCCTTTGCCTGCTCAACCAGCAATGCTTTATTCACAATATTTTGAGCATTCGACTCAATACATGATGACGACAATGTCAAGAAAAAACTCATCAATATGCCCGCAATTACTCTGCATCTTCCTTCCATACTCTTTCTCCTTTGCAATATGGTATAAATACCAAATTTGTTTCTCCAAGTGTTATAATATCTCCCTCTTCCAATGCCTTTGATTTCACAAGCAACTGCCCATTCAGATATGTCAGATTTCCTCCCTCCGGCGATAAATAAAAGCAGTTTCCTTTGTAATCATAAGATATATTACAATGTTTCTCCCGAGTGATTTTTTTATCATCCGTCAGGACTACATCCATCGTTGTACTTCTCCCTATAAAATTTTTACCTTCACACAAGCGAAAATCTTTACCTTTTTCACTGCCATCCACACAGACTAACCAGCCCGTTACAGGTCTAATATCCATCACGCCAAAAAAGCCAAAGGAAACTGTCTTATCATCTCCATCAGCATCAAAATTGATAAAATTTCCACCAAAGGCTTCTGAAGAACTCGCTGAATTTCCAATAATCGCACCCAATTCTTCGCCTAAAGATATGCTCTCTTTAGCAAACGCAACCGTCCTGTCATCCTCTATGATATCATCCTCTATTCGCATATTTAATTTTTCACTGTTTCTTTTACAATGCGGACAAACCCTATGCACATCCTTATCATACCAATGTCCGTATTCACACTTTGCTATCATCTCATTATTCCCTCACAAATACCGCAATCGCCGAATAATTGTCCATGTTAGTCCCCTTGCCATTTTCACGTACTATAATTTCCATTGCATTCAGCCAGTCTTGTGGTGTTTTTGCTTTTCTTAATGTTTTACACATCATTTTCTCATCAATCAATTCCCAAAAGCCATCACTACACAAAAGAAAACTCGTATTTTTAGTTATTGAAATCCCTTCAATTATCTGGCACTTGGGACTATCCCAATTCGTCCCCATGACTCTCAGCAAACGATTTCTATCCTCGTGATGTCTAATCGCCGATTCCTTTATATCACCTCGATTAACCAGCATCTGTGGAACACTATGATCCATCGTCCTCATTTTATACTTTGCTTTTTCAAAGAGGTAAATTCTGGAATCTCCTACATGTCCCCATTGGGCTATATTGTCCGATATCGTAAGGCAGGTAACTGTTGTCTTCATGGCATCTCTGGCATCCATTTCAATCTGTTTATTTATCAGGGTATTCTGTGCCTTTATAATACTTTCCTGAATCGAACTGCCCCGCGACAACTCTTCTTTCATTTTTCTGACCACAAGACCGGAAGCAACATTTCCGGCTCCATGCCCACCAAGCCCATCGCATAACACAAATGCAATTCTGGTTTTCCCAACCAATATATCGAGGCAATCTTCATTTAAAGTACGATTTCCAACATTAGTTAAGCTTCCACAAGAAATATTATACGTATTCATACCGCCTCCTACAGTTTCCACTTCAAATCACACTCTTTCCCTTCACATATTATCACTTTATTTTTGCTTTTGCAATGTGTCATTTTGCAAATGCATGTTTCCAGACTGTTTATTTCTATTCTCCTTAACAATAAACTTAAATAAGGAGGTGCATCAATGAACGCAAAAAGGAAACAGGAATATAAAATGATTGGTTTAAACATTGCTTACTACCGGAAGCTACAAGGCATTACACAAACACAGCTTGCAGAAAAAGTCAATATCAGCCGCACGCATATGAGTAACATCGAAGCACCTAATATGCCTACCTCCATCTCTTTGGAAACTTTATTGGATATTGCGGATGCATTAGAAATCCCTGTAATGAATCTTCTATGCTTCAATAGATAATGCTAAATCCACTACTTGTAAGAAAAAATGCCTCATCGGCATTTTTCTTTTTTATCCCCTTTCACACTGCCATATTTTTCCATAATTCGACCCTCGTTACAATATGCATTGCATTCTTATACATTTTTTTCGCATTTTTTGCAAAAAAAAGGAACCTTATCGGTTCCTTCTTTGTCAAATGTTGTCTTTTCTTATTTCGTTTATCCTAAAACCGGCACAAGTGCCACCACGCGCATCTTGCCACCCTCGTCATGGTAGGTGATGCGTCCGCCATGTTTTTCCACAATGTCGCGTATAATCCTGCTTCCGATTCCGTGATTCTTTTTATCCTTTTTGGTTGTTTTGAAGCCTTCTTCAACCGGCTTTCGCTCCGGGAGTTTACTGTTGCTCACGGTTATCTTTAAGTAACCCTGCTGTCTTTCCAGGGAAAGTGTCACTTCCTTTTCTTCCGTCTCCTTTGCCGCCTCAATGGCATTGTCCAGAAGGTTTGCAAACAGGCTGACGAATTCATACTCCGTAATCGCCGTCTCCCCGATGGAGCTGCCTTCCCTCATGAACGTGATTTCCTCCTTTTCACATTCAGAGGCCTTTTCCCGAATCAGGCAGTCAAGCACCGGAATCCCGGTCATGCTCCGGTTAGCCTTGTCCAGCTTCTTTAACAGCTTCTGTCCGCCCTCATCCTTTTGCATCTCCTCCATCACATTCATGTGATTGGCTATGTCATGGCGGATGACAGAAATTTCTTTCTCACGCTTTGACTGCTTCTGCGCCAGTTCCTGATAAAACGCAAACTTCTCGCGGAGCAGCTTCTCGCTGCGATTATTCTGGACAATCGAAAAGACGACAAGATATATTCCCACCAAAAATCCGGCAACAATAATCCGCCAGCCGGCAAGTGCCGGCGCACCGATATCCAGTATACAGAAAGCCATAAGTAAAATTTTAAAATGCTTATGACGATGTTTATAAACACAATCCCATACAACCTTTTCTCCACAGGCTCCAATCAGGTATAAAACAAATATGAAGAAGGTATTTAACAGACTCGGTGTATTCAGGAACTCTGATACTCTGGAAACATCAAACTGACATATAAGCATGCACGCCGGAAAGGTCAGAATCAGTATCAAAAACTGAAACACCAATTCTAAGGCAAAGATATGAAAAAAGTTATAAAGTGCGTCTCCGATAAAGAGATAACGCATAACAAAATAGACTGCCAGACACATAATCACAATCTCGGCTGCAAGTATAAGTTCATTTTTATCCACGTCGTAGCTGAACAGACTCCAGCAAATATCATTCACCGCAAACAGTGCAAGCAAAATCGCGTAGCACCACTTCCTGCCGTTCCTCGGTCTGATATATTTATATCCGGCAATCATAACACTTGTCGCCTGCATAATTCCGATAAAAATAATATATAAAAGCAATTCGTACTGATTCAACACTTCACTCATAGTGCTCTCCTACTTTATCTGCGTTTGTAAATCCCATATCCGTTCCCAGGCCCACCGAAACCTGTCCGGTTTATCCTCTACGTCAATTCCATCCTCCACATGACTGTAAATCAGATGGTTAGCCAAGGGCAACCTTTTCATCCACTTCCAGTGATAATACACATATGCATGGCCATAGATTTCCATGGCAATCTGTTCCTCAGAGACTCTTTTCCAGTCATTATATGTAACAAGTCTGTGTGCGCGTTTTCTGCAAAAATCCCTGTCCAGATACTCTGCCTTCATCCGGAGTCTCCGTTTGCTTCTTTTGGGTGGTCCTGTGCGTTGTTCTTCCATAGCTCTTCTTATTCTTCCCATTTAAGTGAAGTGATTTCAGAGGTTTTGTCACGGAACATCAGGTCTGTAATTGCCTGCTCTGCCTTTTGTCCGTCAAAGAGAATATCATTCACTTCCTTCACAATCGGCATGGAAATATTGTATTTTTCGGCAAGACCTGCTGCGGCCTTTGCGGAATACACTCCTTCCACCACCATCTTGACCTCATCCATTGCTTCCTGCATGGTATATCCCTGTCCAATCAGCATTCCGGCTCTGCGATTGCGCGAATGCATGGAAGAACAGGTCACAATCAAGTCTCCGATTCCCGTAAGGCCCGTGAAGGACTCGATTTTTCCTCCCATAGCCACACCGAGACGTGAAATCTCTGCAATTCCTCTTGTAATCAATGCTGCCTTTGCGTTGTCACCACAGCCGAGACCGTCTGCGATTCCTGCAGCTAAAGCCACCACATTTTTTAAAGCTCCGCCGAGCTCAATTCCGAGCACATCCGGGCTTGTATAAACTCTCAGGAAACTGCACATAAAAGCATTCTGTATATATTCTGCCGTCTCTTTTTTTCTGGCTCCGGCCACCAGGGTTGTTGTCATATTTTTGCCGACCTCTTCCGCATGGGAAGGTCCTGACAACACAGCCACTGTTGCCTGTGGAATTTCCTGCTCAATGATATCGCTCAAGGTCATATAAGTTTCATCCTCGATTCCCTTTGCGACATTCACGATAAGCTGTCCGTCGGCCACAAACGGAGCCATCGATTTTGACGTACTCCGGGTATATGGAGAAGGCACGGCGAGAATTATCATTTCCTTATCTTTGACTGCCTCTTCCAGATTCGAGGTAAAAAACATATTGTCCGGAAGCTTTACTCCCGGTAGCTTGGTCAGATGTTCCCTGTTCTCCGTGAGCATTTTAATTTCATCTTCAATAATCGACCATACGGTCACATCATTACCATTCTGTGCAAGAACCTTTGCCAGTGCTATTCCCCAGCTTCCTGCACCTATCACACTATATGCTGCCATCTTAGTCCTCCTTATTTTTCTTGGTCAAATAAGTTTTTCTTTCATTTCCGTGAACAAGACGTTCTATATTTCCCCTGTGTCTCACAAATGCCATAATCATCAAAAGCAGGGCAATGATATACATTTCCGTCAGACATGCCTGTGTCATGCCAAAGCACCCCATCTGTCCCATCACTGCAAGCGCGATTACGAAGACAACGTACATGCACAGCGAACCGAGTGAGACATAATGTGTTGCAAAAAAGATGGAAAAAAACGTGACTGCAACAGCAATCATACACTGCCATGCCATTCCGAGACTGATGCCCCCTGTTGCCGCAATACCTTTTCCGCCTTTAAATCCCATATAAAACGGAAAATTATGGCCAAGCACAACGCCTGCGCCTGCATACATGCGCAACAGTGCACCCATTTCCGGGTAACTGTCTTTGAACAGAAAATGCACAAGTGCCATTGCAAACACAGCTTTCAGTGCATCTCCTAAAAATACAATGATTCCGGCTTTTTTCCCGAGCACCCGGAGGGCATTGGTCGTGCCCGAATTACCGCTCCCTTTTTCTCTTATATCAATTCCGTGAATTTTCCCATAAATAAATGCTGTCTGAAAAATGCCGAAGCAATACCCGATCAGCAAACACACAACTCGTATCATACCTTTGGTTCTCCCTGGCTGTTTTTTCTCATAATATTCTAAGTCCGTACTCTACGCATCCTTCTCTTTCCGCTCGCGGATAATCAGATGTATCGGTGTTCCCTTAAATCCGAAGGTCTCACGGATTTTATTTTCGATATAGCGCGCATACGAAAAATGCATCAGTTGTTTGTCATTTACAAAAATGACAAAGGTCGGCGGTTTGACCGCAACCTGTGTAATGTAATACAGGCGAAGTCTCTTTCCTTTATCACTCGGCGGTTGCTGAAGGGCAACTGCTTCTGTCATAATCTCGTTGAGAACTCCGGTTGCCACCCGGAGTGACTGGTTCTGTTCCACCATGTCGATAAGCTCATACAGCTTGTTCAGACGCTGTCCCGTCTTTGCAGAAATGAATGTAATCTCCGCATAAGGCATGAAAGACAAAATCTGACGTACCTTTTCTGTAAAACGATAAATCGTCTTATCATCCTTCTCCACAGCATCCCATTTATTTACTGCAATAATAACGCCCTTTCCTCTGTCATGGGCAATTCCGGCAATCTTCGCATCCTGTTCCGTCACACCCTCCTGTGCGTCTATTACCAGAATGACGATATCTGCCCGTTCCACCGCAGATACCGTGCGCACAATCATGAAATGCTCCAGCTCTTCTTTAATTTTATTTTTACGGCGAAGACCGGCGGTATCTATGAATACATATTCTCTTCCGTTATAAGTCACCTCAGCGTCCACTGCATCCCTTGTTGTTCCCGCGATATCTGAAACAATCAGGCGGTTCTCACCTATCAGTCGGTTGATAATGGATGATTTACCGACATTTGGTTTGCCGACAATCGCAATCCTCGGTCTCTCATCCTCCTCTGCCTCCAGAAGTTCCTGCGGAAAATGGGATACTACCACATCGAGAAGGTCACCGATTCCCTGCTGGTTAACTGCCGAAATCGCCATCGGCTCACCAATGCCGAGATTGTAGAATTCAAAGACATCCAGCATCATCTTCTGATAGCTGTCCACCTTATTTACAACCAGAATCACCGGCTTATGCGAGCGTCGAAGCATATCTGCCACCTTTGCGTCCGCATCGACAAGTCCCTGTTTGACATCTACCATGAATAAAATAACATCCGCCGTATCTATCGCAATCTGCGCCTGTTCACGCATCTGGGATAAAATGATGTCATTGCTGTCCGGTTCGATACCTCCGGTATCAATCAGTGTAAAATTATAATTAAGCCATGTGACATCCGCATAAATCCTGTCTCTTGTAATACCCGGTGTATCCTTGACAATTGAAATTCGTGATCCTGCCAGCGCATTGAACAGAGTGGACTTTCCGACGTTCGGTCTGCCTACCACTGCCACAATCGGCTTTCTTCCTCTATTACTCATTTTTTTCTCCTTATCTGTCAGCTAAAGATTCCTGTGTCTTTATCTGTACGCATACTTCTTAATTTTACAATATTCGGCGAAGATTGTAAAGTTTTTGATAGCTTCTTGAGTTTCCTTACTTTCTGTGATATAACTATAGACGATGTAATGATGTTACAAATGATGATATTTCGGAGGGAATTATGCCAAATTTAGCTGAACTTGAATCCGCACTTCCGGTCGCTCCGCTGAAAATCTTAGCATTAGACAGCTGCAGCGAGCTCGGTGACCGTGTCAACGAATACCTTGTTGATTTCCGTAAACATGTAAATAACAACATCAAGGAAGATCCTGCATTTCGCGAATATTCCGTAGACAATTACCTGATTAATGCTTCCTGCCCACGTTTCGGCAGCGGGGAAAGCAAGGGTATTTTAAAAGAATCCGTGCGCGGGGATGATGTTTTTCTTCTGGTTGACATCACCAACCACAGTCTTACTTATACTGTTAACGGCTTTGAAAATCACAAATCGCCTGATGACCATTATCAGGATTTGAAACGTATGATTGCAGCCATCGCCGGCAAAGCACACAGAATCAACGTGGTTATGCCTTTCATGTATGAGGGTCGTCAGCACAAGAGAAGCGGCCGTGAATCATTAGACTGTGCCTACGCTTTAAAAGAGCTCAGCGAAATGGGCGTATCCAACTTTATTACCTTTGATGCGCACGATCCGCGTGTCCAGAACGCAACACCGTTAAAAGGCTTTGATAACTTCACTCCTCCTTATCAGTTTATCCGTTCTCTTCTTCAATATGAAAAAGATCTGGTGATTGACAAGGAACACATGATTGTCATCAGCCCGGACGAGGGAGCTCTTGACAGGGCTGTTTACTTCTCTACCGTACTCGGTGTGGATACCGGAATGTTCTACAAAAGACGAGACTACTCCAAAATCGTAAACGGTAAAAATCCGATTGTGGCACACGAATTTCTCGGTGACAATATTGAGGGAAAAGATGTCATCATCATTGATGACATGATTGCCTCCGGCGGAAGTATGATTGACACTGCCCGCCAGCTTAAGGAAATGAAAGCCAAGCGCGTTTTCATCTGCTGTACATTCGGACTTTTCACAGAAGGCTTAAAAGCATTTGATGAAGCATACGCTGCCGGCACCTTCGACAGAGTTGTCTGTACGAACTTAAACTACCTTCCGGAGGAGGTCAAGGCAAGAGAATATTTTATAGAAGCTGACATGAGTAAATTCCTTGCCAGCATCATAGATTTCATGAACCATGACATTTCCATGGAAAATGTTCTCACTCCGACCGAAAAGATTCATGCACTTCTGCGTGAATATAACGAAAAATAAAATAAGCAGGACGATAAAAAGGAGCTGTATTTGCGCAGCTCCTTTTTGGTTCCCGTTTTTTCCTCTTATCTCACAAATTATTTTTTCGGAAATCTCATCACAACCTTAAATAAATCTCCGTCAAGATAAATCTTAAACTCTCCGCCCTGGGCGATTGTCAGATTCTGGGCAATGGAAAGTCCAAGTCCGCTTCCCTCCGTGCTTCTGGATAAATCACCGCGGATAAAACGCTCTGTCAGCTCTTCTGCCGGAACATTCAATGGCTGTGCGGAAATATTCTTAAAGGTAATCTCTACCATATCCTTTTCATCCTTCTCCGCGTTGACTGCCTTGTCGATATCCACATACACTCTCGTCCCCTCCATGGAGTATTTGTATATGTTCACAAGAAGATTTTCCACCACTCTCCACATCCGTCTTGAATCTGCGGAAATCACCAGATTTTCCTGCTCCGGAAATGACTCTATCAGCATAAGCTTCTTTTCTTCCAATTTATCCCTGTACTCACCGACCGCCTGCTTAATAAGCTCATTTACATCAATGTCACTTACCTCAAGCGTAATGTTTCCGGATGAAATTTTACTTGCCTCAACAAGGTCAAGTGTAAGCTGTTTGAGACGTTGTGATTTTTCTTCCAGAATACGAATATATTCCTGCGCCTTTTCCCCTTGAATATTCTCGCGTTTTAAGAGGTCCACATAATTGATGATGGAGGTCAGCGGTGTTTTTATGTCGTGTGACACGTTGGTAATCAGGTCTGCTTTCAGTCGTTCATCCTTCATGCTGATCTGCACAGCCGTTTTCACCGCCTCACCTATCTTGTTGACGGCTTCTGCAAGTACTTTATTCTCTCCCCAGAATTTAGCCGTATCAATCTGATATTCTACGTCCCCGTCACAGATTCTTGTGATTCCTTCAATGATTTCTTCACGCGCCTTGTTTTCATAGTAAAGACAAAATGCCACAAGCACATCAAATACTATGGCAAGCAGAATGCCGAATGCGCTGAGTGTGAGTACAAGAAGTACATTTACAAGCAAAAACAGACAATAAGGTCCAAAAGTTCTCACCACGAGCACCTTGTGGTTCATAAGGGAATCCAGAACCTTCTGAATGAGTACCAAACCTTTTTTACATATTTTTTTCGCATTGTGAATCATGTAGTATAAAAAGCTTCCCTTCCATAATGCCTTTGCCTTGATTCTTCTGACAAGTGAGCCCATGTAAAGGAGAAACATGGCATATAACACAGTGAACATCACATAAAAGCTCATCAAAAATCCCAGCTTTGAATGTTCCATCGTCATCTCCGAAAATCCCACGTGATCTATATAAAACGAGGCTGCCCAGGCTCCGAGTCCTATGACGGCAAATGTCGTTGCTCCTGCGAAGAATACTGCGAGCTCCGTAAACCATGTATCAAAATAAGTTAGCTCCTGCTTTTCCTTCTTCGGTTGCCATACAATAAACAGAATCAGCGCAATCAGCGTCAATATACCCATGACCACGGTAAGCGCAAGCATTTCTTCCCACGAAAGATTCAGCCGGCTTAAATCTGCATTTGCAGTCGCATAAAAATCTTTGCTGTCAAACGGTCCGAACGCGCTAGATGACTGGGTCTGCACAGCCACATACACGGTTCCCCCTTCCGGAAAACAGTAACCATAATCACGGAAATAGGATTTATAGTAGCTTTCATGATTTTCCAGCAGATTATTACTTTGCATTTCATTTTTGGCATAGTCATAAACTATATACGTCTGACAGCTTTTAAATGCCTTCTTTAATTCATCCACGGAAAGATTTTCTTTATTTTCGAGGTTCGTATATAAAATCTGTCCGTCCGCATTTAAGAACATATACTTAAAATTGCCGCTCTCTGAAAACATTTCTTTTTTATAGTAATACTCATTGTAGTTTTCATTCAGATCATATGCCGCCTGCATCAGTATTTCCGTCACCTCATCCATCGTCATTCCTTCAGGAATCTCAAGGTCATAAATACTTTGCATATTCTGCGGAGTAAATTCTTCTTCCAGACCTTCCTCCGAATAATATGCAATACCGTACTGTGTCCATTCAATCAGATCACCTACACGGTACATCAGCTTCGGTGAATCTGCATTCCGGGATGTATTCTTTTCCTTCCTCTGTGCATATTCAAATATATCTATCTTCCGGTCCGGATCATATTCTCCGTCTGTCTCCAACTGGGAACATAATGCCATGTAATTTGAAAGTGACATCAAATCCCTCTGAAAAATCATCTGAAACGCCTGTGTCTCCTGAAAGTCCTTTGATGACTCATAAGGCGAAACAGTATACGAACCGTAATACTTGTGAAGCACCACATAACGCATACCCAGCATCAGAAGTATGAATGCCATTGCCATTGCAAAAATCTGCGAACTGATTCCTGCAATATTCTTCCTTGCATTTCTGCTTATACACACCTTCTTTTTTTCATCCATTTTCATATCCTCCTACTTTTGACGGCTTTCTTTCCGCTGCCATGAAAGCCTGTTCTAAATCTTATTTTTCGATTTTATAGCCCACTCCCCAGACAACCTTGAGATAACGCGGCTCCTTTGGATTAATTTCTATCTTTTCCCGTATGTGACGGACATGTACAGCAACCGTATTTTCTGCTCCGTAAGCGTCCTCATTCCAGATTTTTTCATAAATCTGCTGGGTGGAAAAAACGTGTCCGGGATTTTTTATCAGTAAAAGAAGAATCTGATATTCCATCGGTGTCAGTCTGACAAGCTCTCCTTCTACCCGTACCTCCTTTGCTGCATCATCCACGCAAAGTGCTCCGATGCTGTAACTTGTCTCAGATACCGGCGCAGCACTGCCAAGCATGGTATATCGTCGGAGACTGGATTTCACCCTTGCAATCAGTTCCAGAGGATTAAATGGTTTTGTGATATAATCATCCGCCCCGACATTTAATCCGAGAATCTTATCTACATCCTCTGATTTTGCCGAAAGCACCAGAATCGGTATTGCCGAGAATTCCCTGATTTTAATCATGGCATGAATTCCGTCAAGCCTCGGCATCATAATATCGATAATCAGAAGCTGTATATCTTCTTTTTTCAATACCTCAATCGCCTGCTCACCATCATACGCCTTGTAAATCTGATAGCCTTCCTGCGACAGATAAATGGATATTGCCTCCACAATTTCCTTGTCATCATCGCATATTAAAATATTAGCCATCTTTTTTGTCACCTCCATCGTTCATGGGTATATTTAATCATGAAAACCTTAAATCAAAAGTAGGAAAAGTATTAAGGTTTTCTTAATATCAGCCGTTTTTCACTCCGAAAGACACAAAAAAGCACCCAGATTTCCGCGTTTTCCGTTGGTCTTTCTGTGTGAAAACAGGTAATCCGGATTGTGAGCCGTACAGATATCCGTCACAGAAATGTGCTCCGGTAAAATCCCCGCACTAAGCAATATCCATTTGTTCGCCTCATGCAAATCAAGCTGGCATTTTCCGTCTGCCTCCTGCTGCCTGTCGCGATAAGAAATAATACGCGAAAACGCCTCATTCTCCCTGAGATACTCATTTTCCCCAAAAGCCGCCTTAAATGCATCCGCCACATCACGGCTGACCTCATAGCACTCCTTACAGATTGACGGTCCGATTGCCGCGTAAATATCTTCCGGCCGCGAACCGAATTCCTGCTGCATACGGCTGACGGTCTCACGTCCCATCCCGTTTACCGTTCCGCGCCATCCGGAATGTGAAAGACCGATTGCCCTGCGGACCGGATCCACGAAATAAAGCGGAACGCAGTCTGCATAAAAGGTTGCCAGAACAACTCCCTTTTCCTGCGTCACCAGCCCGTCCACATCCGTGTAGTCCTTCTCTCTGACCACACCCTTTCCGGCATCTGCTGCAGTCACCTTTCGTATATTGGTCGTATGCGTCTGGTCCGTACATACAATCTCCTCCGGTTTTCTGCCAAGCATCTCTGCAATCCTTGCAAAATTTTCACGGACCGCACTCTCGTCATCACCTCTTGTAAAACTCAGGTTCATTGTGCCGTATATTCCCTTGCTCACTCCCCCGAGGCGCGTGGAAAACAAGTGCTTTACGCATCCGAGTTTTTCCAATGCGGGAAATGTCAGATATTCTGCCTCATAGGACTCCTGCCCCATCTCCCCGCTGTGGACATATCTGTTTTGTCTCATTACTTCTTCCGTCTGATTTCTGATTATCTGAAACATGGCTGTGCCTCCCATAAAAAAGACATCCTGTTTTACGGATGCCTTTCTTTTTCATTATTGATAGCAAAAAGCATTTTTAATATGTCTTACTGTTCCGTTTCCATAAATCGCAATCACGTCAAATCTGCACTGTTTTCCGTGAAAATACGGATTTCTCATCAGGTAATCCAGTGTTACCCGGCAGATTTTTTTCTGCTTATATCCGTCCACGGCCTCCGCCGGATCTCCGCAGCTTCCTTTACTCCGGTATTTCACCTCAACGATTACCAGCAGATTATCTTTCCTTGCAATGAGATCAATCTCTCCGTATCTGCAGCGGTAATTTCTCTCAAGAATGGTGTACCCTTCTTTTTTCAGGTATTCTGCAGCGACATTTTCATGCTTTGCTCCTATTGTTCTCTGATTCATAAACTGCCCTTATGTTTTCCGGACACGCGACAATTTATTTTCTGTTTTTTTGTTTATGCTCTTCCATTTTGGCTCTGATTTTATCCATCTGGTCCACAAAGACGAGGATTTCTGCCACAACCTCATAAAGCTCCGGAGGAATCATATCGCCTATCTCGAGCTTTGCAAGTGTATCCGCAAGCCTGGTATCCTTATGTACGGGCACCTTTGCCTGCTTCGCCTCCTCGATAATTCTCTCTGCAAGTGCACCTCTTCCCGATGCAACGACCTTCGGCGCGTCCTCTCCCGGATCATAGGTAAGGGCTATCGCCTGCTTTGGTTTATCTCTGTTATCCTTTTGCATACTCATGCCCTCATGTCAAAGGAATATGTTCCGATTCTTACATTTTCCCTGTGGTCTTCCACAATCTCTTCCATTACATTTCCCGGTTTTTCCTTTAGCGAGAACTGCGCATTCATCTGATATCCCTTTTTCTCCAGCCTCTCATTGAGAAGTCCGATGTTTTCATGTATGAAATCCAGCATCTCCTCATCTCTGAGATAAAACTGTGTGCTGACCTTCTGATGCTGCATTGCCACATATACATCCACCGGTCCCAGATGGTCCATGTCCAGATGAAGGAATGCACTCACATTGCCATCCTCTGCTGCCAGGTTCTTCTTATTCGTATACACATATAAATCTCCATGTGCGTTGTCTCCGGCTAACTTCAGCGGTAACTGTACATAACTCATCGTCTGATTCAGCTGATGAATAAAATCCAGATTCTGATTGACATTTGATATCTGATTCTGCAGATTCGAATCCGCTCCCGGTATACTTTTTAAAACATCCATAAGCCTGCCTGTCTGCGTGGTCAGTTTAGAATAAAAATCACTGACCTTCTGCTTGTCGGCAACCTCCTCCGGAGTCATAAGCCACTGTTTACAGATCTGCTCCCGGATGGCATTTTTGACCTCCGCCCTGTCTGGACGCTCTCTGATATCCGTAAGCTGTAACACTTCACTTCCCTTTGCGGTCATCTTTCCCAAAAGCTGATTTATAAGGTTCATCAGCTCTTTCCCTTCAGCTCCGCCGTTGTCCGCAGCCATCGTCACCGAAACATTGCCGTTCTCATCTCTTCCTGTCATCACAGCAGGGTTCTTTTCTCCCTCCGAAAAGGTATGCTCCGTCTGCTGTGTCATCTCCTTTGGCATTTCCTGCGGCGCAGGCCTGTCACCCACAGCCTTTTCGGCTGCATCCGGAGGCATCTCGCCCGTGGTGAGGTTCTGTGTTATTTCCGGTAATTCGCTCTTTGGCATAAACACCGACATAAACTGTCGCATCAGCCGGGCCGCCTCGGGAATTTTCCCCTCCGATACAAGACGCGCTACGTTATCGGTAAGAGAATCTGCAATGGACTCCACGCTCTCCCGAATCCGGTGCTCCATATTCATATAATCCGAAAACTGTTTGATATTTGCATCATTTACCGGTATCTGCAGACGGTTCATCATTACGATGTTTTCCGCACCGGCAGAAGGATAAGCCGTTACCTGACGGTACATTGCCTGCAGAGCCGCCTTATCGATTGGCATTCCCTCCTTCATCATGGCATGTACCATACAGGTGGTCTCCGCTGTTAGCGGAAGCTCTGCTGCCGTCAACGCCTTAGAAATGGTTTCACTGCCGGCTGTGTTCTGAAAAAGTGCACGCAAGGCAATCTGCTTATCCGAAATTCCGCTCACCTCAAAGCTGACCGACATACCCTTCAGAAGAGCAAGTCCCTCTTCAACTCTTGCCTGCAGAATGGTTCCCGGTGCCACCTCCACCTGTACCATATCACCTTCCGTCGCAACCACCTGTCCGCTGACAAGCTGTCCGACTGACAGATTCAGCCCCGCGCGCTCTGTCTGTGCTGCCATGGACGGTGTCACGGCTGTCCCTGATAACGAAATCTGTGTTTGTCTTTGAAATAAACCTGTCAGATCAAAATTCATTCTTTCACCTTAAAATGTGTGATAAAGCTCCTCCGATGGATTGGGGATGCACCATATTCCTCTAATGCCTGAATATGCATTGCGGAACCGTACCCCTTATTGGAGCGAAAACCGTACTGAGGCATAAGCTCATCATATTCCATCATCAGTCTGTCCCTTGTTACTTTCGCAAGAATGCTTGCAGCCGCGATAGACGCACTCTTTGCATCTCCCTTAATAATCGGAACCTGACGGATATCAATTCCGGGAATCGTAACTGCATCATTTAATAATATATCGGGTTTCACAGACAATTTATTAACCGCTTCTCTCATCGCCTCATAGGTTGCCTGCAGAATATTAATCTCATCAATCCGCTCCGGTGTCGCATATCCGATACCGTAAGCCACTGCCTTTTCCATGATGACATCATAAAGTTCATCCCTTTTTTTCGCTGAAAGCTGTTTGCTGTCATTTAAGTACAAAATATCACATTCCTTTGGCAAAACAACTGCAGCAGCGACCACGGGACCTGCCAGCGGACCTCTCCCCGCCTCATCAATACCGCATATATACCGGCATTCTGCGTATTCTCTTTCATATTCTGTCATCTGATACATGCGTTCTTTTTCTCTTTCATACGCGAGCAGACGCTTGTCAGCCTTTTCAATCAGATTCTGTACTCCCTTGCGCTCATCAGCGATAAATCTCCCTATAAAATCAGGCAGCGTTCTCTCATCTGCTGCCTGATAAATTTCTTTTATTTCACTCATTGATAACTGCTTACTCATATGACACACCCTATTCATGTTTAATAAATCCGATGGAATCAAACGGATAAATCCGAAGCCACGCACGTCCGATAATCCTTTCGCGTTCTATGACCCCGACAGCCGGATCCCTGCTGTCCGCACTCGCATTCCGGTTATCTCCAAGCACAAAATATTCTCCTGCCCCGAGATGAATCGTGTCAGCCGCCATCCCCGGATCCAGAATCACTTCCCTGCCAAAGGTCTCCATCAGTATTTCACCGTTGATAAATATCCTGCCCTCTTCATCGATATAAACAGAATCTCCCGGCAGACCTATCACACGTTTGATATAATATGTATCTTTTCCCTGCTGATACGGAAAGACAATCACATCAAACCGGGAAGGCTCATGAAAACGGTAAGTTATCTTATCCACAATCAGATTATCCCCATCCGAAAGTGTATTTTCCATAGATTCTCCATGAACCACCGTTCTTTGTCCGACATATTGAATCAGAAGAAAGGTCAGAATTAAAATTCCCAGTAAATATAAGCTCATGCCTAACATATCTTTTAAAAAAGTCCTCACGTCTATTCCTCACTAACTTTAGGTTTTTCCAGTGTTACTCTGCCGAGCTTTCCGCTTCTGAAATCATCAAGCAAAAGGTTTGCCGCCTTGCGCAAATCAAGCTCCTCTCCCTTTTTAAAGCATTTTCGCACCTCTGCAATCTGCTCAAGAATTTTGAGTGCACCCGTTTCTCCAAAGGTCTCTTCCTCCGCCGGGCTGATACCGTATCGCTCCTTCAACAGTCCGCTGTACTCTTTCTCCAAAAACAGAATCAGCTCCATTGCAAGCTCCTCTGTGTTAAGGATTTCATCATTCATGGAACCAATCAGCGCAAGCCTGATTCCCACCTGCTGGTCTTCAAACTTTGGCCACAGTATTCCCGGAGTATCCAAAAGCTCTAATGTCTTACTGAGTCGTATCCACTGTTTTCCTTTCGTCACTCCCGGCTTATTTCCCGTCTTTGCACAGGATTTCCCCGCAAAGGAATTGATAAAGGTCGATTTCCCGACATTCGGAATACCTACAACCATCGCACGTACCGGACGGTTTAAAATACCACGCTTGCGGTCGCGCTCAATCTTTTCTTTACAGGCCTCTGCCACTGCGGAATTGATTGCCTTCATTCCATTTCTGTTTCGGGAATTAAGTGCCACGACAAAACATCCCTGCTTTTCAAAAAATGTCTGCCAGCCTTTCGTCTGCTGCTCATCTGCAAGATCTGACTTATTGAGCAGAATCAGTCTGGCTTTATTTTTTCCAAGCTCGTCTATGTCCGGATTACGGCTTGACATTGGAATGCGGGCATCTACAAGCTCAATCACCAAATCGATAAGCTTGATATTTTCCTGCATCATACGCTTTGCCTTCGTCATATGTCCCGGATACCACTGATATACCATATATTCACCTATTCCATCAGACCGGTCGGACTGTTTCCCGCCGCCATGTGGAACCATACCTTTCCTATAATGTTGTCCCGCGACACCGCCCCTATATTACCGGAACGGCTGTCCTCGCTGTTATTAATATTATCACCTAATGTAAAAAACTCATTACTTCCGAGTGTTACCGGATTTTCCGCAATACCCGCATCCTCTATTTTATCATACTCTGTTTCTTTATACAAAATATCATTGATATAAAGAAGTCCGTTTTTTATCTGAACCGTATCTCCGGATGCTGCCACCACTCTTTTTACATAATAATGAGTATTTGCATTCCCGTTTGGAAGAAAAACAACCACATCCCCGACTTTTGGTGCAGTGACACGGTATATAAACCGGTTCACAAGTATCTGCTGTCCGTTATAAAGCACCGGCTCCATGGACACACCGATGACACTTGTACGCATTCCGACACAGAAAATAATAACAAATGCCAGAACAGCCGCTGCTATCGTAATGAAAATATAACTCCATATCTCTCTCATCAGAGATGCACTAATCAGTTTTTTCTTCTGCCGAAAACTAAGACCTTTTTTTCTCATACACCGCTCCCTCCGGCCATATACACCTGCAAACGTAAATCTGCCTGCAACTGCGTTCCGTCTTTTTTCAATTCACCATACTTATAGACCTCAACAGGCATATTATAATACGGAATTCCCAACCGGTTGTCCGGATCATCCTGTACGGTCTTAATCGTGAGTGAAAACCTCTCGTCCTCATCAATTTCAACCGTCTCAAAACTCTTCGTATATTCCGAAACCCGTAAAATATCCTGACAGACTATCCTGTCCCTAAAGACAACTCCGCTCCGTTCTCCCTTAAGCTCGAGCTCATAAACAGCACGGCTGTCCTCTTTTCTCTGCTGCTTGGTAAGCCACAGGTTAATTGTATCAAAAGATTTATTTGCCGTAAATGTCTGCTCGATGACACTGTCACCGTCAAAATACAGCGTGTCGTTTACCTTCGTTTGTGTCATCACCGGTCGCATTCCAGGCACTGCCTTCATATCTGCACCCTTCATCCAGGCAGCAGACAGAAGCAGACACACTCCTCCGAGCATACAGGTTTTCCATGTCTTCTTCTCCGAAACCGCACTCTGCATCCGGCAGATTCCGTCCGCTGCGCACATCTGCATCATGCCCCAGAAGGCAACGCTGTAATAAGGGTCCGCCTCCCATAAAATATAAAACATGACTCCGCCCGTAAAAATAAGAAGCGGAAACAACATCTTATCCGAAGCAAACGTTTTCCGGTGAAGCAGGGACTTTCCTATTCCCAGCATCATAAACACCAGAACCGTCATATAATACATCTGTTGTGCGAAGGTAAAAACAAAATTGCGTTCTCCCCAGATTATGTCATAAAACGAATCATAATACTGTACCTGCGGAACATAACCGTGATTTCCGTAGGACCATGTATATGTCATCTTGCGACCGGCAAGGCGAAGGCACCCGGACACACCCATTTCTTCGATTCTTGTCTGCAGGCGGAGCCAATCCGCCTCCTTCTTCTCTTCATACGTCGGGAAGGAAGATGTATAATACACGTCCTCCTCATTTAACTCTCCCACTCCCTGGGCTCCCATCATAATCCAGTGCGCCGGAGGAAAACGATTCTCCTTAACCATCGCAGGAAGAAAGAAATCATACGATGCCATGAGCAACAGATACATCACCGCACCTCCGGCAAGCCATACAAGAAAAGATTTCAGGCACGCCTTATAATGCCTGAAAAAAGCCATGATAAGCATTGCTACAAAAACAATCACCATCGTTGCCCGGTATTCATACCCAAAGGCTGCCAGCATACCAAGTCCGAAGCACGCCCACGGCTTCATCCCGCGTTTCCACATTTTGATGATGCCCCATACCGTAATCGCCGTAATCAGCATGGCAATATTCGTTGTATAGTAGTAAATGCCCCACGAAATCAAACCGGGATTCAGCAAAAGCCAGAACAGTGATTTTTCTGCTGTCTCTTCCCCTCTCAATTCTTTGATTGCCGAAAAAACGATATACACGGAAGCATCCACACAGATACAGCTTATGATACACAGCACAACAGGCATCTGGGAAACAGCAACTCCCAGATGCGTGAACAGCCATACCAGAAATGTCGTGGTTATCAAAAAGCATCTCTGCTGCAGATTCATCTCAAAATAGGTAAGCTGAAACCATTCTTCCTGCCCGCTCACAATGCCGATTGCACTTACCAGCGTATCCGTATTATCCCAGCCCAGCAGAACACAATATCGGATTGCAATGTATAGCTGCAGTCCGAAAATCGCAGCCATCCAGCCTATATACAAAAGCTTCCTTATCCGCTTCTTCCGTCTCAAAATCACTTTCTGTAACAGGCAGCCCAGGATAATCACACAGCAAATCCCGGATATACTGACCACAAAAATTCCCGCATTCGTTCCGATACTCTCCGCCGTTCCTTTTAAATCCCAGTGGAGACATCCGAAGCCCCATATGATTACCAGAAAAACAAGTGCGATGATATTTACAGCCCAATAAATTCCGCCGCTTATATAGTGGTTGAGTTTCTTCATAGTCTTCTCCTTATCAGCCCTGTATCCACACATATAATATACATCCTGAAAAGAAAAGGGACAAGATACATGATGTATTTTGTCCCTTACATTCTTTTTGCCTATTTAACAAGCTCTTTAACTTTTGCTCTCTTACCTACACGGTCTCTTAAATAGTTAAGTTTTGCACGTCTTACCTTACCACGTCTGATAACTTCAACCTTCTCAACATTCGGAGAATGTAATGGCCAGGTCTTTTCAACTCCTACACCATTTGAAGTCTTGCGTACTGTAAATGTCGCACGGTTGCTTCCGCCCTGAATTTTAAGAACTGTACCTTCAAAAACCTGAATTCTTTCACGGTTTCCCTCTTTGATTTTACCGTAAACCTTTACAGTATCACCAACGTTGAACTGTGGCACATTCTCTTTTAACTGAGCTGCTTCGATTTCTTTAATAATTGCGTTCATTGTGTATCTCCTTCCATATTGGATGTTCTTAATACAAACAGTAACAGAGGACCATCTCTTTTTTCACAACGTTAGTATATTAGCATAACACCGGCCAAAATGCAAGCATTAATTTTTCTTCTCCGGCGCCGTCACCGGCCGCTTCTTCAGCAGCATCCAGCCCGCCACAGACAGAAGGATTCCGACGGCAGTTACCATCAGTATCTCCGAAACGCTTAGGCTCTCCTTCATCAGCACCGGAAACAGTCTTCCAATCTGCTTTGGATACAGTGAAATGAGTACCGAAACCAGATTGTTCAAAAAATGCATACACATAGAAACATAAATGCTTCCGGTCATATATGCAGCAATCGTAAAAGCAAGGCCGATAATGCCGATTGTAAACATCTTAATAAGGCTCATATGATAAGCTGCAAAAACAAACGTTGTCACTGCAATTGCCATCACCGGTCTGCATTTTTCCCTCAGAGTACCCATCAGGAATCCTCTGAACAATAACTCTTCCCCTATGGCAGGCATTGCAGCCATCACAAAAATAATCAGCCACGTCGGCTGTCCCTTTATCATGTCATCGATTGCCTGCAGGCTCTCCGCGCTCTGCGGAAATACCGGTGTCAGCAATGCTCCGAGGATAAGTGCAAACAGCAGACCTGCAGCCGCAAGACAGATTCCTCCCAGCAATCCTCTTATGTCAGGGACTTTAAACGAAAACAGCTTCTTTGCATCCGACTTCATATACCAGGCATAAACCAGCGGGCAAATCAGAATAAATGCCTGCTGGACCGCCACTCCGCCAAATCCGAGTTTTATCTGTGCATACGTTCCACCGTACAGGATAAGCAACAGCACAATACACATCAGAAGGACAATGTCACCGATGCCAGGCATCTGCTTATCTTTCATGTCACTCCGTTTATCAAAAAGTTTGACGCTGCCAAATCCCTCCGAAAACAATACGGCTTCGCTGTTATAAATCCGTCCGAGCACCATAATTGCCAGTAAGCTGTATGCAACATTCGACACCAGCACGACACCGAACAGGGCATAATTGTAATTAAACTCGAAAAGTCCTGCCACAAGCAGAGCCACGTTAACCACGGGAATTGCCGCTGTCTGCGCTGTCAGTTCCACATCCGGAAGCATTGGCGCGTATCCGGCAAACATAAACACAAGCATAACCGGCGTTGCATAATTATTTGCCTCCTTGAAGTTCTTGGCAAACACGCAGGTACACATGCAGACTGCGGTCACAAAAAGCGCGAACACCATCATGACAAGTATGGTAAATAAAATTCCCGGAATAAACACGGAAAAATCAATGGATATGTTGATATCCGCCGACGACGCAAGCGAGCTCGTGACGAGAAATGCCATCGCCGCGCCCATGGAAATCACGTTCAATATTGCCGAGACACAGGCAATGCACGAAACTGCCAGAAACTTACTCATAATCATCTCAAAATTAGTCACCGGAAGGGTCAGAAGAGTTTCCAGCGTTCCTCTTTCCTTTTCCCCCGCCGTCACATCAATTGCCGGATAAATCGCTCCCAGAAGTATCATGGTGATAATAAAAAACGGCATCATCATACCTATCATACTTCCGATGGACTCCTCCGCAGATGATAAATCCTGCTCTGACACGGTAATCGGATTCAGTATTTCCTCTGCGTTGAGACCCTTTTCCTCAATCTGCTGTTTTGTAAGCGACGATTTATAAACGGCAAGTGCTGCCTTAAGTGCATTTGCTGCCGTAGACGAGCGATCCTTTGCCGAGAGATAATGAATACAGACCTCATCCTCTTCGCTCATGCTTACATAAGCATCTATTTCCTCCGCCTCAAGCTCCTCCCTGCAGGAATCCGACTCCACAATCTCAAGCTTATATCCGATTTCCTCCGTGTTTTCTTTGCAGATTTTCTCAATCTCGCTCTCCAGTCCGCTGCAATCCTCAAATGCTGCCACATAGGTCTTCTCTTCCTGACTCTGGATAATTGCAGAACTTAAGAGTGCCACTCCGACAATCAGTAGAGGATAAAGAACCAGAGGAAGAAGAACCATCATAATCATCGTCTTACGGTCCCTCAGAATATCACGGATTTCCCGTTTAAACAGTGCTCCCGTCCGCTTTATATTCATGACTTCTCCACCTCCTTCATCACAAAGTGAAATGCCTCACGAAGATTTTTTGCGCCGCATGCTTCCATAATCTCCTCAGGGCTTCCTTCCCTGACGACCTTTCCCTGATATATCATCAATATCCTGTCACACAAAAACTGCGCCTCCTCCAGATAATGGGTGGAATAAAGCACTGTTTTCCCCCGTTCCTTCTGCTCCTTCATGAAGCTTACAATCGCATCGGCACTTAAAATATCCAGACCGAGCGTCGGCTCATCAAAGATATAAATATCCGGTTCATGTATCAGGCATCTTGCAATTGATGCTCTCTGTGTCTGTCCCGTCGATAATTTCTCGATACGGTTATCAATAAAGCCTTCCATATCAAGAACCTCACTGATACGTGCAATTCTTTCTTCCGCTTCCGTTTTGCCGATACCGTAAATTTCCGCCAGCATATAAAGCATTTCACGCGTACTCATGCGATGATACAGTCTGGTATTTCCTGAGAGGTAGCCGATGGATTTCTTTAAATCTACCGGATCTGTCAGTATTTCCCCTTCTTTATTCTTGATGGAAACCTTTCCCTGCGTAGGCTCCATCAGAGACCCCAGCATGCGAAGAAGTGTTGTCTTACCTGCACCGTTCGGGCCAAGAATTCCCAGAATTTCTCCCTGTTCCACGGAAAACGATACATGATTGACCGCATAAAAGGTTTCTTTTTTTCCGATTTTCTTTTGTTTTTTTCCAAAAGTTGTTTTCGCGCTCCCGCTCATCACAGTACGTTCAAACTGTTTGCACAAATCATCCGCAATAATCATGCTCTCTCCTCCATTTTTCATACAAATCCGGTCTGCGCTCCTTCGTGCGCTTCAGAGATTCTTCCAGTTGCCATTTTTCAATCAGCTTATGATTTCCCGACAAAAGTACGGGCGGAACCTCCTTATCACGCCACACCTGCGGACGTGAATACTGTGGATGCTCCAGCAGACCGTTTCCAAACGAATCCGTCACCGCTGACTCATCATTGTTAAGCACTCCCGGAACCAGTCTTGCAATGGCATCCACCATCACCATCGCCGGAAGCTCTCCTCCCGTCAGCACATAATCGCCGATAGAAACGTAATCTGTGACAACCTCCTCAAGCACTCTTTCATCAATGCCCTCGTAATGTCCGCACAGAAGCACCAGATCTTCCTCTTTTGCAAATTCCTGCGCCATCTTCTGATTGAACACGGCTCCCTGTGGTGTCACATAAACAACACGAACTTTTTTCTCTTTTCCCCTGTTTTCTTCTATTTTGGCAAGCACCGCCTGTACGCAGTCATACACCGGCTGTGCCTGCATCAGCATTCCCGCTCCCGGACCGTATGTATAATCATCCACCTTCTGATGCTTATTGGTCGTATAATCTCTGATATTGACCGCCTCTGCCCGGATGCAGCCCTTCTGCATCGCCCGTCCGAGGATGCTCGTTCCTAGACCTTCCATAATCATCTCCGGGAACAGTGTAAGTACATGAAAAAACATGTCATATCCTCCTAATCCAATAATCCCGGCATAATATAAACGGTTACCCTGCGCTCTGCCATATCAACACTGCGCACGCAGTCCTTAATTGCCGGAAACAGATGTTCCTTCCCTTCCGGTGTTTTGACCACATACACATCATTTGCCCCGGTCTGAATTACATCTATGAGCTCACCGATTCCGGCTCCGCCTTCCTCGACAACCTCCATTCCGATTAAATCCGCAATAAAATATTCATCTTTCTCACACTTCACCGCGTTCTCCCGCGTCACATAAAGCCCGCAGTTTTTGTACTGTGCAATATCGTCAATGCTGTCAAAGCCTTCAAACTTGAGAATCACAAACTGTTTAAAAAATTTGGTGCTCTCCACCGTGACATCGACAGGTCCCGACGGTGTTTCAAGTATATACTTCTTATTTTTTTTAAATCGTCTGACATCATCCGTCATAGGAAACACCTTCACTTCACCGCGTACACCGTGTGTAGATGTCAAAACGCCTACCTGCAATAATTCTTCCATATCGCACTCCTTTTTCATAACATACATATAGATTATATAACAAACAGCATCTGTTTCTCAACTTTTATTTCAGAGGTCGGACTGCCAACCGGTATTTGCACAAAAAAATCCGGGGTCTCTGCCCCGGATTCCTTTTTAGATAATCTCAACATTCACTTTCTTATTTTCTCCGACAGAAGCTGCTTTTACAACCGCGCGGATAGCCTTGGCAATTCTACCCTGCTTTCCGATTACCTTACCCATGTCAGAAGGTGCCACATGTAATTCCACTGTGATATTCTTTCCTTCTTCTTTTTCGGTTACTACCACTTCGTCAGGGTTGTCAACAAGTGCTTTTGCGATTACTTCAACTAACTCTTTCATAATCCACCTCCAAAAGCGTTATGACAAAATTATTTTACAATTCCTGCCTGTTTGAAAATCTTGTTAACAACTTCTGTAGGCTGAGCACCGTTTGCTAACCATTTTTTAGCAAGCTCCTCATCAACCTTGAATGAGCTTGGATCTGTTGTCGGATCGTATGTTCCGATTTCTTCGATACATCTTCCGTCTCTCGGGGATCTTGAATCAGCTACTACGATTCTGTAAAAAGGAGCTTTCTTCTGTCCCATTCTTCTTAATCTGATTTTTACTGCCATTTCTTTGTACCTCCAAATGTGTATTGTGTTTATTGGTTTATATCTGAATAGAAATCATCCTCATATACGGACAAATCTCTAATCTTCACCTATGCTCCGCAGCCGTCAGAAAGGAAATCTTCTGCCTCCGCCAAGACCGCCCATTCCCGGGAAGCCTCCCATCATGCCTTTTCTTCCTTTTTTTCCGCTAAACTGTTTCATCATCTTCTGCATCTGTTCAAACTGCTTGACAAAACGGTTTACCACTGCAATATCCACGCCTGCACCTTTGGCTATCCGGTGCTTACGGCTCGGATTGAGAAGTTTCGGATTGCGACGCTCCTCCAGCGTCATGGAAAGCACAATCGCCTCCATCCGCGCCATCTGTTTCTCATCGACGGCTCCTTCGATATCTGCTGCATTGATTCCCATGCCCGGCAGCATACTCATAATGGAAGCAAGACCTCCCATATTGCGCATCTGCTTCATGCTTTCCAGGTAATCTTCAAAATCAAACTTACCCTTCTTCATCTTCGCAGCCATCTGTTTTTCTTTCTCTTCATCGATTTCGATGTTTTCCTGCGCTTTCTCGATAAGCGTCAGCACATCACCCATGCCCAGGATTCTGTTTGCCATCCGATCCGGATAAAACTGCTCCAAATCGGAAAGCTTTTCACCCATACCTGCATAAAAAATCGGTTTCCCGGTTACGGCCTTTACCGAAAGTGCTGCCCCGCCTCTGGAATCACCGTCCATCTTGGATAGAATCACTCCGTCAATGCCGACCTTTTCATCAAATTCCTTAGCCACATTGACTGCATCCTGACCTGTCATTACATCCACGACAAGAATTGTCTGGTGAACCTCTACATTTGCTTTGATTTCCTGAAGTTCTGACATCATGGCTTCATCAATATGAAGCCGTCCTGCCGTATCCAGAATGACAAGATTATGTCCGTTCTTCTGTGCATGCTCTAAAGCCGCTTTGGCGATATCCACCGGTCTGTGATTTTCTCCCATGGAAAATACTTCCACGCCCTGTTTCTCACCGTTTACCTGAAGCTGTCTGATGGCAGCCGGCCGGTACACATCACATGCAACGAGAAGACACTTTTTGCCTTTTACTTTATATTTACCTGCCAGCTTGGCAGTTGTGGTTGTCTTACCTGCACCCTGAAGACCGCACATCATCAAAACCGTGATTGACTTGCCCGGCTGAAGCTGAATTTCAGCCCCCTCACTTCCCATGAGGTTCACAAGCTCTTCATTTACAATCTTGATAACCATCTGTCCCGGATTCAGTCCGTTCATCACGTCTGCACCCACGGCCCTCTCTTCCACAGTCTTAACAAACTGCTTTACCACCTTGAAGTTTACATCCGCTTCCAGAAGCGCGATTTTCACTTCCTTGAGTGCTGTCTTGACATCCTCCTCCGTCAGACGGCCCTTGCTCCGAAGATTTTTAAATACATTTTGCAATTTTTCAGTTAAGTTTTCAAATGCCATGTACTATAACTCCTCCAGAATCTGTGCGGATATTTCCCTTACCAGTTCCATATCCTCTGTCTCATTAATCTGACGAATCTTGTCTTTGATCCTTTCAAAACGTTCTATCAGATGAAGCTTGCTTTCGTAAGAGAGCAATGTCCTGTCACAGCGTTTTAAAAGATCATGGATGCCCTGTCTGGAAATTCCGTAATCGTCTGCGAGCTCCGAAAGAGACATGTCATTAAAGACCGCATCTTCATAAATCTGTCTCTGATGCTCTGTGAGAAGCTCACCGTAGAAATCATATAAAATTCCCTGCTCGACAATTTTTTCCATACCGACTCCTAATTTAACAAACCTTGGTTATCATACCATTACAGCAAAAAGGTGTCAAGTATTTTTTCTTGACACCTTGAGTTTTTCTTTTTTATTTGCTTTTTTCGTTATTTTAGCACCCTGAATCCAAATTTTTCGTACTCATCTCTCGGTCCCATATTCTGAAGCTCCCGGATTAAAATATCCTTAAGCTGAATCTCATCATACGGAAGAATGAGGTGATAATCCATTCCGTGCTCGAGTGCGGAAATCCTTTTGTCGCGGAGCGGATTCGCCGTAAATGCCACAATCGTGATATCATTCAAATCCTGTCTCTCCATCTCGCGAATTTCCATCGTTGCCTCAAGTCCTGTCTTTCCCGGGAAGAACATCTTCATAAAGAGAACCTGGTAATAGCGGAATGGCGCGGCCAGAAGCATGTCGATTGCCTCCTGTCCGTCATCTGCCGTGTCCACCTCAAGACCCATCCGTTTCAGCATGTTGACCGTAATCTCCCTGCTGATTTCATCATCATCTGCAACCAGTGCCCGAAAGCCCGAAAAATCCCTGTCATTTATGCTGTCTCTCATATGCGAAACTATGAGATAATCCTTTTCTACTTCCTTGTCGGCCTTCTGAACCGGAATACGAAGAAGTATCTCTGTATTCTCTTCCTCCGTCTCAAGCCTGAGTACACCATTCATATAGTCCGCCAGACGGAACGCGTATGTCATTCTGCTGTCCTGTCGGAGTTTTTCTGCCGTTCCGCGAACCTTGACTCTGAACAAAAGATCAAAAACCTCCGGTTCTTCCTCTGTCTCTTCCTGTATATCAAAATCAAGCTCGCCCGTGGCCGCGTGACCCGCATCATATAAAGCAGCCGAATCAAGCAAATTCACAAGCAGTTGTTTCAGGCGTACAGCATCTGAGAGAAAGACGCTGACCTTCGGACATATATTCTCCAGACGGACCACACGCTCAAAGTCATTTTCTTCTTCGTCAAGCATATGTTCAAGCTGTCCTAAAAGCTCGTCAGGTATCAATGCATCCTCCTGTTCAAACTCCTCCCCTTTTTCCATCACGGAGACAGTAAACATCTGAGAAACCATATCGTAATAACGGTCCAGTGCCCTGCGCGCCTTCGTCACCTGCTCACTGTCCACTTCTCCGTCTGCGCAAACAGCCTTGCCGAGCATTTGAATCGCCTCATAAACCGGAACACGGATTTCAGCATCCATCTGCTGCCAGAACTGTTCTTTGGCGATGTTTGCCTGCTGTGCAGACAAAAGGCACTCTTTTTCCAGTCTGCTTCTCACCTGTTCTTTTTCATATTCCTCTGATATGTCTTCCACGCCCGCACATAAAAAAGCTTCTTCCCCGCACACAAAAGCACGCAGACGTTTTCTTCTTACAACATCCTCCTCACGTTCGGAAAACTCAACGACATAATCATCTTCGTATGTAAGCACTTTTTTTATTTCATCCGACTGTATTTTCTGTAAAAATCTTGAGAAATCGTCCCCTGCATAGCACTGTTTATAATACCGGCTGCACCATTCGTCAAAATCTGCCACTTCTGTCCGGACATCCCCGCAAAGCATCCATCCGTTCTTTCCGTCCGGTTCCATGACTAAAATCCGCTCATATGTATGTGCCAATACCGAAATCAGCACGTTTAATTCTCTTTCTCCCATCATATCTGTACCTCCGTCACTGCTCCCTCACATTTTCCCACAATAGAATAATTTTCCTTTTATTGCACTTTTTTATAGTTTACCATGTATTCCGCAAAAAAGCTTTATATTTTTTCGGCAAATATGTTCTTATATCCTTCTCCATAGATTTCGGTTGCATTTGAAACAATCATAAACGCTTCCGGATCATGCTTCTTTACAATTTCTTCTACCTGAAGAGATTTTTTCTTATCCGCCACGCACATAATAATTTTCTTTTCCCTGCTTTTAAACGTTCCTGCCCCGTAGAGCCATGTCACTCCTACCTCCGCCTCGTGCAACAGCGAATCGGTCAGACAGTCAGCATTGTCACTGATAATATAAATCAGTCTTGCCCCGTCCCTTCCGTACAGAACCGCATCCATCGTGTACATGGTGACAAGTGTTGCTATCGATGCATAAACAGCCGCCTCTATGGTTCCGAATACAATACCTGCTGCAATAATGACCGCGGAATCAAAAAGCAAAAACAGACTACCGGTTTTTTTATGAGGAAACTTTTTCTTTACAATTTTGATAATGATATCAATCCCGCCCGTAGTTGAGCCCGCCTTAAATACAATACCGATTCCTGTGCCTACCAGTACACCTCCGACAATCGCCGCCAGCATCCTGTCATCCGTGAGAGGTCCGATATACTCCATCCCGTTGACAAATGCAGAAATCAGACAGAGCGTATATACTGTTGAAAAAATAAATTTCCACCCAAACTTCCACAGACCGAGAAGAATAATCGGAATATTCAGAAGCAGAATCAGGCTTCCTGTCTCCACACCCGTAAAACGGTTGAGCAAAATTGCAATTCCCGTTACACCTCCCGGTGCCAGGTCATTCGGATTGAGAAACAGTGCAATTCCTGCCGCGTAAACAATGGTGCCGATAAAAATCGTTGTATATTTTTTTAAGATCAACATAAGCTTTGTTTCTTTTCTTTGTTCCATTCTCACACTTCCTCTCCGTTAGCATGTCCGGCAACGAAAAAAATATGAGCCATTAAAATGTCTTATTACGTTCTCATGGCTCATATTTCATGATTTTTTTAAATATTTGTTCTTACGACCTTCGGCTGATATCCCTTCGTGCTCAGAGCTTCCATAATCTTATGTTTATGCTCCGTGCCGAATGCTTCCAGCGTAATTCTGAGTTCTACTGCAGCACTTCGGTTGGTTGAGACAAACTGGTTATGTTCAAGCTTAATTACATTACCGTTTTCTTCTGCGATAATACCTGCAACGGTGGAAAGCTCACCCGGCTTATCCGGCAGCAATACGGAAACCGTAAAAATTCTGTCACGGAAAATAAGCCCCTGCTGTACCACGGATGACATCGTGATAACGTCCATGTTTCCGCCGCTTAAGATGGAAACAACCTTTTTCCCTTTGACATTCAGATATTTGAGTGCTGCAACTGTAAGCAGTCCTGAATTTTCAACAATCATCTTATGATTCTCTACCATATCGAGAAAGGCTACCACAAGGTCTTCATCCGGAACAGTTATAATTCCGTCAATGTTTTCCTGAATATAAGGAAAAATCTTACTTCCCGGAGTCTTAACCGCTGTTCCGTCTGCGATGGTATTGACGTTCGGAAGTGTTGTCACCTTTCCCTCCTTGAGCGAAGATTCCATACAATTCGCTCCGGCCGGTTCTACTCCGATTACCTTAATCTTCGGGTTCAGCAGCTTTGCAAGCGTGGAAACACCTGTTGCAAGACCACCGCCTCCGATTGGTACCAGTATATAGTCCACAAGAGGAAGCTCTTTTACAATCTCCATTGCAATGGAGCCCTGTCCCGTCGCAACTGCGAGGTCATCAAATGGATGAATAAAGGTATATCCGTGCTCCTCTGCAAGCTCATAAGCCTTGGCGCACGCCTCGTCATATACGTTGCCGTACAGGACAACCTCCGCACCATAACTCTTTGTCCGGTTCACCTTTATGAGAGGTGTGGTCGTCGGCATGACAATCACTGCCTTGGCTCCGTAGCATTTTGCTGCATAAGCGACTCCCTGCGCGTGATTTCCGGCGGAGGCCGTAATGATTCCTCTCTCTCTTTCTTCCTGCGACAATGTGCTCATCTTATAATAAGCACCACGAACCTTGTAGGCTCCGGTAAACTGCATATTTTCAGGTTTCAGATAAACCTTGTTTGCAGTCTGCATGCTTAAATATTCACTGTAAATAAGCTCTGTCGGCTGCGTGGCCTCTTTTACCTTCTCCGAAGCTTCCTCAAATTTTTCAAGAGTCAGCATTTTTTCATCCTTCTCGCTCATAATCAACCTTCTTTCATCTCTATGTCAAACAGTGCATTTACAAACTCTTCTGAATCAAATTTCTGTAAATCCTCAATCGTCTCACCAACTCCGATGTACTTGACCGGAACCTTCAGCTCCGACTGGATTGCGACCGCGATTCCGCCCTTTGCCGTTCCGTCCATCTTCGTCAATATAATTCCGGTAAGCTCTGCCACTTCACCGAATTCTCTTGCCTGTGCCAGCGCGTTCTGACCTGTTGTACCGTCAAGTACCACAAGATTCTCCCTGTGCGCATCCGGAAACTCTTTATCAATGATACGATTAATCTTTTTTAACTCTTCCATCAGGTTTTTCTTATTGTGAAGCCGGCCGGCGGTATCACACAAAAGCACATCTGCCTTTCTTGCTTTTGCCGCACTGACCGCATCGAAGATGACACTCGCCGGGTCCGCATTCTCTGCCCCCGCGATAATATCCACCCCGGCTCTGTGAGCCCACTCCTCAAGCTGCTCTACCGCCGCTGCGCGGAATGTATCCGCCGCTGCAAGTATAACCTTGCGGTTTTGATCCTTCAACTTGCCTGCAAGCTTGCCGACACTTGTCGTCTTGCCGACACCATTGACACCGATGACCAAAACAACCGACTGTCTGTGTTCAAACTCATAGGCCGTCTCTCCGACCTGCATCTGTTCTTTGATACTTTCTATCAGCAACTGCTTACAGTCGGAAGGCTCCTTGATATGCTGCTGTTTCACCTGCTCCTTCAGACGTTCAATAATCTCATTGGTTGCCTTTACGCCGATATCTCCCATAATCAGGATTTCTTCCAGTTCTTCATAAAACTCGTCATCAATATTGGAAAATCCGCTGAAAACCGAATCTATTCCGCTGACGATATTTTTTCTGGTCTTGGTAAGTCCTTCCTTTAATCGGGCAAAAAAGCCTTTTTTCTCTTCACTCATGAAATCACTCCCGTTTTCCGTTCTATTCTGTCAGTTCCTTCTCTATCAAATTCACGCTGACCAGAGTTGAGACACCCTTTTCCTGCATCGTAATACCGTAAAGTCTGTCTGCTCTCTCCATTGTACCACGTCTGTGCGTAATTACAATAAACTGCGTGTGCTTTGTGAGTTTATGTAAGTATTTTGCAAACCGGCCGACATTTGAATCATCAAGTGCCGCCTCAATTTCATCAAGAAGACAGAACGGTGACGGCTTCAAATTCTGAATTGCAAACAAAAGTGCAATGGCGGTCAATGCCTTCTCCCCTCCGGAAAGCTGCATCATATTCTGAAGCTTTTTACCCGGTGGCTGGGCAATGATTCTGATTCCCGCCTCCAGAACATCTTCATCCTCCATCAGTTCCAGCGTACCGTGTCCTCCCCCGAACATTTCCTTAAATACCTTGTCAAACTCACTGCTGATTTGTTCAAACTTGTCATTAAACTGCCTGCGCATCGCCGTGTCCAGCTCCGTGATGATGTCCTGTAATGTTTTTTCTGCCTTTACCAAATCGTCATGCTGATTTGTCAGGAAAGAATATCTTTCCATCAGCACCTTATAATCTTCAATGGCGTTGACATTGACATCGCCAAGCTTTTTGATATCATCCCTGATTGCAACAATCTGTTTTTTCATGCCTGCAAGGTCGGTCATCTCCGGATTGCGAAGCTTAGCCGCCACGGAAAGTGTGATTTCATACTCATCCCACATATAATTAATCTGTGATTCAAGCGACTCCTGCAGCCGTTCTCTCTGCGCATTCAGTCGGAAAACTTCCTTGTCGAGAAGCTGAATACGGTCGGAAAGCGTTTCTCTCTCCGTAAAGAAATTCTTCTGTTTTTCTGTCAGTTCCTGCTTCTTTTCCGTGTCACGTTTGAGTTTCTCTTGATTCTCATCCTGCGAAGTATAGGAAGCCTCGATTGTCTTTTCGAGCTGCGCAATATTTTCCTTCTTATGCTCCACTTCTTCCTTGGAAATATTCATATTTTCCAGAATCTCATCCAGCTCTGCCGTAATTCTTCCTATTTCCGTGTTAACACGATCCACATTCTGCTGGATAAAGTCCTGCTTCTGAAGAACCTTTTCCACTTCCGTGTTCATCTGCGTACATGCATCCGACTGTGCTGCTTCTGATATACGGAGCTGTTCCAAATCCGTCTGCATCTGCAGAATCTGTTCCTGAATGTTTTTCTCCATCTCCTCGGAACGCTTCAGCTCGTCCGCATTTCTCTGCTTTTCTTCCTGAATCTGATAAATCTGCGATTCAATCTCCGTCTGTTCTTCCTTCAGCTTCTCAAAGTCCTTGCCGGTTTCATTCTTTTTCTCCTGCGCCTGCATCACATTCAGACGCGCTGTATTCTGTTCAATAAATTTTGCCTGTAAGGTCGCCTTAACCTGTTCAAGCTCCTGACGCACCTTTAAACGTTCCGACTTCGTCTTCTCTATTTCATCCAGCAGCTCATCCACTCTTTTAAGGAACTGCTTGACCTTTTTCTCCAGCTCATCCATCTCTCTTCTTCGTCCGAGAAGATTACTTGCATTTCTGAATGCGCCTCCGCTGATGGCTCCTCCCGGAACAAGAAGCTCGCCTTCTAATGTTACCATACGGATACCATAATCATATTTTCTGGCAATTTTTACCGCATGATCTACATGGTCTACCACCACGATACGGCCAAGCATTGCTTTTGAGACATTCCGGTATTTTTTATCCGTAGAAACAAGATCGCATGCCATACCGATAACTCC
>CAZFLR010000013.1:0-48607 GCA_964519385.1 uncultured Kineothrix sp.
AGATAACAACTTTACGAGCACCTGCTGTGATGTGAGCAGAAGCTTTATCCTTAGATGTATAGAAACCTGTACACTCTAATACTACGTCAACACCAAGATCTCCCCATGGAAGTTCTGCTGCATTAGCCATAGCGTAGATTTTGATTTCTTTTCCGTCAACTGTGATAGAATCTTCACCTGCTGTAACTTTGTCAGCTAAAGCGTATTTACCCTGAGCTGAATCATATTTTAACAAGTGAGCTAACATTTTAGGGCTTGTTAAATCGTTGATTGCAACTACTTCATAACCTTCAGCACCAAACATCTGTCTGAATGCAAGACGGCCGATACGGCCAAAACCATTGATTGCTACTTTTACTGCCATTTTAAGTTTCCTCCTAAAAATGAAATTTTTATATTATTCTGTCAACCCGGCATGAATTACCAATTGACAAAATTTTGTCAGCGAATTTATTGTAACTAATTTGTCCTAAAAATTCAAGCCCTTTCTGGACTTTTTAGTTTTAATTTTTGTTTTTTTATAAATACAAGACAAGAAAACGGATTGTCAGTCAGACCTGCTTTGGTTATACTTAACACAATTAAGGAGGTTGACTATGACTGTTTTTTCTGATTCACATGTACATTCCGCATATTCCGGCGACGGCAAAGCCACCATCGATGAAATGGTTCAGAAGGCTGTTTCGCTGGGAATGAAGCAAATCTGCTTCACTGATCACAACGATTTTGACTATCCCTACCGTGAGGGCGACCGTCCGGACATGTTCCTGTTAAATGTCGATGCCTGTCTGTTTGACATTCTGCGCGCACGCGAGAAGTACGGAAGCAAAATCAAAATTCTCTTCGGTGTGGAGCTCGGACTTGCCCCGGAAGTAAAACGCAAGAATCTGATTCTTGCCAAATCCTATGATTTTGACTTTATTATCGGTTCTTCCCATCTGTGCCACACAAAGGATCCTTACTATCCTGATTTCTATGAAGGACGTGAGGAAAAGGACGCTTACCGTGAGTATTTTGAATCCGTCCTTGAAAATGTCAGAGGCTATACACAATACGATGTGTACGGACATCTGGATTATGTCGTCCGCTACGGTCCAAACAAAAATAAAAACTACACATATGCAGACCACGCCGACATTCTGGATGAAATTCTCCGCACAATTATAGACAACGAAAAGGGTATCGAAATCAATACTGGAGGCTTCCGCTGCGGAATCGGAACCACCAATCCGTGCAGGGATATTGTGAAACGCTACAAGGAGCTCGGCGGCGAAATCATCACTCTCGGCTCTGATGCGCATGAAACAGCCTATCTGCAGAATCACTTTGAGGACGCGGCAGAAATGCTCAGAAGTCTCGGCTTCAGATATTATACGGTATTTGAAAACCGGATGCCTGAATTTTTCAGATTATAACGCCTCTTCAATCACACCGCCGCCAAGTACATGTCTGCCGTCATAAAACACAACAGACTGTCCCGGTGTGATGGCGCGGACCGGTTTTTCAAAATGCACCAGAATTCTTCCGTCCGGAAGCGTTTCAAGCCGGCACATATCCCCTTTGTGGGCATAACGGACCTTCGCCATACAACGCGAAGGTTCTTTTCCTTTCTCCATCCCCATATAATTTATATTTCCGCAAATCAGTCTATCCGAAAAAATATCCTCATTTTCCCCGATAACAACCTCATTTGTCTCCGGACGAAGCTCGCACACGAACACCGGATGTCCCATGGCAATGCCCAGTCCCTTGCGCTGTCCGATTGTGTAGTACGGCACTCCCCTGTGACGGCCTGCCACCGTTCCGTCCTTTTTAACAAAATCCCCTTCTCCCGGGAGTAGCTTTGGAATCTGACGCTCCAGGAAAGAGCAATAATCACCGTCCGGAATAAAACAGATATCCTGACTGTCCGCTTTATCCGCTACCGGAAGCTTCTGCTCGGATGCTATACGGCGAACCGCTTCCTTTTCATATTCTCCTATCGGAAGAAGTGTGCGAGAAAGCTGTTCCTGCGTCAGATTATAAAGCGCGTAGGTCTGATCTTTTTTTGCAGTCACGGAATTTTGAATCGCATATCTTCCGTTCTCCATAACATCGATTCTTGCATAATGTCCCGTCGCAATATATCGTGCACCGTGTTCCTCCGCCCATGCAAGCAGTGCTTCCCATTTTATGTGACGGTTGCATACATTACAGGGATTCGGAGTACGTCCTGCCAGATATTCTGACGTGAAATAATCCACCACTTCCTCTTTGAATTTTTGTTTAAAATCCAGCACATAGTAAGGTATTCCCAAATGCTCCGCCACCTTGCGTGCATCTGTCACAGAGACCGGTTCCCTGCCCTCTTTTTCATCCTCCTGTGCATTCTGTGACCACATAACCATAGTCACTCCGATGACATCATATCCCTGCTCTTTTAATAAATAAGCTGCCACGGAAGAATCCACGCCTCCGGACATACCTACAACAACCTTCTGTTTCATAGCTTTAATGCCTCCTGATTTTCTGTCATTCCAAACACATCAATCATAGCACAGCCGCGCGATTTTTGCCACATCCCATGTTCTATGTCTCTATTTTGTGCATAAACTGAAAAATAAAACACCAAACGGAGCTGTCATGTTAAAAAAATATCCTTTCTTGTCCGGAACCTTAATCCTGACACTGACCGGTGTTATCAGTCGTATAATCGGCTTTTTTTACCGCATTTTTCTCTCCCATCATATCGGAGAGGAGGGAATGGGAATCTATCAGCTTCTGGCTCCTGTCATGGCACTTTCGTTTTCTCTGACCTGCGCCGGAATACAGACCTCCATCTCAAAATACACCGCCTCATATATTGCAAAAAAACAGGAATCGTCTGCCCTTCGGATACTCACGACCGGCTTTTTTCTTTCACTGACACTCTCTGCCGCTACATCCATCTTTTTATACCGGAACGCCGCGTGGATTGCCTCTTATCTTCTGACAGAATCAAGATGTGAACCTCTTGTGCGTATCTACGCTCTCTCCCTTCCGTTTGCGTGCATCCACAGTTGCATAAACGGCTACTATTACGGGATGAAAAAGTCCATGCTCCCATCCGTCTGCCAGCTTGTCGAACAGCTCACGCGTGTCGGAAGTGTGTACGCCATTTACACATACAGTACCTACATGCACGCCTCCCCCTCCCTGGCAGTCACCATGCTCGGTATTCTGATTGGTGAAATCTGTGCAACCCTGCTCTCTGTCGGGGCCTTTTATTTTTATCTGTCAGGACATTCTCTGATTCATCAGCCTGCGTGCCCTCATTCCTCTCTCCTTAAATCTGTACGTGCCTATTGCGGTCATCTGTCGGAAATGCTGAAAATGGCAGTGCCTCTCGCCGCCAATCGTCTCACCTTAAATTTCCTGCAAAGTATCGAAGCTGTACAGATTCCAAATCAGCTTGTAGCATACGGCATGTCTAAATCATTAGCACTGGCTAACTACGGTGTTCTTACAGGGATGACATATCCTCTCATTCTCTTTCCAAGTGCCGTCACCTCTTCGGTATCCGTACTTCTCCTCCCGTACATTTCCGAAGCCGGAGCAAAGGGCGATTTCAAAAAAATCAAATCCGCTATTCGCAAAAGCGTCATTGCATGTCTTTTACTCGGAAGCTTTTTTTGCATCTTCTTCCTTATTTTCGGTCCGTTTCTCGGCCGGTTTTTATTCGACAGCTCACTTGCGGGCTCTTACATCCGTATTCTGAGTATCGCCTGTCCGCTTCTCTATCTCGGTGGCATTCTTACGAGCATTCTCCATGGTCTGGGGAAAGCCCTTCACGCGTTTTTTTACAATGCCGTCTGTCTCATCCTTCGTCTCGGCTTTGTTTTTTTGATGATTCCGCGTGTGGGAATGGCAGGTTATCTGTTCGGGATTTTCATCAGTGAATTACTTCTGATTGTTCTTATGCTGACAAAGCTTCACCGCTATCTGCGCCGGGAATCTTGCAAATTCGGAGTCCGTAGGCTATAATATATAATCGTTCAAAAGTTAAAAATATAATTTACATATGAAAGGAAACTCACCTATGGGAATGGAATTTATACAAAAGCTGCCTACCCCGGAGGAAATACGGAGTACCTATCCGGTTCCGCCTGCTCTGGCAGACTTGAAAGAAAAAAGAGATAAGGAAATTGCCGACGTACTGACCGGCAAAAGCGACAAGCTTCTCGTCATCATCGGTCCATGCAGTGCCGACAATGAAGATGCCGTGTGTGATTACGTTGAAAGACTCTCAAAGGTCAATGACAAGGTCAGCGACCGCTTAATACTGATTCCGCGTATTTATACCAATAAGCCGAGAACAACCGGCGAGGGCTATAAGGGAATTGTACATCAGCCTGACCCTTCCAAAAAACCGGATTTGGTTCACGGTATCATCGCAATGAGAAAAATGCACATTCACGCGATGGAGATTTCCGGTCTCACATCCGCCGATGAAATGCTTTATCCTGAAAATTACCGCTATGTATGTGACTTTTTATCCTATGTTGCCATCGGTGCACGCTCCGTGGAGGATCAGCTTCACCGACTGACCGTGAGCGGCTTCGATGTTCCTGCCGGAATGAAGAATCCGACCTCGGGAGATCTCACAGTAATGATGAACAGTGTCTATGCAGCCCAGCATCCTCATACCTTTACCTATCGTGGCTGGGAGGTCAAGACAACAGGAAACCCTCTTGCCCACACAGTGCTTCGCGGTTCTGTGAACGCCTACGGCAGAAGTTTTCCGAACTATCACTACGAAGACCTCAGCCGTCTGATAGAGCTTTACAACGAACATCAGTTGGAAAATCCGGCTGCTGTCATTGATGCGAACCACAACAACTCAGGCAAAAAATTTGAGCAGCAGATTCGTATTGTAAAAGAAGTGATGCACTCACGTAAGGTAAATCCTGACATCCGCAAGCTCGTTAAGGGTGTCATGATTGAAAGTTATATCGAGGAAGGCTGCCAGAAAATCGGAGAAGGTATTTACGGAAAGTCCATCACGGATCCGTGTCTCGGCTGGAAGGATTCCGAAAAGCTGATTTACGATCTTGCTGAAATGAATATATAGAAAAAAAGCGTTACGGATAAGTATTTTCTTTTCAGAAATTTCTTATACCGCAACGCTTTTTTATTATCTCCGTTCTCTGATTTGGGACAAAATTTCGTATGCTACCTCATCCTTACTCATAATCGGAAGTTCTTTTTCTTCATCGGCAAAAATCAATGTCACGACATTGGTATCCGTGCCAAAGCCGGCTCCTGCGACCTTCAGGTTGTTTGCCACAATCATATCCAGATTTTTCTTTTCGAGCTTCTTTCTGGAATTTTCCAGCATATGCTCTGTCTCCATGGAAAAACCGCAGAGAAACTGTCCCTTCTTCTTGTGATCCCCGAGATAGGCAAGTATGTCCTTTGTCCTTTCAAGCTCTATCGAAAGTCCTTCGCCGCTCTTTTTCATTTTTTCATCCGCCACGGTCACCGGCGTATAATCTGCCACGGCTGCAGCCTTAATCACAATGTCTGCTTTTGGTGCATATTCTCTGCATACATCAAACATCTCCGCCGCGCTTCCCACACGGATTACACGGACGTACGGAGGCTCAGGTACGCTCGTATGTGCAGCCACCACCGTGACATCCGCTCCGCGCTCCATGGCACAGCGCGCAATTGCAAATCCCATCTTCCCTGTAGAATGATTGGAAATAAAACGTACCGGGTCAAGCGGTTCTTTCGTCGCTCCCGCCGTCACGAGCACCGAAATTCCCTGCATATCCTTTTCATAGCGGATTTCTTTCAGAAGCGCGTCTAAAAGCTCCTGCTCGGAAGGAAGTTTTCCCCTTCCGACATCACCGCATGCAAGCCGGCCGGAATCAGGCGTAATTATCTTCATTCCGTAGGATCTGCATTTTTCAATATTGTCCTGAACAATCGGATTTTCATACATCTGTGTATTCATTGCCGGAGAAATAATCTTCGGACATTTGCATGCCATAAACGTCGTTGTCAGCATGTCATCCGCAATCCCGCCGGCAATTTTTCCGATAACATTTGCCGTTGCCGGTGCAACCAAAAACACGTCTGCCTGCTTGGCAAGTGAAACATGCTCCACACTAAACTCAAAATTGCGGTCAAAGGTATCCACCAGGCACTTATTTCCTGTCAGTGTTTCAAATGTAATCGGATTGATAAAACAGGTCGCATTCCGGGTCATGAGCACATGCACATTGGCATGCATTTTCATGAGCATACTGGCTACATTAGCCATTTTATATGCTGCTATGGAGCCGGTAACTCCAAGCAGAACCGTCTTTCCTTTTAACATACTTCCTCCTCAAACTGTGAATTGTACAACTGCGCATAAAAGCCGCCTGCTGCAAGAAGTTCTTCGTGTCTGCCCTGCTCTATAATATCGCCGTCCTTCATGACGAGAATTTTATCTGCTTCCCGTATCGTTGAAAGACGATGGGCAATCACAAAGCTTGTTCTTCCGCGCATCAGGTTATTCATCGCCTTCTGAATGCGGACCTCCGTTCTCGTATCCACTGAGCTCGTCGCCTCATCAAGAATCAGAATCCGGTTGTCTGCAAGTATTGCACGTGCAATCGTAAGTAGCTGTCTCTGTCCCTGTGAAACATTCGTCGCATCCTCGTTCAGCTCCATCTGATATCCGCCCGGAAGGGTCCGGATGAAATGGTCTGCATGTGCAGCCTTTGCCGCTGCGATGACTTCCTCATCAGTTGCCGTAAGCCGTCCATAACGGATATTTTCCATAATTGTGCCTTTAAACAGCCATGTGTCCTGAAGCACCATTCCGAACTGTTCTCTCAGTTCCGACCGGTTAAAATCTCTAATATTATGACCGTCAATGAAAATTGCTCCTGCGTCCACATCATAAAAACGCATAAGCAGCTTTACGATGGTCGTTTTTCCTGCTCCGGTCGGACCTACAATCGCAATCATCTGTCCCGGTTCAATTTTACTGCAAAAATCATGGATAATGATTTTATCCGGCTGATATCCGAATTTAACATGTTCGAAGGTGACTGCGCCCTGGATTTCCACATCCTTCACCGGATTTTCCGCAAGAATGTCCTCCTCCTCTTCCTCGAGAAATTCAAACACTCTCTCCGCTGCTGCTGCCATCGACTGAAGCATATTAAACACCTGTGCCACCTGTGTAATCGGCTGCGTAAAGTTTTTTACATATTGTATAAATGACTGGATATCTCCGACGGAAATCGTTCCTCTCGCTGCAAGCACACTTCCCGACACGGCAACTCCGACATAGCCGAGATTTCCCACAAAGCTCATAATCGGATGCATAAGTCCCGATATATACTGGGATTTCCAGCCGGAAACAAACAGTTTTTCATTCGTCTCATCAAATTCGGCAAGCACATCCTCTTCCTTGTTGAATGCCTTTACAATATTGTGTCCGCTGTAAACCTCTTCAATCTGCCCGTTAATCTGTCCGAGGAATTTCTGTTGGTCCACAAAGTATTTCTGCGATTTTCCAATTACAACTCCCATCATGATTCCGGAAACCGGAAGCATGACCAGCGCAATCAGCGTCATCAGCGGGCTGATGGAGAGCATCATCACGACCACTCCAATCAGCGTTGTCACAGATGTAATGAGCGTTGTAATGCTCTGGTTCAGACTTTGTCCCAGTGTGTCAACATCATTGGTAATGCGCGAGAGCACCTCACCGACCGTCTTGGACTCAAAATATTTCATCGGCATACGATGAATTTTTTTGGAAATCTCATCGCGGAACCGATAGGTCATCTTCTGGGATACACTCGTCATAATCCAACCCTGCATAAATGCCATCAGGGAACTGAATACATACAAAAGGAGAGTCACAAGAAGAATCTGTCCGATTTTGGTAAAATTGATTCCGCCCGTCCCTGAAATCTTGGCTGCAAACCCTGTAAACAGCTCTGTTGTAGCCATCCCAAGAATTTTGGGACTGATAATATTAAAGACGGTACTCGCCGCTGCAAACAGCATGACAGCGAAAATCGCCCCTATATAGCGTTTCAAATATGCAAGCATCTTTTTCATGGATGCCTTAAAATCTTTTGCCTTTTCCACAGGCGCGCCCGGAGGTCCGCCCGGTCTTCTTCCCGGTCTGTTCACCTTTACTTCACTCATGCGGATGCGCCCCCTTTCAATTCGGATTCCGAAAGCTGGGAACCTGCGATTTCTCTATATGCTTCACAGTTTGCAAGAAGTTCTTCATGAGTTCCGATTCCAGTCACTTTTCCGTCCTCAAGGACAAGAATCTTGTCCGCATGAAGAATTGTGCTTATGCGCTGCGCAACAATGAGCACTGTCGCATCCGCTGTTTTCTCCTTCAAAGCACGTCTGAGTGCTGCATCTGTCTTATAATCAAGTGCGGAAAAGCTGTCATCAAACAAATAAATCTTCGGTTGCTTGGCAATTGCCCTGGCGATGGAAAGCCTCTGTTTCTGACCTCCTGAAACATTGCTTCCTCCCTGTGCTATCGCACTTGCATAGCCTTCCTTTTTCTCATTGATAAATTCGGTTGCCTGTGCAATCCCGGCCGCCTCTTTCATCTGCTCATCCGTAATGTGCGCCCCTGCATATTTCACATTGGAGGCTATCGTTCCCGAAAAAAGTGTACCCTTTTGCGGAACAAGTCCGATGACATCACGAAGCGTTTTCATGTCCCAGTCACGCACATCCACGCCGTCAATGGTAACACTTCCCTCCGTCGCATCATAAAACCTTGGAATCAGTTGAAGCAGAGTTGACTTTCCGCATCCTGTGCTTCCAATAATTGCAGTCGTTTTTCCCGGCTCCGCCGTAAATGTAATGTGTTCAAGCGCGTACTCATCCGCGCCCTCATAACGGAAGGAAACATCATGAAATTCAAGCATTCCCTTTGTCTCTTCCGCTGAAGTAATGATTGGATTCTGCCTGTTCACAATTACCGGTTCTTTCTTTAGCACCTCGTCAATACGTCCTGCTGCCACTCCGGCTCTCGGAAGCATAATCGACATCATGGTAATCATGAGGAAGGACATAACTATCATCATGGTATAGGTAATAAATGCCATCAAATCACCTACCTGAAGATTGCCCATATCCACTCCTTTCGCGCCAAACCATACAATCATCACGGAAACGGCATTCATAATCAGCATCATTCCCGGCATCATAAAGTTCATGACACGGTTGGTAAAAAGCTGTGTCTGCATCAATTCTTTATTTGCCTGCGCAAATCTCTTTTCCTCATACTCCTCCCTGCTGAAGGCTCTTATGACAGAAAGTCCCGTCAATACCTCACGGGAGACAAGGTTAAGCTTATCTACCAGAGTCTGCATAATCTTAAACTTAGGGTTGGCAACAAATACCAGACTTCCTATGAGACATAAAATCGCGCAAACAGCCACCACGATAATCCAGCCAAGTCCCGTCTTCGTCCGTGACACCATGACAATACCGCCGATGCCGACAATCGGTGCATAAAGCACCATGCGCAGGAACATAGTGGAAACCATCTGTACCTGCTGTATATCATTTGTGCTGCGGGTAATCAGCGAAGCGGTGGAAAAATGATTGATTTCATTGTTGGAAAAATCCACCACCTTATGAAATACCTGATGGCGGAGTCTCCGTCCGATTCTTGCTCCGCAACGCGCCGACAAAAATCCGATTGCAATCGCTGCAAGCATTCCGATGACCGCATACAAAAGCATGACACCTCCGGTCTTAAGCAGATATCTCATCTGATAATCCTCAGCATCTATTCCCGCGCGCTCATGCTCCTGCCCCGCCAGAACATATGCCTGTGCAAGCATTACGGATTCGGATATTTCCTCTCCCGCTGCAGCAGAAAGAGCCGTTGTCATTCCGGAAACCAGAGCCTCATCCAGCACTTCCCGGTTTTCTCTTCCGTACTCACTCAGTCTGTATACTTTTGCCTCCCCGTCATAATCGTAAGCCTTCTCCAATAATCCTTCTGCATCATCTTCCTCATACAGAAGCATTCCCCGGTAGCCTTCATAACCCTCTTCCGACATGGCATCCGGTGAAACATTTTCTATCCCCTTTTGCATGATTCCGACATCCACAATATCCGATGTATAATTCGGAAGCATCAAATCACAATATGCCTGCAGAACGAGCAAAAGTATGATAGCCAGAACCGCTTTCTTCTCCACCCACAAATTTTTAAAAATTTTGCTCAACTTCTCATTTCCTCTCAAACTTTACAATTCATATCTACGAACGGTAATCTCCGTTGATTTTCACATAATCGTATGTCAAATCACAGCCCCATGCACTGGCTTCACTTTCTCCGTCATGAAGAACCACACGGATGTAGATTTCATCAGCCGCGAGAACCTTCTTGGCAAATTCTTCTGAAAATTCCACACCTGCACCGTTTCTGCACACCGGAAGCGTTCCGTATTCCGATGCCAGATCCACATCCACCTTTTGAATATCAAACTGCGCATCTGCATATCCGATGGCGCATAAAACACGTCCCCAGTTTGCGTCTTCGCCAAACATTGCACACTTAAACAGCGGAGAACAAATCACACTCTTTGCAACCGTAATTGCCGTGTCCTGATCCTTTGCCTTACTGACATTGCATTCCAGAAGCTTTGTTGCTCCCTCTCCGTCTGCTGCCAGCATTTTGGTCATGTTCATCAACACAATATAAAGTGCTTCCTTAAAAATTTCATAATCCTTTGTTTCTTCTGTAATGCAGGCATTTCCTGCAAGTCCGCTCGCCATTACGGTCAGTGTGTCATTTGTCGAGGTATCTCCGTCAACGCTCAGACAGTTGTAGGTCACCTTCACGATTTCACTGAGTGCTTTCTGTACAAGGGCAGATGAAATCGCCACATCAGTTGTCACGAAATTCAGAGTCGTTGCCATGTTCGGATGAATCATTCCGCTTCCCTTTGCCATTCCGCCGAGATGACATACGACTCCTCCGAGCGTAAATTCGACTGCCACCTCTTTTTTCACGGTGTCCGTTGTCATAATCGCAGTTGCTGCTCTCTCATTTCCGTCCACCGTCAGTCCGGCCACAAGCTGCTCCATACTTTCTGCTATCGGCTCAATCGGAAGAATCTGCCCGATGACACCGGTAGACGCGACAATCACTTCTTCCTTTCTGATACCGAGTGCATCCGCTGCAAGCTGACACATTTTGTCTGCTTTCTCCTCACCGTCCGCATTGCATGTGTTGGCATTTTTAGAGTTAACAATCACTGCCTTTGCAATGCCTCCTGTCGCTTCCAGATTCTTTTTGGTCACAAGAATCGGAGCACCCTTTACCTTGTTCTGTGTATAGACCGCACCTGTGTTACATGGCACAGAGCAAAATACCAGTCCCAGGTCGTTTTTATCCTTATTCGGATTCAATCCGCAATTCAGTCCGTTTGCCTCAAAGCCTCTTGCTGCACAGACACCCCCTTCAATAAATGTAAATCCGTCTTTCCCTGTCAGTTTCATTTTTATCATCCTCTCCTCTTAGCATCACTTATATTCCTGCAGCCTGTTACGGGGTATAAACAATTTCTCCCGTCCGGCTGAGTTCCTCATTTCTTCCGGCCATCTGTGCCACATAAATAGTATCATTTTCTTCCACCGGTACGTCCGCAACCATCAATGTATTGCTGTTCAGATACACTGTTTCCTGTTTTTTCCCGTTGAGCATTACCTTACTGTAGTCCGTAAAGTTGTCTCCATGCACGTAAACATTTCCCTCAATCACATCCACCTTGTTTATGCTGATTGGCGAAATCCCCATCTGCATATCTGTAGGTTTATACGGATTAATACCTCCGTATACTTCCCGGTCTCCATAGAGCATGTCATACATCAATGTCTCGAACTCTTCCTCATATTCACCCTTTAAGGAGTATTTCTGATGGAACTTGGTCAGCACACCCGGATTCATTCCGAGTCTTCCGAGCACGTAAGAGGAAAGCTGATAGGAATACAAATCCTTCCGGGTATTCTTCATTACCTTCACATCTTTCTGCTTCATGTTCGACCATATCAGATATTCCGTCTCAAACAGGTTGCCCCCTGAAATCTCATCCTCTGTCATCTCAATATTCGGCAAATGGTCTCCGAACATCACAACGACCGTAGGTTCGTCGTAGGCGTTCAGTGTTGATATCAAAAGTCCGAGAAATGCATCCGTGTCGTGCACTTCATTTACATAGTATTCAAAGCCGTTTGCCCTGCCCTCATCCTCCTGTGCAAAGCCGGTTGTCGTCAGATGCGGATTTTCCGGCTTCTCCGTCGGATATTTACCATGTGGCTGCACGGAAATCGCATAGATAAAATCCTGCCCCTTCGTCGCATTTAACGCATTGACAATCTGCTGTGTCAATATTTTATCCTTTGCCCATCCGAGCTGGTTATATGTAAGCCCCTGCATGTATTCTTTACAGTCAAAGCAATCAAAGCCGATGTTTGCATACACAAGGTTTCTGTCATAAAATGTTCCCGTATTATTGTGAATCGCCGTTGTGTGATAGCCGAGTTTTTTCAGATTGTAGGCCACAGACTCACATGTCTCCTCCTGCAAAACCGTTTTGTAAGGATATTCACCGGCTCCGAACGAGTCAAGGCTCATCCCCGTCAACACTTCAAACTCTGTATTGGCTGTTCCCGCACCGACACTCGGCACCGTAAGTCTTCCGCTCGGACAGCTTTCCAGAAGTCCGCTGTACACCGGCATCGGTTCCTCTGAATATTCGGCTCCGATTACCCTGGAAAGGTCAAAGAACGACTCAATCTGCAGAAAGATGATATTCGGTTTGTCTTCTACATCCTTATCCTTCTGTGTCCTGATATCTTCAAAAATATCATTTTCCGACTTCTCACTGTATGATTCCGGCTTCTCAATTCCTCTGTCAATAAGACTTCTGGTGAAACAGTAGACATAACCGTTGTCCTCATATGCATCCGGAAGATTCGCAAATTCTGTCTGGAGAGCTCCCGTCTCATCACCTATATTCATAAGCGTTCCCGTCAGCGAAAAAAGTGCTGCAATCAGCAACAGCGCACCCGGAAAATTGCGCGCCTGCGGTTTCATTTTACATCCGTATACGGTAATGATAACCAGAACCGCAAACACTATCACCGCCATCAAGACCACCTGCCACATATCCAGATACACATTCATGATACTGAATACGGCTGTAATTAGTGAAATATCGGTAGCTGCAAGCGGGGTTATCCTGTAAAAAAGTAAAATACAGTTTGACACGCCCAGCAGTAAGAACCCTGTCGTAAGCAGAAGCCACACAAAACGCTGTCTTTTAAACAAAAGAGCCAGTGAATATACACTTGTAAGAATCAGCGCACTGTAAAGAACCAGAAACGGATGATCCCAGAAAAAGTTCCATCCCTTTGCCGGCGAGTGCCTTGCAAGTATTTCCGTCAAAAGTATCAAAAGTACCGAAAACAAATAGTACCATGCCGTTTTTTCTATATATTGTCTGAATATTTTGAAATCAAATTTCCAAAACTTATCCATTGTATTTCCTCCTGCCGTTTCCTTTATGCACACCGTACTATTATAAAATATATGTTCAAAAAAGAAAAGAGTCTGTTACAAAATCAGACCGGGCATCACACCCGGCCGATTCCGTAACACACTCTGTCATTTAGCGTCCGAAAAAATAGCGGAAAAATTCTTCCATATCATCCATGTCATATTCGCCGGAATATCCGCTTTCCGGGGATTCTTCTTCCGGTATTTCAACCTTCGGAGCCTCCTGTTCTTCTGTCGCTGTTGTATTCTTTTTGCTCTCCTGCACCTGTTTGCTGTCTGTCAAGGTTACAGTAACTGTCTGTTCCTTATATTCGCCATTGTCAGCACGCATGTAGGTCACTTCCACCTCTTCGCCCTTCTTATAATATGCAATCATTTTGCTCAAATCGGACGCATTTGTAATGGAAATACCGTCAAACCTCGTTATAATGTCTCCCTGGTGCATACCAGCATTTGCAGCCGCTCCGTTTTCCTCTGTAGAGTCTATATACGCACCTTTCGGGATTCCGTAATATTCTGCTGCTTCCTCGGACACATCCTTTACGGACACTCCAAGATATCCGGCCTTGTCACCTGCAAGCTCTCTCGTCTCACGATTCATCAGATTGTCGAGAATCGGCTGCGCCGTTGCAATCGGAATGGCATATCCCATACCCTCTACAAGCTCAGAAGCGAACTTCGCGGAATTGATACCGATCAGCTCTCCCTTCATATTTAAGAGTGCGCCTCCGCTGTTACCCGGATTGATGGCTGCATCTGTCTGAATCAGCTTCGCTTCCAGATCCTCCAGCTCCACTTCTCTCTCAAGTGCTGACACAATACCTGTCGTCACGCTCTGTCCGTAACCTAAGGCATTGCCGATGGCAATTACCTGATCCCCTACCTTCATGGAAGAGGAATCTCCGATGACTGCAACCTTGATTGTGGAAAGAATCTCATCACTGAGCGCGTCCAGTGAAACAGAAACAACCGCGAGGTCATTTGCCGCGTCGCTTCCTTTGACTACGGCTGTCACAACCGCATCCTCACTGTCATTAAAGCACACAGAAACCTCGCTCGCACCGCTCACAACATGATTGTTGGTTGCAATCAACAGTTCCGTATCACTTTTTCCTACAATGATTCCGCTTCCTGCTCCTTCACTCTCATACTGCTGTGTTCCCCAGAAGCTTCGGATTTCATCGATATTTCTTGTTGTAATCGCAACCACCGACGACATACAGTTTTGTGCTATCTGTGAAATTACGTTGGTTGAAGTCACTTCGGATTCATCCGATACCGTCACCTGATTTCCCTCCACCGGCTTTGTCGTCTCCAAAATTACCTCCCGGCTGTTTTTATCTTTTAAGAATGTTTTCTCGCCGACATAGGCGATACCGAGGAATACCACTCCTGCGCAGAGACCGAAGACAACTCCTCCGAGTGCGTTCTTCCATATTTTATGTTCTCTTTTTGCTTTCTTTTCTTTCTTTTTTTCTGACACGCTCTCTTTTTCTATGACCGGCTCGTCTATAATCTCCGTATTTTCAACTACCGGTTCATATTGACTTTCATTTCTGTCCTCGAACATAATTTTCATTCCTTTCACATATATTTTATTATGAAAAGAGAATACCTTCTATTTGTTATCAAATTTTGTTAAATTTGTGAAAATTCTATGTATTTCTTTTCAACCTCTGCAAACGATACGAAGGCAAACACGGGAGAGCTCTTTATCTCCGGCTCCGTATCCTGCAGTCTTTCTCCCATGTAATGTTCAAATTCGTAGTACAATAAGGTATCATCCACATCCGAAACCAGTCTCTGCTCCTCCTCTGACAGCCTGCTTCCAAGAAATTTTTCGTAAATGACATCCTGTAATCCCTTTTCTATAAGCAGGTACTTCGGCAGATTTTTCTTGACCGGACGCGTAATATCGGCAAGATATGCCTCGCTTGCATCATGAAGCAGACATGCGAGCGCGAGACGTTTTTCATACCCGCGTGCCACGGCCTCCTCATAACAGTGAATACAGTGCTGGCCTACGGAATAAAATTCCGGAAAATGTCCGTTGGCTCTTGTCATCAGCGACAGGGAATGTGCGATATCTTCTATAATAATCTGCTCTTTCTTCGGTTTCAACGGTGTAAAATGTATTTTACTTGTTGTTGTAATATAATCAGCCATTTCTTTTCTCTCCCCAATTCGTTCTGTAATATTGGTTGCGATATTCACGCGGTGTAATTCCCACACAATCATGAAATACCTTTACAAAGTGACTCTGTGATGAAAATGCCAGAAAGTTGGCAATCTCGGAAAATGTATATTCCGAATACTTCAGCATATTCTGCGCGGCCTCAATTTTACGCCTGCGGATATATTCCCCGATTCCGATGCCCGTCTCTTTTTTAAACAGTCTGGACAGATAACTGGCATGGAGTCTGCAATGACACGCCAGTTGCTCGGTGGTAATCCTCTCATTGATATGCGCATGAATATAATCCACGCACAGCACAATATGCTTTGAATAGATCGTCTCCTTCTTGAGCCTGCGCATGCGCTGTGTAAAATCCACACACATATGCCTCTGCATACGTTTTAACTCCTTTTCATCTTTGATGGTATCCGCCTTTCGTATGTACATGTCCGAAAGTCCGTATGCTGTCTCAAGGTCCATTCCGCCCTCAATACAGAATCGTGTAATCATCGCTATGGAAACTATCACGTGATACCGTAGATTATTTACCGGATTGTCCGACAGCACGCCAAGTCCTTCTCCGGAGCCGATGGGATGCGCCTTCATCCACGCGTCAACCTCCTCGACCTGACCGTTTTTTACCTGTTCATAAAAACGGAGTTCCTTCTCATACGGCGAATGTACAATATTCTCTTCCCGCTGCATATAAAGGCCGATATCAGGATTTTCCGACTCTTTCATATCACTCACCTTCTTTTATCACGATTATAATATAAATGTCACAATTTTGATATAGTTTTTTAGAATATCTGTTATTTTATAAGAAAAAGAACTACAAAAACAAAAATAAAAATTATGGAGGTAACCGCATGACAACAAACGAATTACATGAACTTTTAAACAGACTGACTTTAGATGAAAAAATCGGTATGATTCACGGGGCTACCCTTTTTAAAACTGCTGCCGTATCAGACAAAGGAATTCCTGCTTTCTGTTTCTCCGACGGTCCTATGGGAACCCGTCCCGAATACGGATGGAATCAATGGATTATGGTAGGCGGAAATGATGATAACAGTTCCTATCTGCCGTGTAACAGTGCCATAGCCGCCACCTTCAACCGGGATTGTGCGCATGCCTCCGGAAAGGTACTCGGTCTGGAAGCCAGAGGCAAGGGCAAGGATATGATTCTCGCACCGGGAATCAATATTCACCGTTCTCCTCTCTGCGGCAGAAATTTTGAATATATGAGTGAGGATCCGTATCTCACAGCCGAAATGGCTGTTCCTTATGTCAAAGGTGTGCAGGAATCCGATGTTTCAGCCTGCGTAAAGCATTTCGCAGTCAACAACCAGGAAACCCAGCGTCACGGCGGAAATTCCACTCCGAGTGAGAGAGCTCTGTGGGAGATTTATTTCCCGGCCTTCCGCGCAACCGTACATGAGGGAAATGCTCTCGGAATGATGGCTTCCTACAACCGTTACATGGGCGAATATGCCTGCCACAGCCGTGAGCTTTTAGACGGAATTCTCCGCGAAGAATGGGGATTTGACGGTATTGTTGTCTCTGACTGGGGCGGAGTTCACGACACGGAAAAAGGTGCCTCCTGCAGTTTGGATATAGAAATGGGCTGCACAGACAATTTTGATGAATATTACTTTGCCTCACCTCTGAAAAAAGCTGTGGAGGAAGGCAGAATTGACGAATCGCAGATTGACACAAAGATTATGCACATTCTTCATGTGATGAACGAACTTCATATGCTGGACGGAACACGGAAACGCGGCGGATATAATCTTCCATCATCTCGTGACGCGCTCCGACTTACGGCTGAGGAATCCATCATCTTATTAAAGAACGAAAAAGATATGCTTCCTCTGAATCCGGATAAGGTGAAAAAACTTCTCGTCATCGGAGATAATGCCGACCGCACACACGCATTCGGCGGCGGAAGTGCGGAAATCAAGGCTCTGTACGAATTAACTCCTCTGATGGGACTGAAAATGCTTCTGGGCGGAAACTGCGAAGTCATTTACGAACCGGGTTATTACAATTTTGTCATCGGAAATGCATGGGGACCTGAAAATTCACAGAACGCGCTGAATAACATCACCATGGCCGACGACTTTAATCCTCATATGCCTCGTCAAAGCCGTTATCTTCCGGAAGAAAAACGTGCAAAAATAAATGCAGAATATCTGGAGCGCGCAAAGGAAGCCTGCAAAGACGCTGATGCAGTTCTTTTCATCGGCGGTCTGACACATGATCAGGACGTGGAAGATCAGGACCGCACGGACTATCACCTGCCTTGCAATCAGGATTACATCATCCGTGAGCTGCTCAAGGTACGTCCTGACATGATTGTGACACTGATTGGCGGCTCTCCGGTTTCTATGGAAGACTGGAAAAATGACGCAGATACCATCCTCTATATGTATTATAACGGTATGGAAGGCGGCCTTGCCTTAGCCCGCACCATTTTCGGTGAAGTGTCTCCGTCCGGAAAGCTTCCGACATCCTTCCCGAAAAAATTGTCCGATTGTGCTGCACACAGTGTTGACGTATTTCCGGGAATCGACACAGTGAAGTACAAAGAGGATGTCTTCGTCGGATACCGTCACCTTGACTCTGCGGATATTGAACCGGATTTTGCATTCGGGCACGGTCTCTCTTATGCCAAATTTGAATACACAGACATGAAGGTCGAGGATTTGACAAATACCATGACAGACTGTGCGAACACACTCATTGCCCGCAATCAGCTTGCACCGATATTTGATGTCAGTTGTACGGTTAAAAATCTTTCAGACATCGATGCCAAAGAAAGTGTACAGCTCTATGTTGCACCGTCTGATACCACAACGGGCTCCGGTATAAAAAGACCGGTAAAGGAGCTGCGCGGCTTTGACAAGAAACTGATTTCCGCCGGAAAAGAAGCATGCTACAGCTTCCTCCTTACACCGGAGGCCTTCAGTTACTATGACGAGGCAGAGCATTGTTACATTGCCCCAAAGGGAAGCTACGATATCCTGCTTGCAAGCTCAAGCCGAGATATTCGTTTACTTCATAAAATCACTCTCAATAAAGAGTATAAAATCAGCAGAAGCTGATTTTATACAGACAAAAAGAAAGAGGAGAACTCCCCTGACAGGGGTTCTCCTCTTTTTATATGTCATCTTATTTTTCCTTTGCAAATACCGCACACCAATACAGATAACCGTCGGGCGCAAGGTAAACACCGACTCCGATTTCATCATACCGGCTGCTGATTATTTTTGCCTTCGTCGATGCCGTTTTCATCCATGCATCTACTGCCTGCTGCGGGGTTGCGCAATCACGGGCTATATTTTCAGCCGCACGACGGAAATCATATTTCATGCTGATGGTCGAAGTCCACTTGTATCCGTTCGGACGCGTATGCGAAAATTTCTTTGCCAGTTCCTTAGCTCTCTGCTGCGCTGCTTCCTGAAGCATGGAATTTTTGTCAAACGAAGCATAGCCGTACTTTCTCCGCTCCTTATTTATGAGACGGATTGTCTTATTCACATAGGACTTCTGCATCGTGACTACCGTTACCTTACAGGTCAGCTTCTTTTGTCCGACTTTTGCCGTGATAATTGCCGTACCGGCTCTCTTTGCCGTCACGGTTCCGCTGCTGCTTACGGTTGCAACCTTTTTATTGCTCGTGGACCACTTGACACTCCTTGAAGTATTTTTGACCTTTAACTTACAGGTGCTTCCGATGACCATCGTCTTCTTGTCTGCATTTAACTTTACCGTTGCTGCCTTTGTCTGCAGAACCGGTCCGGCAAAACAGAACACTTGGCAGAACATTGCAAGCATTGCCACAAAAAATATCCACTTTGTTACATTCTTTTTTTTCATAAAGCTACTCCTAACTCCGTTTTTTCCCACATCTGCAGCAGCAAAGGCTGCTGAGTGAGAATGGTTTCTTTTTCTCCGCTGCCGGCACTGTGTTCCATTGCTTCCAGCATGCGTATAAACTCCCGTATATCCACGGTATCTCCCATATGCTGTACATTGCGCCGGACATCCCTCAGCAGCAGTGAAAGCCCTCTCCAGTCTTCTTCAGCGATTCTCTTTTCCATTTCTTCCCTGCGCTGTTCTGACATTGCAGCAAAGTAGGCCTTCATTTCACCGGCAATCTCCTCTGTTTCCGGCTCCGTAATCCTGCTTTCTTCCGCACGTCCCTCTTCTGCCCGCACAGGCTCCAAAGAGACAAAATATTTCTTCGGGAGATATTTTCTGAGTATCCTTTCCAGATTCGTCACATCCACCGGTTTGCTGATATAATCATCAAAGCCTTCATTCAGGTACATCTCCCTCGCTCCGACAATTGCATTGGCTGTCAGTATCAAAAACGGTGTGTTTTTCTGTGTCATCAACGCTTCCCCGTTTTTCCACATACGTCGAATCTCTCTGTAGGTCTCAATTCCATCCATTTCCGGCATCATGTGATCCAGAAAAACCACATCAAATTTATGCTGTCTCATCAGTGCTATGGTTTCCTGACCGCTTGATGCCACGAAAACCTGCACTCCCGTCCGTTTGAGAAGTCCGCGTATCACTGCCAGATTCATGACATTATCGTCCGTAACCAATACCGTTGCCCCGGGTGCCCATAAACTGCCATCCGCTGATTTCCCGGACTCTTCCGTCTGTCTGTCCACATTTCCGACCGGCTCCCAGCTCGCTACGCGCTGTATCATTTCAAAGGAAAAAACAGAGCCCTTCCCATATGTACTCCGGACTCTGAGTCTGCTGTCCATCATCTCAAGCAGACTCTGGGCAATCGCAAGTCCGAGACCCACACCTTCTATATCCCGGTTTCTGCTCTCATCAATCCGCTGAAAGGACTGATAGAGCTTACTTATATCCTCTTCCCGGATTCCCTGTCCGCTGTCCCTTACCTCAACGAATAGTACAATCCGGTTATCACTGACCTTCGTAAAATGCACTCCCAGAACAATCTCGCCATAATCTGTATATTTTACCGCATTGGTTAACAGATTCATCACAATCTGCCGAAGTCTTACTTCATCTCCATACAGACTGCACGGAAGTTCCTTATCGATGTCTATTTTAAACTCCAGACCCTTATCCTCCGCCTTCGCACGTATCAGATGAATCACATCACTGACGGATTCCCCGAGCTGATATTCGGCTTCCACCAGTTCCATTTTCCCGGATTCAATCTTTGAAAAATCAAGCACATCATTGACAATGGACAACAGAAGCTTGCCTGCTTTTTTTATATTATTCGCATACTCCGTCACTTCCTGCGACTTCGTCTCTCTGATAATCATCTCATCCATCCCGAGAATCGTATTAATCGGTGTACGGATTTCATGACTCATATTCGTAAGGAACATCGTCTTTGCCCGGTTGGCACTCTCCGCCTCCTCCTTGGCTTTATTGAGTTCACGTATCAGCTTCAAATCCGGATTTTCCAGAGTAAAGTACATAATATAAATCACGATTACGGTTGCAAACGTTGACAAAAGTAAAAACCGGTTCGTATTCTGCATCACAACCATGATAAGTTCCACAAGCGCATACAGATAAATCGGAAGCTGCTGCCTGATTCTGATTCGTTTTCTGTTAGCAATCGCAAAGATAAGCATATACAGGATGGCCAGTGCTCCGCATGCAAAGCTGAATCGTACTGCAGGTCCCTCCGTATAAACATGCCTTCCGTATCCCACCGGATACAATGCAAGCAGAAAGGATATCATCATTCCGGCAATTCCCTCCGCCGGCCATATCCAAAACAGAATCCTCACCGCCTTCGGCGCGTCTTTCAGTCTCCCCTTTATCGCCGTTGCTGTTGTATACATGCACATACAGGCAATCACAGCATGCAGAACCGCAAGATATATATGTCCGAGAAAAACAGTCAGCCACGGGTACTTATCCGGCGTTGCAAGCATAACGACACTGGCTATATCCGAAAGCACCAGAAACAGCACAACGATAATCATATAACCGTAAATACGATTTTCCAGAGAATCATATCTTTTCTTCGAGAAAAACACGATTACAATCACGAGCATCATAATCAGTGCACTAATCTGAAACTCTATATTAAATCCCATAAACCCTTGTCCCCCTTTCTGAAAATTTTATCACAAAATCTTCTCTTTTACTACTTTAATATTTCTCTTTTCTCATGCATAAAAGCACAGGCATTTGCGCATCCTTTGAATATAAAAAAAGAAGATTTTTCATCAGCAGGAGGAGCATACATGGCACAGGGTAAAGTTGAAATATGTGGTGTAAATACCGCAAAGCTGCCTCTTTTAGAGGCCTCGCAGCAGACAGAGCTTTTTGAGCGCATTCAATCCGGAGATGAGGCGGCCCGCCTTCGCTACATCGAAGGGAATCTAAGACTCGTTCTCAGTGTCATCCGTCGTTTTTCAAACACAACCGAAAACGTAGACGACCTCTTCCAGATTGGATGCATCGGTCTCATCAAAGCCATCGACAACTTTGACTGCAGTCTCGGAGTAAAATTCTCGACCTATGCAGTCCCGATGATTATCGGAGAAATCCGCCGTTATCTGCGCGACAACAGCACACTTCGCGTCTCACGCTCCTTAAAGGACATCGCGTATAAAGCCATCTGCGCACGGGAACAGATGACAAGACAGAATCAGAAGGAACCGACCATTGAAGAGCTCTCCTTTGAACTTGGCATATCTAAGGAAGACATTACCTACGCACTGGATGCCATGCAAAACCCGATGAGTCTCAGCGAACCCATCTATACGGAGGGCGGCGATACCCTCTATGTCATGGATCAGATCAGCGACAAAAAAAATAAAGAGGAGAACTGGATAGAATCTCTCTCTTTATCGGAAGCCATGAAACGCCTGAATACGCGTGAACATGAAATTATATCCCTTCGTTTTTTTGAGGGTAAGACCCAGATGGAGGTCGCAGACATTATCGGCATCTCCCAGGCACAGGTATCACGTCTTGAAAAGAACGCACTGCGGGCAATGCGAAATTATCTCGCCGGATAATCAATCTCCAAAAGGCAAAGTCCGCCGGCCGGCGCAGTGATGCCTGCCAGACTGCGCTCGTTATTCAACACCGCATTCCGCACTTGTTCCGGTTCTCTTTTACAAAGCCCTGTCTCGACAAGCGTTCCTGTCATAATGCGAACCATATGATGGAGAAAACCGTCACCGTGGAAAGTAAGTATCACGTAATCTCCCCTTCTCTCAATTTCAATCCTGTCTACTGTGCGCACTGTAGACTTCTTTTTTTTCGGATTTTTACAAAAAGAGGCATAATCATGCGTACCGGTCAGATACTCTGCTGCCTTTTTCATACGCTCCGTATCCAGCCGTTTTTCCACCTGCCAGACATACTTTCTGTCAAACAGTGGTTTGGTCACCCCGTCAAAAATCGTGTAGCGATACGTTTTCCCGACCGCATTGTATCTTGCATGGAAACGCTCCTCAACCTCATGTACCTCATGAACAACAATATCTGCCGGCAAATAGTGATTCAGATACTCTCTTAGTTCTTCTGCCGACATCCCTGTATCCAGAAATACATTTGCCGTCATCCTTTCCGCATGCACGCCTGCATCTGTCCGGCCTGCCCCGATGATATGAACCGGTTCCTGCGAGATATGCGCAAGGACATTTTTCAGTCTTCCCTGTATCGTATCGCGTCCTTCCTTATCCTCCCAGCCCGAATATCTGGTGCCGTCATAACCGATTATAAGCTTATAATTTTTTCGCATGCTCAACCTCTGCCTTCTCCTAATCTTCCAAACACTTCTCCGTACAATCGCTGATATTCTCTGTATTCATGTGTATCGGAAAGCTCCGAAAGGGCATCCAGAAGTCCTCTGTGATACCATGCATGTGCACTTTTTTCCTTCACGTGAAATCTCATGAATACCCGGTCCCCCTGCTCTCTATAATCACGGGCCGTGGCTCTCATATTGGAAAGCTTGTCAGAGAGTGCTACAATCTTTGCCTCCCGTGATGCACCTGCAATTCTCTGTATTCCCTCTTCCTTTCGGATTTTCCAAGACTCCTCCGGAGTCATATCCCGCCGTTTATTTTCGCTCTCCTCAAGCACAATGTCTGCAATCTTTTCCCCAAACCGGGCACGGATATCTTCATATGTGTAAGGCGTGTCCTCAATCACATCATGAAGCGCAGCCGCTGCTGCCAGAGACTCATCGCCCGTCATGTGAAGGGTTGTCATGGCAGCTTCCATGGGATGCAGTATATAAGGAACACTGCTTCCTTTCCTAAAGGCACCCTTGTGTGCTTTGGCCGCAAACTGCAATGCCTGCGAAAGCAGACCGTTCCCTTCAGAAAAATCCGGAAACTCTTTACCGTTTTCCCTATATGCACAGCTTCCCTTCGCCGCTTTTTTTGAACCGTCAGCATACAGCGGACAATACTCACACATCAAATCCTTCCGCATAAGCTTCGCGTTTGCAGCTCTACAAAAAACCATAGGCTCTCCTCTCTCCCGTTTCTATCTTCTGTTTTTCGCCGCTCTGAGCAAATGCTTGGCCAGCACAGAGGTCGTCACAGAACCGACTCCGCCCGGAACCGGAGTTGCAATCGATGCAATTCCCTCAAGAGCATCGTAATCCACATCACCGCACAATTTTCCCTCGTCATCCACATTTATACCGACATCAATCACAATCGCATCCTTGCCGACATACTCTGCAGTCAGCATTTTTGCCACGCCGGCTGCTGCCACAATAATCTCGGCATCACGACATACCTCTGGCATATCCTTCGTTCTCGTATGACATACCGTCACAGTTGCATTTCGTTTCATAAGAAGCATTGTCACGGGCTTACCGATAACAAGGCTCCTTCCGACTACTGCCACGCGTTTTCCCTCAATATCAATACCGGCGTAGTCCAGCATCTCTATCACAGCCTCTGCCGTACACGGTGCAAAACCATCGGCATCTCCTGCATAAACCTTTGCCATGTTAACCGGAGAAATACCATCCAGATCCTTACTCGGATTGATGCGCTCCTCAATCGCTTTTTCATCAATATGCTTCGGAAGCGGTCTTAACAACAAGATTCCGTCAATCTCATCCTCGTTGTTTATCCTGTCAAATTCCTTCTGAAACTCCTCATTCGTTATATCGCCCGGAAATGTAAACAATGTATGTGCAAATCCGACCTTTTCCATCTTTTTGACTGCGCCGCGCTCATACGCAATGTCATCCGGCTTTTCTCCGACACGTACAATTGCCAGATGCGGTGCTTTTCCCTCAAAGCTTTTCATCTGCTCTGCAATCTGTTCATTGACCGCCTTCGCTACCGCAAGTCCCTTTAAACATTCCATGATTTTACCTCCAACTTCTGCATATATATTATCCGTTCCGAAAATCAGCCCCGGATTGCCTTTACCACTCTTGCATATGCCGCATCTGCCGTGCAGTTACCCGCAGCTAACAAACGTTCTGCTCTTGCATCCAGCTCTGCTGCCAGTTCCCTATTCTTCATAAGTTTTGTATTGATAAAAACGTTTAACGACGCTCCTGCAAGTGCTGCCTTACACATCTGGGCAGCCACTCCGGCATCACTGATTGCAATACGGCTTCCTATTTCAGAGAGTCTGTTAATCAGCACAAGTGCCTCCGTAATCTTTTCCATCAGCGCAAGCGGAGCTTCGCTTGCCGTCTTTAAGGCTTTTTCCATAATCAGCGTTCTTTGCGCCGCTTCCTCCTCTGTGGTTTTCGGGAGAGAATATGCACGTGCAAGCGGTTCAAAGGCTTCTGCGTCCTTATCCATGAACTCCATCAGCTCCTGTGCGATTTTTTCTCCCTCTATCAGAATTTCTTCGATTTCCGTCTGATATTCAGCGTACTTCTTCTTTCCCGACGTAAGATTTGCCACCATATTGCCGAGTGCCATTCCGATTGCTGCTGCATATCCGCTCGCTCCGCCGCCTCCCGGCACCGGTTCACTCGATGAGAGCACTTTGATAAACTCGCTCATTTTACTGTCTGCCATCATAATATTCTGCCTCCCTGTTATAAAAATTTTCCGGCATTTCCGAACCGGAATTCCTGTCTGTAAGTATATCAAAGAACTGATACAAGGACAAGTTTTCCCTTGCAATCTTAATCCGTAAAATTTATACTGTTAATACTGAATAAAGAAAACAAAGAAACGGAGCAGACATATGCAGCGCAAAGATTTATTGGAACTGAAAAAAAGATTTAAAAAGGACGGATGCACATTCACACGCATGACCGGGTGTTATGTAAACTCACAAAAAGAAAAAGTCGTAACACTTAATGAGGTATTTTTAAATCTGCCTGATGAAGAATATTACAAATATCTGGAAATTGCCAAAAAAACTCTCTCCGGTACTCTCGGCAACAACCTGCTCGAGCTCGATTTCCCTATTGAAGAGGAAGCTGCCGGAGGCAAGCAGCAGTTTTTCATGGGACTGAAAACATCGGGTTTAAAGGAAGAAGGACTGCTCAACCGCTTTTACGACCTCATTATCGATACATATGACTATGTCGGAAACTATCTGATTTTGCTCTTTCATGATGCATATGATGTCATGGTAAAAACGGAGGACAACCGCAAGCTTGACGAATCAGAGGAAGTATATGAGTATCTTCTCTGCGCCATCTGTCCGGTTACCCTCTCCAAACCGGGGCTTGGCTATCTGGAGGAGGAAAATAAAATCGGTGTGCGCCTGAGAGACTGGATAGTTTCCCCACCGGAAAACGGCTTCCTTTTTCCTGCCTTTACCCAGAGAAGCAGTGATATTCACGCACTGCTCTACTATACCAAAAATGCAAAAGAACCTCACAAGCTATTCATGGAGGAAGGACTTGGCTGCGGCTCCAGAAAAACAGCACTCCAGCAAAAAAATTCCTTCCAGGCTGTTGTTAAAAAAGCAGTATCACAGCTCGCCGATGAAGAGGTTCTTGCAGATGATGTATTTATAACACTCCAGGAATCCATCAGTGATATGCTGGACAGAGAACAGGCTGAAGCTGTGGATGAGGAGCCGATTACCCTTACGGCAGACACCTTCAAGACCATTCTTGAAGACTGTGAATTTTCCGAAACGCTCTCACCGAAGCTTGAGAAAGCCTTTGAAGAAGAATTTTCAAACGAGCTTCCTTCTGTAGAGGCCGTACTGGATACAAAAGCCCTCGCCAAGAACGAACAAAAAAAGAAAGAAAAAGAGCTGCTCTGTGAGGTTGCCTCACTGAAAGAATCCCTTGCAAAAGTACAGGACGTTGACGGAAAAACAAGCTATGTAGACCCTGACACCGGGGAAATTCTCGCCGATGAGGACACCGACACCCCGAAATTATGTGACGTATTCGTCCGCATGAAACCGGAGCGTGCCTCCCTCGTAACCTCCCAAGTCATCGACGGTCAGAAATGTCTCCTGATTCCCGTGGAGGATGGGGACGATATCGATATTAATGGGATAAAACTGGATGAATAAAATAGTATAAAGGAAACTCAGACATGAAAAAGAACTCTCAGAAATTTTACCGCATCGGATTCTACGCGCTCCTCGCCGGATGTGTAATACTCGGATGCATGACTCTTTTTTTACTCATCCGGGGGGACTATTTTGCTATACTCCGACATACTGTGTCCCGGGACAACGGCAGCTACAACTACGAAGACAATGCTTCCTATGTACAAAGAACCACACAGTTTTCCATGCTTCCGGTACAGGATACGGATATTGTATTTGTAGGAGATTCCATCACTGCACGCTTTGAATGGGATGAATATTTCACGGAATATAAGGTTGCCAACAGAGGCATTGACTCAGACGTAACAGAGGGTGTATACAACCGTCTGGATACCATCATATCACAGACTCCCGAAAGCATCTTCCTCATGATAGGAATCAATGACATCCGACAGGGGATTCCCGAAGATACAACTCTTTTCTATTATGGAAAAATCCTGGATGAACTTAAGGCCGCTCTCCCGGACTGCCGGATATATGTGCAGAGTGTTCTTCCTGTTCATACCTCCACCGGAATTGACAATGCTTCCGTGCAAAGCCTGAATCGCTCCATCCGGAAGCTGGCAGAGGAGAAAAAGCTTCCTTATCTGGACATCTACTCTGCTGTTGCCGACAAAGAGAACAATTTTACTTACACTGTGGACGGTGTTCATCCTACCGGTGCAGGTTATTCCATATGGACCGAAATCATAAAAAAAGAGCTTGCCGGCGCGAATTAAGCAAACCGGCAGGCTCTTAATTACATTCTTTTACCACATCTTACGCTCTGCCGTCTCCAGGTCAGCATAGCCATACATATGCACTGTATTCTTCATCGTAAGCGCAGCAAGATTTTTTCCTTCTTTGGCAATATCTGCCACAAAAGCTCCGTACAGAAGCAGCATCTTATCGGAGTATGTCCCGATTTCTCCCCTCAGATACGTTTCATATGAAGTCAGATATGGTGTATCTTCATAGGTATGAATGGCGCGCGCATTTCCCGCCACCTTCGGATACTTCTTGGAAAAATTCTCCATCCATGCAACCTGAATGGCAATAATCTCCTCCATAATTTCTTTCTTCTCTTTAGAAATCACCGGCAGATTTTCAGAAAGCTCTGCATACTTCTCAGGTGCCGTGCTCTCCATCATCCGCGCGTACTTCTCCGTTATCGGATTCCATCCCTTTTCCGTACTCGCGGCAAAATCCTCCCGGTACTGCATCAGCATCTCATTGGTCCATGTCAGATACTGACTCTTTCTCATAATTTCAAAGGTTAAAAAGTCATCCTGACAGCTTGCTCTTCCGCCCTCATTTTTTACGTGGTCAAATGCTTCCCACTCCATTTTTACAATTTCATCTACCAGTTGTTCCTTCATTTCTTCTCCAAGAATCTGCGTTAACTCCTGTATACGTTCCATATTGCGCTGCACCTCTTCCCTGTCTGCTGACATATTCAATGCCAGCTCTCGCAGCAGTTCTGTTGCTCTCTCACAGCCTTCCAGTCCTTCAAGCCCCTTAAGCAGCCATTTCTTGTGCGGTGCATACGTTTTTCTCGAAAGATACAGAACCTTCGCTGCATGCTCTAAGGCCTCTGCCAGCAAAAGATTCGCCGCTGCCATATCACCCCTCGCAGCCATACGCGGATAATTATATGGTCCGCACTGCTCATACAGCGCAAATTCCTGCATCCGTTTCCTGTTGCAGATTTCTTTTGGGTAATGCGCTTTCAGCTCAGCCAGCATGGAGGAAAAAGTTCCCTTCGGATCATGAAAAATTTCACCGCTTACCGCTGCACAAAGCGCGTATTCATCCACATAAAGCCATTCCTCACAGGTTTGGGGCACATGACTGATTCCAAGTATTCTTTTAAAATATCTCTCATAGGTCGTCACACCCGTGCGACTGTTTCCATGCGCCGATACAAGGCGGCGATATCCCTTCCACTCTTCCGGCAGCCCGTCATAAGCCTCCTGAAGCTTCTCACCTATCTTTGCATAATCCTCCTCAGACAACCAGATTGCAAATCCCGGACCATGGTCATGATCTGTGCTGATTCCGTCATCAAATCCCAGACAGTCACTTCCTTCTCCGCAAAGTCCGATTGCCATACGGTCGAAATATTCCGGAAATCTGTCAAGCAGCATAGGTTTCCCTACCTGTTCAAAGTAATCGCGTGAAATTTTAAGCCCCTTCATTGAACCGCACATTTTTGCATGCTTCAGTTTTTCTTCCACACGCTCATAGCTCTCCGTCTTTCCTACCAGTCGTTCAATCAGTGCCAGTGCCCGTGCATAATATTCTGCGGCCACGGAAGGCTCCTGTGTAAGCATCAGTGCGTCACCGTATGCTGCCATAGCGGCTGCAAAATGCACGTCATTTACCCCGAGCTTTTCAAAGGTCTGAATTGCCGTCATTGCCTCCTCTGCCGCCTGAGCCGCAATATCAGCAGCATCATTTTGTTCGGCAATCCTGCAGAGCGTCATTGCAAGATTCGCATGTGTTACTGCCCCTTCAAATGCACGCCCTTCCATTGCTTCCAGTATACTGAGCGCCTTTCCCTGACATTCTGCTGCGCGCTCATATTCCTCCGTCTCCTGAAAAAGAAGACTCATATTGTTGTATAAGCTTGCAAAATGATAATCTCCCGGCTCAAGCCACTTTTCATACAGAGGAAAAACTTCCATATAGAACTGGTATGCCTCCGCAAGCTTTCCGGCTGCTCTGCATGCTGTCGCAACATTCAAAAGCGTTGTCGCATATGCCTCGGAATCCTGTAAACCAAGCTGCTGCATAAGAGTGACTACCTGACTGCTGTAGCCGAGAGATTTGTCCTTCTGTCCGCTTTCTCTGCAAAGTCCGATCATTTCATTTAGAAGCATAATCAGGCTGTTGTAATCCTGAATCTGCTGTGCTTCCTTCATCATCTCAATCAAAAAATCCTCTGCCCCGTCTGTATCTCCCTCTGCAAAATACTGTTGTAGTCTCTTGTATATTTGCTGCATATCCATATCGTACCCACTCACTTTCTCACATGGTTCTTTGCATCCATACTCTTCCATTATGGTACAGTTTTAATGCATATCACTTTTAAAGTAGTGTAGCACAAAAAGACAAACTCGTAAATGTATTTCCCCTACACCATCTCCCTCTTTAATCGTTTCATAATTTTCTTTTCAAGACGGGAAATATAAGACTGTGATATTCCGAGAAGATCTGCTACCTCTTTCTGTGTCATCGCTTCCTCCTCCCTGTTATTAAGTCCGAAGCGGAGATTGATAATCAGTCTTTCCCTCTCTGAAAGCTTGCTGATGGCTCTTCTCAGCATCTTCTGTTCCGCTTCATTTTCCATATCCTTATAAATAATATCCTCATCCGTTCCGAGGATATCCGACAACAGCAGTTCATTTCCATCCCAATCCACATTCAGAGGCTCGTCAATGGAAACCTCCATCCGGAGTTTACTGTTTCTCCTCAGATACATCAAAATCTCATTTTCAATACATCGTGAAGCATAGGTTGCCAGCTTTATATTTTTTTCAGGATTATATGTATTGATTGCCTTAATCAGTCCGATTGTACCGATGGATATCAGATCTTCCACACCGATACCCGTATTATCAAATTTTTTTGCAATATAAACAACCAGTCTTAAATTGTGTTCTATAAGCTCGGTCCTTGCCTCCTGGGCATACTCTCCCGTCAGTTTCCGTATGCATTCATTTTCTCTCTCACTTTCCAGTGGCGGCGGAAGCACATCCGTCCCTCCGATATAGTGAATATCACCCTGCTTTGAAAACAGCAGACCTGTTTCTCTGTGTAACAGACGAAATTGTGCCCGTCCCGGCATTACTACTTTTAAAACCATTTCTTCCTCCCCGTTCTTTCTATAATTTCGGATGTAAAATAACCTGATATTCATCTTTTTGACTGATTTTTCCCTCATAGATGCCAAGCATAACCTTTTGCCATCTTTTTTCTCCCTGTTGCTCCGGTATTTCCAGTTCATCTGCCAGCACTCCTTTCAGAATTCCTTTTTGTGTTCCTATTGCATGGTACGGAATTGCAAAAAAACCTTCCGGCAGCAAAATATGATTTTTAGTCAAAAGCTCTCTCTCGACGATAACCACCGGTCGACCCGTTACCGGCTCATACAATGAATTTCCGGTATCCATCAGTCCCCTGCACTGTATCTGTCTGTTTCCGAAACGGATACACACGGGAAGATGATTCTTTTTTTGAAACCATCTCTCGCGCACGCCTTCCAGCCATCCGCTTACAAACAGGTAGCCAAAGAGAATTGCCCCCGTCGCTGTCATACACTTTCCCCGGAACTGACGCACACAGCGGAAGGTCTGCTCTGCCCATGACAAAATGCCTCCCGTCATAAAGGAAAGCGCGAGACATGTAGCTACGCACATCATTCCTTTCTTTCCTCTGCTCTCCTCAAATGCACAGCGAATCATCAGATACATCACCGCAGGAATCATTATTTGGAACACGACGGACATTTGTCCAACCCCCGCCAGTGTATATACAGAAGTGTACGCTGCTCCCAGTATTGCCGCCGCTACCATTCCCGGTCTTTTCTTATGTTTCTGCAGAATTTTACCTGTGAGCGAAAGGAGTATGTAGTCCATCAGAAAATTTTCAAGGAAAATAACATCCAGATAAATTTCCAGGATAACCACCTCCTGAAAAACAGTATAAAAAAAACGCCGTGATTTTTTTGTCAAAATCACGACGTTCCCATTTAAAATCCATCGACAATATGTGATTTATTTATTTCTCTGCAGGAAATCCGGAATTTTAAGAGAAGTAGCCTCTACATGACTCTTTACCGGTTCCGGTCTCTGAATGCCTGCAAGCGCAGGTTTAACAGCAGTGGAAGGGATAGCTCCCGTTCCTACCATGGCACTGTTTACACCAAGAATCTGTGCTGTATCCTTAGTCACTGCAGGTTTGAGTGTCTTAGGTGCAGAAGCCGGCTGAGCAGCACGCGCCTTAACAGCACTTGCTCTTCCGAGTGCCGGGTTCTTTTCATCAATACCTGTTGCAATTACCGTAATCATGCAAAGGTCATTTAAATTCTCATCATATTTCGCGCCGAAGATGATATTAACTTCCTCGCCTACCAGATCCTGTACATAATCTGCAGCTTCCTGTGCTTCAATCAGGGAAATATCTCCCGTAATATTCAGAATAATATCCGTTGCACCGGAAATCGTTGTCTCAAGAAGCGGAGAAGACACGGCAGCTTTCACAGCTTCCATAGCCTTGTCATCACCTGTTCCGGTACCGATACCTACATGTGCAATACCCTTGTCACGCATAACCGTCTGAACATCGGCAAAGTCAAGATTAATGTCTGCCGGTGTATTAATCAAATCCGTCACACCCTGTACCGACTGCTGAAGAACTTCATCTGCCTTCTTAAGTGCATCCGGAAGTGTCGTTCTGCGGTCAACAATCTCCAATAATTTATCATTCGGGATAACAATAAGCGTATCTACGTTATCTTTCAGCTTGTCCAGACCGACAAGTGCATTGTTCATACGGGTCTTGGCTTCAAAACGGAAAGGCTTCGTAACAACACCGACCGTAAGAATACCCATATCCTTTGAAACCTTTGCAACTACAGGTGCAGCACCGGTTCCGGTTCCGCCTCCCATACCACAGGTAACAAATACCATATCAGCACCCTTTAAAGTGCTTGTAATCTCTTCCAGACTCTCCTCAGCAGCTTTCTCACCAACCTCAGGCTTAGCTCCCGCGCCAAGTCCTTTCGTCAGCTTCTCTCCAATCTGTAACTGTTTCGGAGCCTTGCAAAGCTGCAATGCCTGCTTATCGGTATTCACACCGACAAACTCCACACCCTGAATCTGTTCATCTATCATTCTATTAACAGCGTTATTACCGGCTCCGCCGACACCTACAACGACAATGCGTGCGGTAATATCTGCATCATTTGATTTAATTTCCAGCAAAACGGTTCCTCCTTCACTTTCCCTTCAAATTCCATATAGTCTATCATATAATTTTTTATGAAATTTATCAACCTGTTTTTTAATTATTTTTTGTTTTGTTGTTCACTCAGTCATTTGCCGTATCCTTGTTATTTTTCGGACTTTCATCCATATTAAACGGAATATTTGTCGTATTTTCGTCAAAATTTTCCATATTCAGGACACCTGACTTTCCCTCAAGATATGGCAAAATCGGTACAAGCTGCATCATTTTTTCATTGATTTTTTCATCGCCGCCCAGGTATACCCTGACATTTCCGAAATACAGGGTAACATCCTTCTCAGCGCCAAAGAATATCTTGTCCGCCTTCAATTCATATTTTGCAAGAAGCTGGGTGATATTTAATATTTCCGAAAAAATTGAGGAATCCTCCACCGGAAGTTTTTCATGCATGACAACATGGTCAAAGGTGAGTCCCTTTATCTGTGGAACTCCGTCCGTCAGTCTGTCAGAGGTTTCCACCACAATACCCTCTCTGTCAAAATACATGTAGTTTCCGAGATAATTCACGCACCCGGCCAGTGCCTTCTCATAGACATGAATCCTGATGACATGATTTGCGACAATTTCAACGTCCATCATTTCGATAAACGGAACGTCTTTTATTTCTTTGCTTTGGTACATCACAGCCAGATAAAGTGAATTGTTCAGCATCCCTTCCGGGAGCACCATATCCCTGATCTGTTCATCCGTGTAATGCTCATTTCCTTCCACCCTGACATCCGTCACCGAAAACTGGGTTACGATAATCAAAAAAGCAGCAGCAAGCAGAACAATTACTGTCACAGTCATCCACAATATGAATTTTTTTCGGTTAAAATCATTGTATCGGAACATCTTCTCTCCTGATCTGTATATCCGCATTTAAGCTGCGTAAATCTCTGACAATATCCTCATATCCGCGTTCTATATATCTGCAGCCCGCCAGCGTGCTTTCACCTTTTGCCGAAAGTGCCGCAATCACCAGCGCAGCACCGCCCCTGAGCTCACACGCCCCAAGTTCTGCTCCCCGCAGACGGGGAACGCCCCTGACATGAACCTTTTTCCCGTCCACTCTCATATCCGCTCCCATTTTTTGAAGCTCGGGCACAATCTTAAAACGGTCCTCAAAAATAGTTTCTTCCACAATTCCGCTCCCGCTTGAAGTCGCAAGCACGGAAAGCAGCATAGACTGCAAATCCGTAGGGAATCCCGGATACACCTCCGTGCACACATACTCCGGTATTGAAAGCTTATCTTCCGCATCCATATAAACCAGATCGGTGTCCGTAATAATTCCCGCTCCCATCTGTCGCAGCAATCCAATCAGGCTCTGCATCTGCCCTGTGGGAGCATCCCGGAGAAGCACCTGTCCCCGTGTCGCCGCAGCAGCCAGAAGATAGGTTCCTGCCACAATCCTGTCCGGCATCACAGTCATATGAACCTCATGCAGGCACTCTACACCTTCAATTTCAAGATCTGCCTCTCCAATTCCTTTAATTCTGGCTCCTGCCTTCCTCAAAAAATCGCAGAGCAATGTTATCTCAGGCTCTTTTGCCGCATTTCTCAGCCGCGTTACACCTTTTGCCAAAACAGCGGCCATGATTACATTTTCTGTTGCCCCGACACTCGGAAAAGGCAACAAAATATCCGCTCCGGTAAGCTGCCTTGTACAGGCAGTCATAGTATCGCCCTGCTCCTCAAATAAGACATTCATCTGTTCCAGTGCACGCCGGTGAATATCTGTCGGACGTGCACCGATTACACAGCCACCGGGACGGCTCATACAAATACGTCCGCACCGGCCGAGCATCGGTCCAAGAAGCATAACCGACGAACGCATCGCCTGCACCTGTTTTTCAGGACAGTTCGTATCAAAAATATTCGTCGCATCTATGGTAATGGTATTCTGTTCTGCCTCAAGCTTACAGCCGATTGTCTCAAGAAGCTCGGACATTGCTTCGATATCCATGATTTCCGGGCAATTATGTAACACGGTTTTCCCGCGTATCAGCACCGATGCAGTCATCAACGGCAAAGCTCCGTTTTTTGATCCCTGCACCTTAACTTCACCCGCGAGCGGTTTTCCGCCTTTGATAGAAAGCTTTCCCATCGGGCACCAACTTTCCGTCGGATACTTATAGTATTTTATGCCCTAAAACGGATATCCGTACCTTGTACGCCTCACTCATTATATATCTGTATCTGGCTTGCAACATTTAAGACAAGCCCCACCTCAGCCAGCAGGAACACTATCGAAGTACCTCCATAGCTGATAAAGGGCAGCGTAATTCCGGTATTCGGAATTGAATTAGTCACCACCGCAATATTTAAAATAACCTGAATGGAGAAATGTGACATCACACCCACCACCAGCAACGCTCCAAACAAATCCGGCGCATTATTCGCAATAAACATAAATCGCCAGATTAGCATAATAAACAAAAGAATCACGCAGAAGGCCCCGAACAGTCCAAGCTCCTCACATATAATAGAAAAAACCATGTCATTCTGTGCTTCCGGCAAAAATCCAAGCTTCTGCATACTCTGTCCGAGTCCCTTGCCCCAAATTCCGCCGGAGCCTATGGCATACAATGCCTGCAGGGTCTGGAAACCCTCATCATCAGCGAAATCCTCCGGACTGAGCCATGCAAGCACACGGTCAAATCGGTAGTTTCCGCTTCCCTCCTCGCCGGCTGTCGTAGAGACAATCCACGCAACCGCTATCGCTGCAACCGCCAGCACGGCTATCGCCGCAAGGAAAAACTTCTTATATTTCGGATCTGCCACAAAACACATCAAAACCGCGATTCCCATTACAATAATCGCGGAACTCAGGTTACTGGTAATGACAAGAATCAGCAAAGTCGGCACCGCCGCAACTCCCATAATTAACAGAAATCCCTTCATGGTGCTGATTCCTCTACCCATTTTACAAATTAACACCGTGACAAGCAGAATCAGGGCAATCTTTGCCACCTCCGCCGGCTGCACGGAAATAGGTCCGAAATAAATCCATCTCTTTGCACCGTTATACTCACGTCCGATTGGCGACATTACCAGAAAAATCATCACAATCGAAATCAAATAGCCGAGCACGGCATATTTTTCCCATCTGTGATAATCAATCAAATTGGCTGCCACCATCACTACCAGTCCTATCGCCGTAGCGAAAATCTGTTTTTTCAGGTAGTATGCCGGATCGTTGAATTTAAGATTCGCCTCATAGGAGCTGACCGAATATAACATAATCAGTCCAAAGCACACCAAAAACAGTACGATAAACAACAACGTATAATCATAGAAAAACTCTTTTTTTGCCCGTCTTTTTCTTGTTCTTTGTTGCAAAAAAACACCTCATTCAAACTTATTTCATTGCAAACACCATGTCTTTAAACATGTTGCCTCGCTCTTCGTAATTTGAGAACATTCCCCAGCTCGCACACGCCGGCGAGAGAAGCACTGCCTCTCCTTCCTTTGCATGAGTTCTGCAATAGTCCACTGCTTCCTCAAGCGAATCCGTGAATACGCATCGTTCAAAGCCGTGACGAAGCGCGCATTCCTTAATCTTTTCACGTGTCTGACCCAGAAGAACAAGTGTAACAACCTTGTCATCAAAGCTTTCTATCCACTCATCATAGCTGCTCTGCTTATCGTAGCCGCCGCCTATCAGATACGTTGGTTTCACCATCGCCTGAATCGCCTTTATGGCTGCATCCGGATTGGTACCCTTGGAATCATTATAATAATCCACACCGTTTTTCGTTGCCACATACTCAATCCGGTGCTCCACCGCCTTAAAAGAACGCACCGTATCAAGAATCGTTTTCATCGGAACCTGATAAGCATCTGCCATCGCAATCGCAGCCATCACATTCTCTACATTATGTATGCCCAAAAGCTTCATCTCATGAATATTCATAAGCTTTTCAGCTTTTCCGTCCGCTGCCTTATAAATCCATTCCTCTTTATAATAAAATCCGTCCGCAAGCTCATGCGCCGATGAGAAAAATATCGGAGTCGCCTTGCATCTTTTCGCGAAGTCCCTCGTATATTCATCTTCATAATTAAGAACACAGAACTGCTCTTTCGTCTGCTTTCCTGCAATCGCTTCCTTCGCCGCCACATAATTTTCCATCGTGTGATGACGGTCCAAATGATCCGGCGTAATATTCAAAACAGCACTCACTGCCGGTGCAAATTCGTTCACAGTCTCAAGCTGGAAAGAGGAAATTTCCGCCACCGTCACCGATGACTGCCCCGTCTTTAAAACCTCATCCGTATACGGATTTCCGATATTTCCGACAACAAACGTATTTTGGGCATAATTTTTCATAATCTCTCCCAGAAGCGTGGTGGTCGTCGTCTTACCGTTGGTTCCGGTAATCGCAAGTACATCCCCTTTTTCAAACGCATATGCCAGCTCAATTTCACCAAGAATTAAAATCCCGCGGTTTCTCAAATCATTTACCAGAGCACTGTCTGTAGGAACGCCCGGGCTCAGCACCACATAATCAAGGCTTTCTTTTACAGCCTCAGGTACATCCCCGACAATAAAAGAAAGTGTCTGCTCCGGACCGACCGTGACAGAGCCTGTTTTTTCACGGAGCTTTTCTTCCGTCAGTTCTTTATTTCCGTCCTGAAGGCACGGATTTGCACCTGCCTTCAACAGAAGCTTCACCGCTGCCACTCCACTTTTTCCGGAGCCAACCACAAGAACATTCTTTTTTTCAAAATTCATAGCATTCTCTCCCTCTTAAATTGCAACCAGTGCGACGAGACATAAAATTGCCGTCACGATGGAAAATACACCTACAACCTTGGTCTCTTTCCATCCGCTCAGCTCAAAATGATGATGAATCGGTGCCATCTTAAAAAATCTTTTTCCATGCGTAAGCTTAAAGTAACACACCTGAATCATCACTGAGACAACCTCAGCCAGATAAACGAAGCCGACAATCAGTATAAAAAGCGGAAGCTGCATCATATATGCACATGCTGCCACAAAACCGCCCAATGCCAGAGAACCGGTATCTCCCATGAAAACGCTTGCCGGATATCCGTTAAACAAAAGGAAGCCCAGAAGAGCTCCGACAACTGCGCAGGTAATCGGTTCAATTCCGCTGCCGAAACCGATGGCAACCACCGTAAAAAAGGTCGCCACAAGACTTGTTACACTTGTTGCCAGTCCGTCAAGCCCATCTGTAAAATTCGTTCCGTTCACGGTTCCAATCACCGCCACAAACAGGAAAATCACATTTCCCACCTGTCCGAAATCAAGGTATTTATCCGGGAAAAACGGAATGCGCATTGCAAGATCGATTCCGGCCACATTGACTATATAATATGCAAAAATCGCTGTCACAACAATCTGCAGAGCCATCTTCTGCCATGCCCGAAGCCCCATGGAGCGTTTGAGAACAACCTTGATATAGTCATCCAGAAAACCAATCAGTCCGAATCCCAGTGTCAAAAACAGAACCGGAATAATCTTCGGATAATCCTTCACATAAAAAAGTGAGGTCACAAGCACAGCCGTGAGGATAATCAAGCCTCCCATTGTCGGTGTTCCGTTTTTCTGCAGATGCGTTTTCGGTCCCTCGTCTCTCACCGTCTGCCCCACCTTTAAACGGCGCAGAAACGGTATCATGACCGGTCCTAAAAGTGCACTGATGCAAAATGCAATAATTGCAGGAATTACTATTGTGTAATCAAAATTCATATCTTATTCCCTTTCTGTATCTTCACTGCTCTTTTCTATTTCAAGATAAGGCAGTATATTTTCGTATAGCTTTCTTACAACCGGAGCTGCAATCGTACCGCCATAGTATACACCCTTCGGTGCCTGTATGACAACCAGTGTTATAATTTGCGGATTCTCTGCCGGTGCAAAACCGATAAAAGAAGATATGTAACGTCCGCTTCCTCTCGGAAGAGTCTGGCTGGTCGCCGTCTTTCCCCCTATGGCATATCCCTCTACCTGCCCGTTTTTTCCTCCGCCTTCAGAGACAACCTTCTCCAGAATGCTTCGCATCCGCGCCGATATATCCTCTGAAACAATCCCCTCCTGCACCGGATATTGCAGTGTTTCCACAACATTTCCGTCCGCATCAAGAATCTCTGTGCCGAAATGCGGTGTAATACGTTTTCCACCGTTGACAATAGAGCTCACCGTGGTAAGCAGTTGCACCGGTGTGACCTGAAACGACTGTCCAAAGGACATGGTAGCCAGTTCCACAAGACCTATGTCTTCCTTTTTATGCATAATAGTATTAGCTTCTCCCGGAAGATCAATTCCTGTTTTCTTTAAAAGCCCGAATTTTTCAAAATAATTATAATACCTTTCGGCTCCGAGCGACAGTCCGACATTGACAAAAACAGGATTACACGAATTCATGGTCGCCTCGACAAAACTTTCACTCCCGTGACCGCCGGCTTTATGGCAACGTATCCGTCTATCCTCCACAATACAAAAACCGGGACAGGAAAACATATTTTCCTCACTCACAACCCCTTCGGAAAGTCCCGCTGCTGCTGTAATCACCTTAAACGTCGAACCCGGCTCATAGGTATCGTTGATGCAGTTATTGCGCCACATACGGTTTAGCTCATCCTGTTCATTGTCCGTCAGTGCTTCTCCGCGCAGCGTTACATACTGCTCCGTCAATGTATATGGCTCATTTAAATCAAACTCAGGCACATTGACGCATGCATATATCTCTCCGGTTTTCGGATTCATGGAAAGAATCGAAACACCCTCTGCTTCCTTTGCCTTCATCACCTGATTTGCAAGCATGGTGGCATAGGACTGTATATTAATATCAATACTGACCTTTAAACTGTTTCCGGCAACCGGCTCCATCCGGCTCTCTCCGAGCGCATCCAGTTCCACGCCTCTGGCATCCGTCATCGTATATATGATGCCGTCCGTCCCCTTCATCCTGTCCTCATAAATCACTTCAAGTCCGATGATTCCCTGATTGTCTGTCCCCGTAAAGCCAAGCACCTTACTGGCAAGAGTTCCATAGGGATAATACCTTTTATAATCCTCATCCACCTTGACACCGGAAAGATCCGCCTTTCGGATACGGTCTCCCGTTTCTTTCGGAACATTGCTCTTTATCTTCTCAATGGAAGAAACCTTCTGCACCTTTGCCCTTACTTTATCCTCAGCAAGACCAAGCTCCTCACAAAGCACTTTTATCACAGCATCCTCATCCTTAATCTGTGAATGAATCACAGATATGGTACACACTGTCCTGTTGGATGCAAGCACTTCTCCGTTTCTGTCAAGTATCTCTCCCCTGGCCGCCTTTATACTGCGCTCACGCTCATGAAGCTCGAGTGCCTGCCTGGAATAATACTCCGACTCAAAAACCATAAGATATACAAGTCTTCCCATAAGCAGAAGCATTGCCGTAAGAACACCCAGAAAAAAAACAAGAACCTTTTTCCTATGATACGTTTTATATCCCCGCATACTTTCCTCACAAATGCCTGTTACCATAATTTATTAAGCATTCAGCGGGGTTATTCAAGGTTTTATGCAATCAGAATCAGAAACCTGCGCCTGCGGAGAAATCATCATCCGGCTCTATATGCTCCACACCGACAATGCCATCCAGATCCGAGTAGGTTCCACTCGCCGGAGCATAGGTATCCGTATCCAGAAGCTCACCTGTATTCGGGTCTATCGCATACCCTGTATTGCTGTCGATGTCCACCTCGACTCCGTTATTGTCATCCGCCGGCAGCGAATTGTCGCTCACCGGTATAATATGAAGAGCTTTCAGTTCTTCCACTTCCTCATCTGACAGCTCCTCCGTGCGGAATACATTCAGATAAGGAAGAATTTCCGTAAAAATCCCCTTTGCTACTTCCTGTGCAAAGGTCGAATGCGGCTGATCTTCCACGTTCGGCTCATCAATCACGACATAGACCACAACCTGCGGATCATCAGCCGGAGCATATCCCATAAAGGAAACAACATAGTTTCCCATTCTACGGGGCTGTTTTTCCGCCGTTCCTGTTTTTCCGCCGATCAGATAACCAGCCGGAACCGCCGTTTTACCGGTTCCGAGACTACATACATTCGCAAGATACGCCCTCATCTGATCTGATGTTGTGGCTGAAATGGTCTGTTTAAGCACGCGCGGCTCTATCTTCTCAATTGTGGTTCCGTCCGCGTTCCGTATTTCCGTCACCACATGAGGTTCATAATACTTCCCGCCATTAATGACCGAAGAAAAAGCAGATGCCATCTGTACCATGGTAACCATATATCCCTGTCCGAAGCTGGAAATAGCAAGGTCAGATGCAACCATGTTTTCCGGGCTGTATACAAGTGTATTGGTACGCGCTTCTCCGGCAAGGTCAATATTGGTCTTCAGTCCCAGATTAAAATTGTACAAATACTCCATCAAAGTGTCTTTTCCCATGGTATTTGCAATCTGAATCAGTCCCATATTGCAGGACTGCTCCAGACACTGGGAGAGAGTGAGCACTCCGTGTCCGATTCTTTTGTGACAGCGGATTTTATGCTTGCTTACCTCCATTATACCCTCGCAGTTAAACGTCTCATTTCCCGTCAGTTTTCCCGCGTCCAGACCTGCTGCAATCGTCATTGCCTTAGCAACCGAGCCCGGCTCATAGGTATCTGAAATACAATAATTTCTCCATATCTGATTCAGACATTCATACATCTGTTCGTTGGACATGGCTGCAATTTCTTCCTCCGAATAAAAAGCCGTCAAATCCTTTGGATTGTTCAGGTCAAAATTCGGGTAGTCCGCCATTGCAAGTATATTTCCCGTGTTTGGATCCATGACAATCACACCGGTATTCGTACTTCCGTCTTCTCCTGTCCTATACTCTCCCTTATGCTCCTCATTGAACTGTGCAACATATTTTTCTACAATATTCTGTATATTGACATCAATCGAAGTTATGATGGTATTTCCATCCTCCGCAGCAATCGTTGTACGCTCCACCATGGAGTCCTCGGTCAAGTATCCGTACTCCCTTCCGTTGGTTCCGTTCAGTATACTATTATAATACTCTTCCAGCCCGAAGGTTCCGTTATTGTCCGAACCGGTGAAACCAATCACGGAAGAAGCAAGTGTCGAATACGGATATTTTCTCTTGTACTCTTCTTCAAACCACACGCCTACAATGGACTTATTCTTTGCCTGTTCTTCCATAAAAGGCGCGACAGTTTCGTATTCCAGAGCCTTCTGCACGACATAATATTGATTTTCTTTATTCTGCGTTACATGCTCACGCATCTGTGCCGAATCCACATCGAAATATTTTGAAAGTGCGGCTATCGTTGTCTCAATTGCATTCTCCGCCTTGCTTTCATTCATGACACGGGCATCGACAATGAGATTGTATACCTTTTCACTGTATGCAAGCTTCGTCTCATTTGCGTCAAGAATTTCACCCCTTTTGTAAGGCAGTGTCTTACTGTCGTACTCCTGCTGGGACAAAATCTGTTTCTTATACTTTTCCCCGTCCTTCTGGTATATCCATACAAGTCGAATGCTTAAACCGACGAAAGCCAGTAGTATTATCGCAAATAACACTACCAGCTTCTTTTGTTTTTTCGGTCCGAATTTTTTAATTTTTGATTTTTTTGTTTTTCGTCTTCTCTGACTCAATGTTTTTACACCTCGCAATTGTCGGCATTACGGCATCGCCTGATACTGACGCACATAATCGTCCGCAGCGCACGGAACCTCGATAATCTGACCCTCCTGTGCATATTGCATGCCAAGCTCCTCGATTGCTCTAACTTTAATCTCTTCCATGTTCACGCTACTCATAATTCTACTATACTCTTCCTCATTGTCAAGTTTGAGTGAATTAAGACGGCTCTCCAGACTTGCCACCTCTGCAGCAGCAGCGGTATTTGCAGACTGAAGTGTCAGGTATCCGTATAAAAGAACTCCTGCCATACACACGCATGTAAAAAGAAATGCAACATGTCCAAAATTCATGAACCTTGCCCTTTCTCTGTTTCTTCGCGTCTGTTTGCTGAGCTGTTTTTTCGGCTCTCTCTCTATCTCGCGAACCACGTCATAATCGTAATTATATTTTCTTACCGTATTGCCTTCCACCCTCTGGGAATAGGAGGCATATCTTCTCTGTCTTTCTGTCATTTCCATGACCCTCGATTCTTATTATTCCATGCCACATCACTGCGCTTTCTCAAAAATCCTCAGCTTGGCACTCTTACTTCTGCTGTTTTCCTCCATCTCCTTTTCCGACGGAAGAATCGGTTTTCTTGTGATTACTTTTCCCATTGACTTTTTCCCACAAGTACACACCGGAAAAGACGGCGGGCACGTACATGGGTTTTCATTTTTCTTAAAGCTTGTCTTAACGATTCTGTCCTCCAGCGAATGGAAGGTAATAATGCAAAGCCTTCCTCCCGGATTCAAGAGTCCAATCATATCATCCAGCGTATCTCTAAGCACATCCAGTTCTCTGTTGCATTCAATCCTGATTGCCTGATACGTCCGCTTAGAAGGATGTCCTCCGTTCTCACGCATCTTCGCCGGAATCGCAGCCTTTATAATCTCATTTAATTCATAGGTTGTCTCTATACGTTTCCTTGCCCTTGCCGCCACAATATGCTTGGCGATATTCTTCGCAAATTTATCCTCGCCGTACTCTTTTATAATACGGAACAACTCCATCTCGCTGTACTCATTCACTATCATTTCTGCTGTCAGCGTCTGTCTTTCATCCATACGCATGTCCAGCTTCGTATCGTATTTGTAGGAAAATCCTCTTTCCACAGTGTCAAGCTGATAAGAGGACACCCCAAGGTCAAGCAGGATTCCGTCCACGCCGGTAAATCCGCACTCTCTCACCACCCGGCACATGTTTTCATAATTGCTTCGGACAATACTTACCCTGGCCGCATATGGCTTTAAGCGTTCTTCCGCCGCTGCTATCGCTGCTGCGTCCTGATCAATGCCAATCAGTCTGCCCTGCTCAGACAGCTTCGACGCAATCACACTTGAGTGACCGGCTCCTCCCAAAGTTCCGTCCACATAAATACCGTCCGGCTTAATCTGCAATCCTTCAATTGTCTCATCCGGTAATACCGATTTATGTGAAAAAACCATTTAAAACCTCTGTCTGGGAACAAAGCTTCCCTTTTTTATACTTCCTTCATCCTATATCTGGAATCCGAGCTCTGCCATCTGCTCTGCAATTTCATCCATATCGCCATAATCAGATTCTTTCTCCCAGGCTGTCTTATCCCAGATTTCAATCCGGTTGCCGACTCCAAGCAAAACAACATCCTTTTCAAGTCCGGCGAACTCTCTTAAAACCCCGGGAATCAAAACTCTTCCCTGCTTGTCCGTCTCACCATTCGATGCACTTGCGAGAAAGAAACGATTTAATCTTCTCGTATTCGGGTTAGTAAGCGGTAAAGTCTTCAGACGTTCGTTCAAAAGATTCCATTCATCCATTGCGTACACAAAGAGACACCCATCAAGTCCCTTGGTCACAACGAAGTTCTCGCCGAGCTCATCACGAAGCTTGGATGGGATGATAAGTCGTCCTTTACTATCAATTGTATGACTGTACTCTCCCATGAACATACGAATCACCTGCCGTGGAAAATGCTCCACTTTCCACCCCTAACAAACCACTTTTCACCACTTGGTTATCATTTTAAGCCATTTTATATGTTTTTGCAATAGGATTTACATTTTTTTCGCAAAAAAAGTGCCCTGCCACAACTGTGACAAGGCACTAAAATATCTGATTCAGATTTTATTCTTTTTTCTTTGAATGAAGCACAAGAAACTCCATTATCAGTGAAAAAACGAAAAGTCCGATTCCAAGTACCTGCGAGACCGCAATACCTGTGGAACCGATTTGAAGTTGGTCGGTGCGAAGCCCCTCCACAAAGAAGCGGATAATTCCGTAGCCTCCCAAATAAAAAAGCAAAAGCTCTCCGTCAAACTTCTTACGTCTGCGATAAGACCATATAATTGCCAGCAAAATCAGATTCAGTACACTTTCATACAAGAATGTCGGATGCACCTGAATGTAATTGGTTCCTTCTATTATATGTGCTGCAATATCTTCTGATATGTCCACCTTTCTCACCGCTTCCACCGGAAGCTGCATTGCAAACAGCGAATCCGTATATCCGCCGAAGGCTTCCCTGTTCATAAAGTTACCCCAGCGGCCGATAATCTGTCCGACCAAAAGTCCCGGTACTGCAACGTCCGCCATCTTCCACAAATTCTGCTTGCGCAGCCTGCAGAACACAAGAAGTGTGAGAAATCCGCCAATCACCCCGCCATATATGGCAAGTCCGCCTTTCCGGATACTCAGAAGTTCATTTAAATGCCCGCCGTAATAATCCCAACTAAAAGCGACATAATAAATTCTGGCACCCAGAATCGAAAAAATAATTGCCCAGATTGCAAAATCCCACCAGATATCCTTCGGATAGCCGAGTGCATTGCTTTCGTGATTGGCAAGTGAAAATCCCAGAAAGACACCGAGGGCGATAATCACACCATACAACGCGATTGTCAGACCGAATACTTCAAAATTTTTTGGTACATTTTCAAGATATATTCCCAAATTCGGAAAAGCAATGTCCCATTTTCCCATTTTCTGATTCCTTTCTATACATTAAAGCGGAACAGGATTACATCGCCGTCCTGAACGACATACTCCTTGCCTTCCATTCCGACAAGACCTTTCTCCCTTGCTGCTGCTAGCGAACCCTGCTCCAGAAGATCTTTGTAATTCACAACCTCAGCCTTGATGAATCCACGCTCAAAATCCGTGTGTATCTTACCGGCCGCCTGCGGAGCCTTGGTGCCAATCTTAATTGTCCATGCTCTCGTTTCATCTTCTCCGGCCGTCAGGAAGCTATGCAGACCAAGAAGCGTGTAGGATGCTTTTATCAGTTTATCCAGTCCTGATTCTGCTATTCCGAGTTCTTCAAGAAACATCGTTTTTTCTTCATCATCAAGCTCAGCCATTTCCTGTTCAATCTGTGCGCAGATGACAAACACACCATCTCCATCCTCTTTTGCCAACTCGCGCACCTTAACTACGTTCTCATTTGACGCTGCATCATCAGCAAGCTCGTCCTCTGCCACATTTGCCGCAAAAATAACCGGTTTGATTGTCAGGAGATTGTAGGTCGCGATAAATCCGAGTTCATCCTCATCCTCCGTTTCAAAGGTCTTGGCCATCTTTCCGTCTTCAAGATGAGCTTTCAGACGTTTGAGCAAATCTTCTTCTTTGGCAAGCGTCTTATCATTTCTTGCGCCGCGGACAACCTTCGCCAGTCTTCTTTCAAGAATCTCGATATCAGAAAAAATCAATTCCAGATTGATTGTCTCAATATCACGAATCGGATCTACACTGCCATCCACATGAATGACATTCGGATCTTCAAAACAGCGTACCACGTGCACAATCGCATCCACTTCACGAATATTTGAAAGAAACTGGTTTCCGAGTCCTTCTCCCTTGGATGCTCCTTTTACAAGTCCTGCAATATCTACAAACTCAATCACCGCATGTGTTACCTTCTTGGAATTATACATATCTCCGAGAAGCTTCAAACGCTCATCCGGCACCGGTACGATACCAATATTCGGATCAATCGTACAAAACGGATAATTTGCACTCTCAGCCCCTGCTTTTGTCAACGAATTAAAAAGGGTACTTTTGCCTACATTCGGCAGCCCCACGATTCCCAGTTTCATATTCTATATTTCCTCCTTGAATAAACCTTGATTTTGCATGCTATGAGGTTGTGTCCGTGCAGCAATTTTCACTTGCCCACAAAAAAAGAGCCCGGACAACAGTATCAATATACCATGTCCGGACCCAAAAGTAAATTATAAGATTACGATAACGTCATAGCACGGAGAGATTGGAAGAACAGCGGTTGATGGGGTATTAACACATACTTAATCAATCTTTGAAAAAAGATTTTATTTCTGAGCACCACTTATTCAGATTGTTCTCGACATCTTTTTCCCCTCTAAATGTACCAAAACATGTTTCTTATTAAGCAAATAAATAAAACAAAGAACTTCCCGAGCAGTTCTTTGTCGCTCTTGTTCACTTAAAAAATCAAAATAATCCATGTCTCCCAAACTATTTATTCTTTCCTCCATGTGGCTTTCTCCATTGAGAACAAGTCTGTACATCAGATTCTTAAAGTATTCAATATAGTCTTTGTCTTCCATTTGCTCTAAGATTGAATCATCACATGATATATCTTCAATTCCTTTTTTATAAACAAATGTCGAAAATGCTTCCAATAATCAAGAACAGCTTTCCTTATGGATTTACGCACCACACCGGGAGCACCTCGGCAGGTGCACGGATTGCTCCCCAAAGGAAGTCAATCGAATACAATTACAACAACTGACATATAATATTCTCACATCCCCATTGATTACATAACAAAATTTGTGTATAATTTTGTTATAGAACAAGGAGGTGTTCATTATGCCAACAATCAAATCAAGTGCTGATTTAAGGAATAACTACAACGAAATCTCAACATTTTGTCACAATTTTCCCGAACCAGTTTTTATTACGAAGAATGGAAAAGGCGATCTTGCCGTTATGAGCATTGAAGCCTACGAAGAATTAACCAGTCGCTTTGAATTATATAGCCAGATTACAGAGGGTATGGATGACATTGCCTCTGGCAACACCCGATCATTCTCTGAAGCAATGGCTGATATTCGGAGCAAACGTCGCAAATGAGTTATAGCATTCACATCACAGCCACCGCAGAACATGATATCCTGCGTGCCGCTGACTACATCGAATTTACACTGAAGAACCCCACTGCAGCCGAACATCTGCTTGATGCAGCCACAAAACAAATCAACTCGCTCTCGGATATGCCCGAAAAGTATCGTCTTGTAGATGACCCCATTCTGGCGAGTTGGGAAATTCGTTTTATTATAGTCAATAATTACCTTGCCTTTTACACTATTGATAAAGAAAAGCAAACGGTAATTGTTGTACGATTTCTATATCAGAAAAGCAACTGGAACTCCTTTCTTCGTCAGGGTTTTTCCCTTATTTAAGGAATCTGTCGCACAGATTCCTTTTTTAATGCCCAAAATAGTGGTGGTTGCAAGGAGCAACCACCACTTCTCAATATCTTTCTCCAGACTATTCTACGCTTATTTTTTCTTAAATTTGGCGGTCTTTTTCACACCCTTCTGTGTCAGAATTCCCCTGTATACCTGCAATTTTTTCTTCGGCACCTTCACGGTCATATTCTTAGGTGTCTTGCTAAA
>CAZFLR010000014.1:0-47395 GCA_964519385.1 uncultured Kineothrix sp.
CCAATGCTCCTCACACTGTCCGCCATCTCAACCGTTGACAACTCACTACATCCTACAAAAAGAACACTTCCAATCGTGGTGACTCCGTTCTCTATTTTCACCTTTTTAATCTCCGTACTATTGAAAAACGGACTTCCTGTATAATTATAATCCTTTGTCGGACCCGTTCCTGTAATAGTCAGGATTCCGTTGACCAGTGTGTATGTCACACTGCTCTCACTTCCGTTAGGGCCTAAATTCCCGCTCGCAGGCAAAGCCGCACGGGTCTCGAAGCTCATTCCAAAAGTCAAAAAACTAAACAGTAACAGTGAGCATATGATTCGTAGTGATTTTTTCATAATATACATCCATCCCTTCGCTTAACATCATCTACTACTATTATATATCCTCCGGCGTTTTCTATAAATGTCCATTCAGGCAAAAAAAAGTGCAATTTTTTTACCAAAAACCGCACTTTTCCGCATTTCTTCGGTTCGCCAGGCGAACACGGCTTTTTTGAGGATGCAGAACCTGCAACAATCAGAGGCTTCTGTCATAAACTATCGTAAGGCATAATAAGGATGTGAACACGCTTGCATAAAACGACCTACTATCTTTGGAGAAATGATTTTTCATCACAGGAAGAATTTGAGACAGCAAAAGAAAAATATAGGGAGCTTGGTTTCCGGGTCGTCACATATCTGGACGGGAAAGCGAATACAAATATTCATGACGGCTTGAAGGCCATGCTTCAAAATCATCCGGAGGAGGTGACATTATGAATGTCGGATATGTACGTCTATCAAGAGATGATGACAAACGGAATTATGTTTCCATCGAAAACCAAAAGCTGATTATCAGTCAATTTGCCACCGAATGCAGCATCACAATCGATCGCTGGTATGAGGATGACGGTTTCTCCGGATATACATTCAATCGTCCCGGATTAAACCGGTTACTGGATGATTTAGATAGTATTGAGCGGGTATTTGTCAAGGATTTGTCCAGGATTGGCCGTCATAATGCCCGGGTGCTGCTTCTTCTGGAGGATTTCAGGGAACGTCAAAAAGATCTTGTCGTGATTGATACGAATTACAATTCCGGAACGGATAATGATGACACCATCGGTATCCTGACATGGTATAATGAAAAATATGTCAAAGATATCAGCAGGAAAATCAAATGCGCCATCGAAGCCCGGCAAAAAGAGGGCATCTTTATAACGCAGCCGCCGTTTGGATATAAAAGGAGTGATAAAGATAAAAGCAGGCTGGAAATCATTCCGGAAGAAGCAGATTATGTAAAACTGGTTTATGAGCTTTATTTAAGAGGCTACGGTTACCGGCAGATTTCAAATTATCTGACCGGCAACAAGGTTCCGACCCCCTCCATGGTTCGCCGTGAGCATGAACTTGCAGAAGGGAAAATAACCAAACGACGCATTGCTGATTCCTGGTCAGATTCTATGGTAAGAGACCTTCTGAATAATGATTTTTATACCGGTACCCTCCGCTTACGGAAGCGTGCCCGTTCTACTGTTCACGGAAAAGACAGGCGGATTCCAAAAGAAGAACAGTATATTTTTGAAAATCATCATCCGCCAATTATCGATAAATCCTCCTTCGAGATGATACAGGATATAAAGTCCAAACGAGTCAAAAGTAATTATCGCGGAAGTCACGGTCGATGGACAGGTTCGGATCTTCCGAATCCGTTTGGAAGCTGTCTCTTTTGCAAAGACTGCGGAAGCCGTCTGACACCTGTCAGGAGAAGTACGACCTCCGGTGAAAAGAAATATTATATCTGTACCACTTATAACACGAAGGGCAGACGTTATTGCGCAAGTTCCCATCTCATCAAGACAAATGATTTAACACAAGATGTGCTGTCATACTTCAGGCTCTGTCGTCATTCACTTTCAAATACCATCGCTGCCTATGACATGAAGGATTTTGATACCGGAAGAAAAACGGCAGAAGAAAAACGTTCCCTGCTTCAAAAACAGATGCTTGATAAAAAACTACAGCTAAGGGTTCTTTTTACACAGAAAATCAGAGATTTATCCGGCACCTGCGCAAATGCGGATATCGTAAATGAGACCTATGATGTCATGCAAAAAGATATGATTTCTCAGATTCACGATTTAGAGAGAAAGCTTAAGGAATTAAACGAGCTCCTTACCGGGAGTGAATACTCCGGTAAAAAAACGCAAAATGCCCTGCAGGCAATGGATAGGATACTTGAACGTGGTTTGCTGTCAAGAAAGGATATAGAGCTTTTCATTGAGCGTATTGAGGTAGATAAATACGGATTTCCCCAAATCGAATTGAAATACGGCTTATCCCACCTGATTCCCTACAGTCTTTCTTCCGAAATGAACCGTTTGTCGCAGGAGTCCTGACGAAAATTTACATGGTGCCGGGAACAACAGGCGGAATGCCACAGATGGTGTTTGAATATATTTTAAAGAAAAACGGTATTGAACCGGCTACCGATCTTGTGATTGACCAGAGCATCGACTTCGGCTCTACAGCAGCAGCCTTCAGTGGCGGACAGGGCGACTACACTGTTGAATTTGAACCTTCCGCAACTGCCCTTGAAAACATGGGAGAAGGCTACCATGTCGTGGCATCGCTCGGTGTAGATTCCGGCTTTGTTCCATATACCTGCTTTTCTGCAAAAGAGAGTTATGTAAACAATAACAAGGAAGTGATTCAGAAATTTACAGATGCTTTACAGCTTGGTATGGATTATGTAAACTCGCATACACCGGAAGAAATTGCCGCTGTCATTCAGCCTCAATTCACGGAAACCGATTTAAAAACTCTCACCACGATTGTTTCCCGTTATCATGAACAGGATACGTGGAAAACAGATTTGATTTTTGAAAAAGAAAGCTTTGACCTGCTCCAGAATATTCTTGAAGAGGCCGGTCAGCTTGAGGAACGTGCACCTTACGATAAGCTCGTCACAACCGATTTCGCCGCCAAAGCAGCCAAATAATCCGTCAGAGGGTTTTCTTCTCTGTCATTTAAAAATGGTGTTTCCGCCTTTCGTCCGGAAACACCATTTTTTATTGCAATCTCTATCTCTCTCTGTAAAATTCTCTGCGAAGTCCGTCCGACAAATAGGTCGCCAGAGAAGCTGCCCATTCATCAAGGCGGTCAAATCCGGAAAATTCAGCCTCCATATCATCTGCCCTCATGGATGTCACAATCCGGTCTGCAACCTCAAGCGGCTCCTTCATTTCCTCCTCCAGACGGTCTTTATCATAAAATCTGTTATACCGTGCCAAAAGAGCTGCGATATTTTCTGCATGCTCTGTTACGCGTTCTGCAAACTGCTTTTGCGCATCCGTGTCTCTGTTATTGGTCGCGTTAGCATAAGACAACAACTCCAGCGTATATTTTTTTACAAACAAATCTCTGAGACTTGTAATCACCGACTCCGGATAAAACAGAGCAAATAAATCTACTACCCTGTCGGCTGCCTGCTCCGTTCTAAGCGCAGCCTCTCTCTGACGCATGGCAGAACCGGAGAGCGACATCAGATACATCTTAATCCAGCCTGCATATTGCATAAATGCCTTCCCGAAATCTCCCGTCATCTGTATTTCATCCATTGATGGTTTTTCCGTAAACCGGTTTCCTCTGCAAATGTTCAGTTTCGTTCCGACCTGAAGATTGTACGGATCCACCTCAGGATTTGCGAGGAGAATAAGGGGCACTGTCGTTTTGTATCTCTGTGCAAGCCGATACAAGGTATCGCCTCTGACAATCTCGTGTGTAATCATCTGACACTCTGTCATATTGCCTCCAATATATGATAATATTCATCTCTATTATATGTGGCATATGAAAAAATGTGAGCCGTCTTTCCTTCCGCAGCTTAATAGCCGCGAATCTTATCCTCCGAATCATCCGTTGTCTTATCTATCTTCCGAATAACTACAAAATAGCTGTAGAAATCATTTACCACTACCTCCACTCTGTCTCCGGTCTTATGTCCCATCAGTGCTTTGCCCAGCGGTGATTCTATACTGATAAGGTTTGAGAGGGAATTGCTTCGCACTGTCGTCACAATCCTATAAACCTCCTCCTCATCATCTTCCTCCACATAAACCGTCACCGTATTGTTCATTCCAACCTCATCCGATTCCGACTCATCTGAAATAATCTCTGCCGTCCGTATCATTCGCTCAAGATAACGGATACGGCTTTCGTTTTTGTTCTTTTCCCGCTTCGCCGCATGGTATTCAAAGTTCTCGCTCAAATCCCCATGTGCCCTTGTTTCCTTGACCGACTCCAGCAATTGCGGGCGTTTCACAAGCTTTCTGTATTCAATTTCTTCCTGCATTTTGTCAATGTCTGACTGTGTTAACTGATCTCTCATATGTTCCCTCTTCGTTTTATGTAAACCTAATGTTTCAAATATGCCTGATCCACTTTGATAACCGTAAAGCATTCCGGCCATTTTTTCTGCACCCTCTTTTCAATCTCCGCCTTCAGTGTTTCTTCCGGCTTTTTATATCCTGCCGGAACCACCACATCGAAAATCAGATTCGTATGTGTATTGCCGACCACCATGCGGAAATCATGCAGGGTCAGCCCCTCTTCCAGCCCTTCAATAATTTTTACAACCTCCGCCTTGCGCTCTGCAACCGTCTCATTGTTCGTATCAATCGGGTCCATATGAATCGTAGCGTCACAGTGAAGTTCCTGTTCGAGCTCTCTCTCAATCAAATCAATCACATCATGAAGCACAAAGATGTCTCCGTCACCCGGAACCTCTGCATGTAGTGATATCATGACACGTCCCGGTCCGTAGTCATGTACAATCAGGTCATGAATTCCGACAACCTCCTCATGCTCCATGACAATCCTTTCAATCTCTTCAACAAACTTCGGCTCCGGAGCCTGCCCCAGCAGAGGACTGATGGTATCTTTTGCCGCCTCATATCCTGCGACGAGAATCAGCAATGCCACAAGTGCTCCGCAATATCCATCCACGTTGATATCCGTGACATACAAAAACAGCATCGCCAAAAGTACGACCGTTGTGGAGAGCGCGTCACTCAAGCTGTCTGTCGCCGTGGCTTTCATCGCATTGGAGGATATTTTCTTCCCAACCTTCCGGTTATAATATGCCATATAAAGCTTCACAAGAATGGAAATCAACAAAATCCCCACAGACAGCACCGACAACTCAACCGTCTTCGGATGAAGTATTTTCTTAATGGAGCTTTTTCCAAGCTCCACTCCCATGAGCATGATTAAAAAAGCCACTCCGAGTCCCGAAAGATATTCTATCCTTCCATGTCCGAAAGGATGATCGGAATCAGGTTTCTTCCCCGCAAACACAAAACCTATCAGTGTGATAAAGGATGAGCCTGCATCTGACAGATTGTTAAAAGCATCTGCCATAATCGCGATTGATCCGCTTACAAAGCCTGCCACATATTTTCCTGCAAACAGGCACACATTAAGAAAAATCCCCAAAACGCTGCAGAGCGTTCCATACGCCTTACGCACCTGCTGCTCACTTTTTCCGTCTTCTTTTATCCATAATTTTGCCAATAGTGTAACCATTGATATACACCTCTTTCTCATTCATAAAAATACAGGTCAAGGTCAACATATCCATCAATTCCCGGAACTGTTCCCTTTTCCGTAAACTGCCACATTTTAAATGCATACGGGTAATCCGGTGTCTCCCTGTAATCCGCGAGCCATTTGTCATACGCTTCCAGTTCCTCCAGATGAAGTACCGTGGCGAACCGTTTGGCATTTGCATAAATCACAGGCTCATAACCAGCCTCTCTTATCCTGTCACAAAATGCCTTCGTGATGGATGTCAGTCGGTTCGGAGTCAAATCATCCGTCCTCGCATCATCATAATAAATCGGCTCGGTGTCAAACACCACCGGCATTCCTATCTCACATCCCGAAATTGCATCCAGCACAAAATCCGCTTCCTCTACTGCTTCTTCCTCATTGACTGCTGCCGAAAAGAAGTATACTCCGACACGGATTCCCTGCTCTGTCGCCCTTCGACAGTTTTCATAAAACCGGTCGTCTATCTTCATTTCTCCGGTTCCGTAACCCCGGATACCAACACGGAGAATTGCAAACTCAACACCGGACTCCTTCACCTGCTGCCAGTCAATCTCTCCCTGAAATTTGGAGACATCAATTCCCACCATGGATTTCACATCGTCCCCGGAAACATATTTTTTTGAAAGTCCGGTTCCCTGAAATCCTGTCATATCATATGAATTTTTCCGTATACCTTCCACAAGCGGAACCCTCATCAGTCCCTGTGCAATATCGAAAACAACCACCGTTTCCGGTTTTTCCTCCGTTTCCTGATTATATCGCATCTCTATGAAAATTTCATCCTCTTTCAGTTTTTGATTCACGCTCTCCTGAGGCGTGCTCTCCCGGCGGATATTTTGCACCGGCTCTGTCGAAGCCCTCTCCCTTGCGTAAGAAATCCCCCACAGGGTCACTGAAAAAAGAAAAATACAGACACCCGAAATCAGACATATATTCTCAATCTGCTTCATTCTCCATCCATGTCCGCCGTTCCTTTTCCTCACACGTTCCCTGTAAGTCGCAAACGCCGCAACAATCAATAATATCGATATAACCACTCCAAACAGGGAGCCCCACATTACCGGCGGCGTATTACCTGTAACAGATATGTTTTCCTCCGGAGCTGAAAGTTCTCCGCTGATTTGTTCCTCCTCGGCTCCTGTCTCTAAATCCGTCTTTTCAAAACCAACCGTTTGCGTCTGTGTATAAAGAAAATGTCCATTATAAACTCTGGCAATTACCTTTGCCCCCGGCGGAACGTCCGGTATACATATCTGCGCGCTGTCTTTCCCGTTTTCAAACGGAAAAAGCACAGACCAGGTCTTTCCGCCGTCCGTAGTGTAATCATAGTATACAATTTCACTCTCCGCATCTTTTCCCGAGATATAAAATATTTCTCCCTCCTTCGCGCTTCCCACATATACAAGAAGGGCACTCTCCGGCTCCGTCAGGTCACTTCCTACCGGCTCTTCCGGAGCAAAATATCCATTCTTTACATAAGATGTGTAATCTCTGCCAAGCGAAGAACTCGTCAGCCCGAAGTATTTCGCAACCGCTGTCGCATCCGACCTTCCGAGTGCCTGCCAGTCCTCCTCATCATTTACCTTTTCATAATCCCTCAAATGATCCGCATACCCATGCTCCACCAATATACTCGGTATTTCCAGTGCTGTTGATTCGCGCAAAATCCCATAATAATCAAGGCCGTCATCATTCAGCCTCGTCTTTACACCCCTGAGTGTAAATCCCAGTTCATGAAACTGCTCCATGAACACATCCCCGAGTGAATGCATTTGCGCATAATTTTGACCCGCACTCGGAATCCATACCTCCGAGCCGAACATTTCATGCTTTTCTGACATATTAAAATGGAGGCTGATTAAAATATCCGCCCCCACGCTCTCTGCATATTGCGCACGCTCTTTCAGTGACATATCTGCTTTTTCAGGATTCGTTATGTAAACCTCAACATTCTCATATTGCAACAGTTCATCACGCATCGCACACGCCGTCACCAGATTCATGTCCTTCTCCAGCAGTCCTCTGTGACTGAGTCCTTCATTGCTTCCTCCATGTCCCGGGTCCAAAACAATCACTACGTTATCGTTACTCGGCATACTGTCTCCCAATTACTCCTTACTGCTCTGCTTTTCTTTTTCTTTCTCCTTCTGTGGTTCGCTCTTCTGTGGCTCACTCTTCTCAGCCAGCTCATCAATCAGCTTCTCTATCAGTTGCTTTTTCATATATACATCAAAGCTCAGAAGACAGATGAAGGAAAAGTTTTTCAAAAATTCCTGTGTATCCTCCGGCGCGTCTTCAAATGCTTCCCTTGACATCCTGTAGCGTTCCGTCACATCCTTGCGGAGCACTTCTATCTGCTCCTTCTCCCAGTGGAACACTTCATCATACACACTTGTCAAATCAAAGCCGTCCGTCTTTCCGAAGAAACGCTCGGTCAGAGGATTCAAAAGCTTCTGAATATCCCCTATGGAAAGAATATTTTTAAAATAATAGATAAAAATCAGCACAAGCATGTGCTCTTTGGAATATTTCTTTTTCACCGGCGGCGGAAGAAGATTGTTCTTGGCGTAATTATTAATCATGGTTTTCGTAAGAACCTTATCCTCCTGCGGATTACGTGTCTTTTCTCTCATTCGGCTGTCCATAAAGGTCGTTACCTGATCCATATAAAGATCAATATTCGGAACATCCTTGGATTTAATATAATCTATGCGGTCAAAGCTTGCCATTATGCTGTTTAACAAATCATCTGTATCTATTGTCATCTCTTCACCTTTTCCTCTGCTTATATGTCATAATTGCATTCTGAAAATTCTACATCACATTATATAGTATTTAAAACTATTTGTAAACGTATTTATCTATTAGCATCCTTTCGGAAACTATACAAAATTGATTCTTTCTTTTCATGCTGCAGAAATGACTTTTTAGAATTGACGCATTTCTTAAGCTATGATATTATGACATTATAAAGCTTTAAAACTTTATAGTATTAAAGTGCCTTGGAGGATTACGCATGGTAAAAAAATTGAAATCAGAACCGGTAGACAAGCTGTTCGATGCCATTCTGACGCTTCAGACAAAAGAAGAATGTTACTCTTTCTTTGAAGATTTATGCACAGTCAACGAGCTGCTTTCCCTTTCGCAACGTTTTGAAGTTGCCACGATGCTTCGCGAGAAAAGAACTTATCTTGAAATAGCCGAAAAGACAGGAGCTTCCACAGCAACCATCAGCCGTGTCAATCGTTCACTGACCTACGGGAATGACGGATATGAGCTTGTGTTTGACCGCATGAAGAAGAACGACGAATAAAGACTATTTGGTACATCCCGGAAACAAATTACAAAGTATTTAAAACAGATAGGACTCAAAAATCCTATCTGTTTTATTTTTACACCTTGCATTTGATTTTCTCTACAATTACAGAATTCTACACATCCAGTTTCATGTCCCCATCCTTAATCCATCCGGCTTTGCGCATCAAAAATGCCGTTATCCATGCAATCAGACCCGTGAGAAGGAAGTGAAGAACCACAATCTTAACAAGCACAACAGCAGCCTCACCGCCCTCTGCCACCATTGTCTGGTAAGTGGTAATCTGTCCGACAAGTCCTGCCGTTCCCATTCCTGAACCGGTTGCATTGTTAGTCATCTTGAAAACAAGGGTCGATACCGGTCCCAAGATGGCACTGGAAACGATTGCCGGAAGCCATATAATCGGTTTCTTCACAATATTTCCAATCTGAAGCATACTTGTTCCGAGTCCCTGCGCCAGAAGTCCGTTGACCTTGTTGTCCTTGTAGCTTGCCACTGCAAAGCCGACCATATTCGCGCAACATCCAACCGTTGCTGCACCGGCTGCAAGTCCTGACAAATTCAAAATGATTCCAAGAGCAGCAGAGCTGATTGGAAGTGTCAGAATAATTCCCATAAGTACAGAAACAATGATACCTCCGACAAATGGATGCTCCGCCACGTTGACATTCACAAGTTCTCCGATAAATGTCATAAATGCAGAAATTGGAGGTCCGAGTATAAGACCGACTGCACTGCCTGATACAATACTTACAAGCGGAGTAATTAAAATATCCACCTTCGTTCTTCCGCTGACCATATGTCCTACCAAAATCGCTACCAGTGCAGCAATAAATGCTCCAAGCGGTTCACCCGGTCCTGCATATACAATCACACCCTCTGTCAGAACTGTTCCGGCCAATATCTTACTTGCAAATGCTCCCATCATACCGGCAGTTGCTGCAGAGACTACCACAAGCGGACTTTCTTTATATTTCAGTGCAACGCCGATACCGATACCTGCACCCGTAATACTTGATGCCACCTTCCCCATCACAACCATGTACGTTCCGATTACCCCCGGCAGAAAACCGCCAATCTGTGAAATAATCGTACCTATAATGAGTGTAGCAAAAAGTCCCGTCGCCATACCACTTAGTCCGTCAATAAAAATTTTGTTCAGTATTTCTTTTACCTTTTTCATATTATCCTCCGTTCATGACTGACTTTCTCTTTTATCTTGCTGTCTTGTCAGTTGTCTTGTCAGCCACGGAGTAAGATATCATATATCTAGTTGATATGCAAGTACCCTTTTTCCTTCAGTGCCTTTTCAATTCTGTCAAGAGTTTCCCTGTCCTTTGCCTCAACCGTATGATAATGAACGCCACCGGTCAGGCTGGAAAGCCCTTTGGCATTTCGTTCCCGGCACTGCTCTACAAACGTATCCACATCCTGTCTGCTGCAGATAATCAAATCACAGGTAATCTGTCCGTATATCTCATGTTCCACGATTACATCAAGCACATGCCCGCCCAGATCAACAATCGTGTAAAGCTCCTCTTTAATCTCCTCTTCCGAATGGGCAACCTGAATGGCTCTCTGCACCTTCTTTCGCGCCTCCTGCTCCTGAAAGAAAATATAGCCCTTGTTGGTGGATAAAATATTTTTATTTACAGCACGGAGCAGTGCAATGTCCTGTACGATAATCTGACGACTCACAGAAAGCCTCCTCGCAAGCTCCGTTCCGGGCAACGGATTCTGTGCATGTAATAAAATCTGAAGAATCTGTTCTCTTCTTTCTTCTCCCGTCATTTTTTTGCTCCTCTCTGCTCTTTTTAATTTTTTATTATCTATTGTAGCCCATCGCTTTTGCAAATGCAAAAATTTTCATATTTTGTTAACTTATTCTTTACAATTTTTTTTCATTGTGCTATTCTATCGTTGTCGCAAATGTGACACACATTTATATTGGAGGTAGCCAAAATGAACAAAGGTACAGTTAAATGGTTCAACAACCAGAAAGGTTACGGATTTATTTCTGACGAAGCCGGAAACGATGTTTTCGTACATTACTCAGGACTTAACATGGAAGGCTTTAAGTCATTAGACGAAGGCGCAGCAGTTGAGTACGAAGTAGTTAACGGCGAAAAAGGACCTCAGGCAGTAAACGTAACGAAATTATAAGACTAATCAGTTTTGCGATGTGCCTTTTTGAAATATAAATCCATAAGTATTTAGTTCCAAATAGACAGTTGTTTTAACAGATTAAAAAGAAGAACCGGAAAACCGGTTCTTTTTTTATTACTTATTCCTCTATTTCCTTTAATACGCGTTCAAGCTCCATCGTTCCGCCAAACAAATTCAGCGCGCTGCCGATTGTCACGTTCACATGTCCCTTTCCAAGTTCTTTCAGCTTTCTGAGGTCTTCAAAATCATGCACTCCGCCTGCGTAGGTCACCGGACGCAGTTCAAATTTCCCAAGCATCTCAACAAGCTCGTCCTCTATTCCCTGCGCCTTACCTTCCACATCCACCGCGTGGATGAGAAATTCATCACAATATGCGGATAAGCTCTCCATCACCTCTGTCGTTAGTCTAACCTCTGTCTTCTTCTGCCAGCGGTCAGTCATCACATAATATCCGTCTTCATACTTCTTACAGCTCAAATCAAGCACCAGATGTTCACTTCCCACAGCCTCCACAAGCTTGTTGAGGTTTACATAATTAATCTCCCCATTTGAGAAAACATAGGAAGTCACTATAACATGTGACGCGCCTTCTTTGATATAGTCCGGCGCATTACCGGCCGTAATCGAGCCGCCAATCTGCAGCCCTGACGGATATGCGCGCAATGCCTTCACCGCTTCGGCACGGGTCGCTTCAAAAAATTCACTGTCTTCTTTATTTAATAAAATTACATGTCCGCCGCGGATATTTTTATTTTGATACAATGCTGCAAAAAAAGCCGCATCCTGCTGTGCCACAAAATTTTCCCGCGCCTGATTCCCGGCATCCTTCAGGCTGCTGCCGACAATCTGTTTCACTTTTCCGTTATGTATATCAATACAAGGACGAAACTGCATATCAATGCACTCCTTTCCCATAGCTTGGCAATCTGACAATAATCTTATCACACCGGTTTTTTTTCATCAATGTATATTCTCAAAAAAAGCGGGCAAATTATTCATATCAGTATCAAAACAACTGACATAATTTATGATTGACAAAAGGAGTGAAAATTATGAAAAAGAGCAAAACATTTCTCTGTGTACTTTTACTTTGTCTCTCCATGGGTACATTAACCGGCTGCGCATGCGGACGTACTGAGACAAATAACGCAGACGAGGTTCCGGGCACTACCAACACAACCGACGAAACCGGGACAGGCAACGAAGCCGGTGATGTGACAACAGAGGATACAGCAAATGGTGCAGGAAATGCAATCGGCGATGCCGGAAATGCTGTCGGCGATGCAATTGATGATGCCGGAAATGTCGTAGATGACATTGCGGACGGTGCGGGCAACGTCGTTGAAGATGTCACAGACGGCGTTGATAATGCAGTCAACAATGACACTGCCACAGACAATGCAGACAATCCAGTGACTGACGATACTGCAGAAGGAACAGATGTAAATCCTTAGTTCCTGCACATGCCTTTGTTTTATGTAAACTAAAAAGTCCTCCGCGCATTTCCGACAGCTTTGCGCGAAGGACTTTTATATTTATTCATAAACACTTTTTTCAATGATATCACCGTTGCGATACGCCAGCAGAAGTTCCTCAAGCTGATAGATGCTTTCTTTCAGCTCTGTACCGATATCGGTGTCTGAAACACACAGCCTCTGCAATGCCGTCTCTACCACAATGGAATCTGAAAAGATGTCCGATTCCTTGCGAATCGCCGCTTCTGTCGATTCAAACGGTTCATGCGAAACCAGACGCATTCCGTGGGAATTGGCAACCAGTGTATAACCTGCAATACCGGTTTTATTCTGGTATGCCTTTGAAAATCCGCCGTCAATGACAAGCAGCTTTCCGCCGCATTTGATAGGCGACTCTCCTTTTTTTCGCTCCACAGGAACATGTCCGTTCACGATATGTGATTTTTCCGTATGCAGACCGAACTCCGTCAATATTTTGTCAACGATTTTCTCGTCGTCATACAATCTGTAGTAAGCATTTTTCTTTTCAACGTGTGTCTCTTTGTCCTCGATAAAATATCTCTCGAAGGTTGCCATCTTATCCTTGCCAAACACCGGAGAATTCGGCCCGGCCCAGATATACCACAGTATATCCTCGCCTTTTGACTTTTCTCCGGAATCACGGGTTCCGTAATATCCCTTTCTGGCATAATTGTCAAGAATGTCATACAAAGCTTTTCCGCTGTACTTCTTTCCGAAAATATCAACCTTAATAAAATCGCCGTTCTCATCCATCGGCACACAGCCGTGATAGAGAAGATTGGAATTGTGGACTTTATACATTCCGCCCTTTGAAAACAGGAAACGCACATCCTTCTGAAGCTTTTCACAGCGTGAAAATGCCTGTCGGAGCCGTTCCATAAGCTCTGATTCTTCCGCGGTCAGGGCGTATGGATTTTCTGGATCCACCGTCGGGAAGTCCGTATCGTTCATCGGATATACCTTGTCCCCGATTCTGATTGTTTTTTCCTTAAAATCTATTTTATCCAGAAGTAACCTGTCTTCCATCATAAACTCCGGACGACGCATGATAATCTGCCCCTCCAGCTTAAACTGGATAATGGCAATGGCCTTGTGCATCTTCATGTCCATGCCAAGGTCCTTCGTGTTATAATCCGTGTTAAATTTAATAGAAAAAGTATCACAATTGACATCTGCGTATTTTTCCATGGCAAAGGTGGCAAGCGGAATCAGATTGATACCGTACCCCTCCTCCAGCGTATCGAGATTACCATAGCGCGCGGACATACGGATGACATTCGCTATGCAGGCAAGCGAGCCGGCTGCTGCTCCCATCCATACAATATCATGGTTTCCCCACTGTACATCCACGTTGTGATAGTGACGCAGGGTATCGAGAATCACATGCGGTCCCGGTCCCCTGTCATAAATATCGCCTACAATGTGAAGCTGATCGACAACCAGTCTCTGAATCAGGTTAGAAAGAGCCACGATAAATTCAGGTGCACGGCCAATTCTGATAATCGTGTTGACAATCTCATTGTAATAGCCTTCCTTATCCTGTACCTCCGCTTTTTCCGTAATCAGTTCTTCAATAATATATGCAAAATCCTTCGGAAGAGCCTTGCGCACCTTCGAGCGCGTATACTTTGACGACACATGCTTTGTAATCTGTACCAGACGGTACAGTGTAATCTTGTACCAGTCTTCGATATTGTCTTCCTCCTGCATTACAATCTCAAGCTTTTCTTTCGGATAATATATCAGAGTAGCCAGACTCTTTTTATCCTTATTACTCAGGGTATTTCCGAACTCCTCATCAATCTTACGACGCACAGAGCCGGAGCCGTTTTTCAGAATATGATTAAACTGCTCATACTCGCCGTGAATGTCCGTCATAAAATGTTCCGTGCCCTTCGGAAGGTTCAAAATCGCCTGAAGGTTAATAATCTCCGTACTTGCGGAAGCAATGTTCGGATACTGCTTCGCAAGAGACCTCAGATACCGTAATTCCATTTCGTCCATAGCTTTTCCCCCTGTCAGTCCTTACTGCTTATCCTGCATTAATCACGTCACTCATGTCATACATTCCGGCCGGTTTTCCTGCCAGAAACTTCGCTGCCTCAACAGCTCCTTTGCCGAACACGCCTCTGGAATAAGCTCTGTGGGATAAGGTAATCACTTCATCCTCACCGGCAAAAATAACATCATGGTCACCGATAATGGTTCCGCCTCTCACTGCTGAAAAACCGATTTCATTTTTCGGTCTTACTATGCTTCTGTCACTTCTGTCATACACATAATCATATTTTTCTTCTAATGCTTCATTTATGGAATCACCGAGAGCCAGTGCCGTTCCGCTTGGTGCATCCTTCTTCTGGTTGTGATGCTTTTCAACAATTTCAATGTCAAAGCCCGCTTCTGCAAGAATCGGTGAAACATCCTTTAACACCTTCTGAAGAAGATTGATTCCCATAGACATATTGGCAGATTTCAGAACTGCCACCTTCTCGGATGTCTTCCTTACTTTTTCAAGCTGTTCCTGTGTCAGACCTGTAGTACAAAGTACCACCGGAAGCTTTCTTTCTGCGCAGTAGTCCAGAAGTGTATCCACGCTCGCTGCCGTTGAAAAATCAATCACAGCATCTGCCTGTACATCGCATTCTTTTATACTTTTAAACACCGGATAGGTGTTTGCCACACCGTCAAACACGTCCACTCCTGCCACGATTTCAGCCGCTCCGTCTGCCTCAATCAGTCTTGTAATATACTGTCCCATTCTGCCGTTACAGCCATGCATAATTACTTTTATCATATTGTCTCCTTTTCCTGTATCTGATATGAAGATGACAGGCAGCAAAATCTGACTGCCTGCCATATATTATGTTCCCGTTATACCGTTTTCTTATAAAATTCCAAAGCCCTTCATGGCAGCTTCCAGTCTTGCTGCATTCTGAGGCTCCATCTCTGTCAGAGGTCTTCTCATAGGTCCTGCTGCCATTCCCATAAGATTCATGGCTTTTTTCACCGGAATCGGATTCACCTCACAAAACAGTGCATCTATCAGTTCAATGGCATCTAACTGAATCTTACGGCTTCCTTCCACATCACCCTCAAAATACTTGGCACAAATGTCATGTGTCTGGCGCGGTGCAACGTTGGAAAGTACAGAAATCACACCCTTTCCTCCGAGTGAAAGAATTGGTACAATCTGGTCATCATTTCCACTGTAAACATCCACACAGCCGTCTGCGATGGAAAGGAGCTTTGCAACCCCTGAAATATTTCCGGTCGCATCTTTTACTCCCACGATATTCGGCACTTCCTTACAGAGCTTTACAACTGTTTCCGGCTGAATAAATACGCCGCCCGTTCTGCCCGGTATATTATACAGAATAATCGGAAGCTTCACGGCCTCTGCAATCATCTTGAAATGCTCTGCGAGACCCTTCTGTGTACATTTGTTATAATACGGTGTCACAACCAGAAGTCCGTCAGCGCCTGCCTTCTCTGCCTCTGTTGAAAGATAGATTGCCGTCTCGGTACAGTTAGAACCCGTGCCTGCGATAACCGGAATACGTTTGTTTACAACCTCAACACAATATCTGATAACATCCAGATGTTCTTCATGTGAAAGCGTTGCTGCTTCTCCGGTTGTTCCGCACACGATAATCGCGTCCGTTCCCCCTGAAATCTGAAGTTCAATCTGTTCCTTAAATGCTTCATAATTTACACTGCCGTCCTCGTGAAATGGTGTGACAATAGCAACACCTGCTCCTGTAAAAATTGCCATTTTCCTTCCTCCTTCAAAATAGAAAAAGCCGACTTGGAAAGAGCCGGCTTCAAAATCCTGTTCTGATAGCTCCCCATCAATGCTGATGACAGTCATACAGTTATTCACTGCATGCCCAAGGCAAACGGTGCAGACACGCTCCCTTTCGGCGTATTTTCCTTTCCATCCCATTCATCTGCCTCTGCTGCATCCCGGAATGTACTGATAAAAAACGCGACCTCTATCTGTTTCTTATTGACAGCTCTGCCTTTATTTCAGAACCTACAGCAAGCATAGCATTCTTCGCATTATCTGTCAATCTTTTTCATTCCGGTTATCTGCACGGAAAGGAGTATTTCATTTCAAACGGCAATTATGTATCTTTTGTTCTTTACATTTCCGGCATCATCTCACAATCTTCAGATAAGCGGAGTTCTTCTTCCTCATCGACAAGCTCAAGCTTGCTCACGCTCACCTCATATGCCACTCTCTTTTCCGCCTCATCCTCGGAAAGCTTTTTCATATATTCCCTGCTTTGAATCCGTCCCCAGATTCTGCATCTTTCACCGACGCGGAAGCTGCTTGAATATCTTGCATTTCTGCCCCAGCTTATACACGGTATATAATCACTTTTTCCATACGGACGATTCACTGCCAGCAGGATATCCGCAATTTCCCTGCCAAGCGGTGTTTTTCTGTACACCGGCTCTTTGCAGATATATCCGTCGAGAAAAATATAGTTTGTTTTCTCATTTTCAACCATCTCTTCGAGGAATTCCACTTCTCTCACAAAAACAGATAAAATCAGTCTGTTTTTGTGTTCCTCATGGCGGTTATATGAGCGGAACTGTCCGCTTACCATGATGGTTCTTCCACGATAATCCGAAGATACGTCCATCAGTCTTTCGGATACCATCAGCGGAATCAGATCCGATGAGTCGCTGAGGCGGGGCACAAGAAGATCTACCATATAAAATCCTTCTCCGAATATCTCGTGACTGTAGACAAAATCTCCGACGATTTCTCCGATTACTACTACCTGATTGTTTTCAATTACCTTATCTGTCATTTTTTGTTCTCCCTTCTTAGATCAAGAATTTTTTCCTGTCATGCTATATAAATTTATGATGTTTTTTCTTTTTTATGCCCCTGTTTCATCGACGCACTGTTGCTTTTTGCGACATTTGTGGTAGACTTATGACGTTTGGGATAAAATTATTTTGAAAATTTTTTAGAAAAAAGAGGCGATTTGATGAAAACGAAAAGAAATGATATCAGAAATGTAGCGATTATTGCCCATGTAGACCACGGCAAGACAACTTTGGTTGATGAACTCCTCAAGCAAAGCGGTGTATTCCGCGCCGGTGCCGAGGTGGCTGAGCGTGTCATGGACAGCAATGATATTGAGCGTGAACGCGGTATTACCATTCTTTCCAAAAATACTGCCGTAACTTATAAAGATACCAAAATCAACATTATAGATACTCCCGGACATGCGGACTTCGGCGGTGAGGTGGAACGTGTTCTCAAGATGGTCAATGGCGTAATTCTTGTCGTTGATGCCTTCGAGGGTGCCATGCCACAGACCAAGTTCGTTTTGCGAAAGGCACTTGAGTTAAAGCTTCCGGTTATCGTCTGTGTCAATAAAATCGACCGTCCGGAGGCAAGACCCGAACAGGTCATCGATGAGATTTTAGAGCTTTTCATCGACCTTGAAGCTGACGAGTGGCAACTGGACTGTCCTTTTGTCTTTGCATCCGCCAAGGCCGGAACCGCCACTCTTAATCTTGACACTCCTGGCAAGGATATGATTCCTTTATTTGAAACCATTCTTGATTACATTCCTGCACCGGAAGGAGATCCTGAGGCCGGAACCCAGCTTCTCATCAGCACAATCGACTATAACGAATATGTCGGCAGAATCGGTGTCGGCAAGGTGGATAACGGAACAATCTCCGTCAATCAGGAGGTTGCCATCGTAAACCACCATGACCCGGACCAGTTTAAAAAGGTAAAGGTATCTAAGCTCTATGAATTCGACGGTTTGAAAAAAGTCGAAGTCAGGGAAGCCGGCATCGGCTCTATCGTTGCCATTTCCGGCATTACGGACATCCGAATCGGAGATACACTCTGTTCCGTCACCAATCCGGAGCCGATTCCTTTCCAGAAAATTTCGGAACCGACAATCGCCATGCACTTCATCGTAAATGACTCTCCTCTCGCCGGTCAGGAGGGTAAATATGTGACAAGCCGCCATCTGCGCGACCGCCTTTTCCGCGAGCTTAACACGGATGTTTCCCTGCGCGTGGAGGAAACGGACACCACCGAAGCCTTTAAGGTTTCCGGACGAGGTGAGCTTCACTTATCGGTACTGATTGAAAATATGCGACGTGAGGGCTACGAATTTGCCGTTTCAAAAGCGGAGGTTCTCTACAAAACAGACGAAAACGGCAAACGTCTTGAACCGATGGAGACAGCTTACATTGATGTTCCTGACGAATTTTCCGGCTCCGTCATCCAGAAGCTCTCAGCACGCAAGGGCGAGCTCCTTGGCATGGGGCAGACAAGCGGAGGCTATACGCGGCTTGAATTCTCCATACCTTCCCGCGGACTTATCGGTTATCGCGGCGAGTTTATGACCGACACCAAAGGAAACGGAATTCTAAACACCTCCTTCCAGGGCTATGGTCCTTATAAGGGCGACATGATGTACCGGAGTCAGGGTTCTCTCATTGCTTTCGAGAGCGGTGAGGCCATCACTTACGGTCTTTACAATGCACAGGAGCGCGGAACTCTCTTTATCGGTGCAGGCACCAAAGTTTATGCCGGAATGGTGGTCGGCGAAACAGGAAAAGCCGAGGACGTGGAAATTAATGTCTGCAAGAAAAAACAGCTCACCAACACACGTTCCTCCGGATCCGACGAAGCACTCCGACTTTCTCCGCCTCGTATTCTCTCACTTGAGCAGGCACTTGACTTCATCGACACGGATGAGCTGTTGGAGGTCACCCCGGAAAGTCTGCGAATCCGTAAAAAGATTCTGGACCCGACACTCAGAAAAAGAGCATCCTTTAAAAAGTCATAGGCCTTTGGACAAATGTCCCCATTTACGGTCTCCATTTTCAAATGTAAATATTGGAATCCTCTGCCGAACGGCATGAGACATAAAAAAGAACATGCAAAGAAATTTGCATGTTCTTATATTATCACAGAGTATTTGATTAAACAAGTGTCTTTTCCAGTTATTCTCCGTTTACACGGATGATACGATTTCTCCCTTTTCAATCTCCGCTTTTCCGCTTGTCAGCTCCGTCAATTCCCTGCAGGCAGCTTCTGTCTTTTCGCTTGGAACCGCGATGTGAAATATCACGTTTTGTCCGTATTCGGTTTCCTCAATCCTGTAGTCCTGTCTTGATTCCATAAAATACTGCACCTTGCCGACATCCCCGTATCCGGCAGTCACCAGCAGAAGCTGCAGCTCAATCTGCTCCTCGATTTCGGCATTGTCTATTGCCGCACTCACCGCTCCCTGATAGGCGCGCACCAGTCCGCCGGTTCCCAGCAGAACGCCTCCGAAATAACGGGTAACCACAACTGCCACATTGTGCAAATCCGCACCCGTAAGTACAGAGAGCATCGGTCTTCCCGCCGTTCCGCTCGGTTCTCCGTCATCCGAGGAATGCATGACTTCGTTGTGTTCTCCAATGACATACGCGCTGCAATTATGGCGGGCATCCCAGTATTTCTTTTTACAGCGTGAAATAAACTGCTCCGCTTCCTCCTGAGACTGCACCGGACACATTGTCGCAATAAAGCGCGACTTTTTTTCTATAATTTCTCCTTCTGTCTGTTCCAGAATAATCTTCATATTTCTGCTCCGTTTCTTTTTAAGGAAGCTGCCGTCCTCCGACTCCGCTTCCAAACAAAATCTGAGACAATTATATCCGAATTATTCTGCCGCGTCCATATAGTTATCGAATTTGAAGCTACCTGTCCTGCGCAGATGTTTTTTCTGACAGCTCATCCATTCGTATATCAATTTCCACCGTATCTTCCGCTTTATTGATATTTACAGAAATATCCATGTCATCCGGCTTGGTATCCGGAATCGAAATTTCAAATTTTTCGCCGTCTCCGTCTGGAATTTCAATTTCTCCGTGCGCATTTTTCCCGTCATCTGACCACTTTACTGCCTTTTCCTCTCCGTCAAGTTCGACCTTTATCTTCTTTACCAGAGATTCTCCCGTGGCTGCATAGCAGATTCCCCCTGCTGCTGCAAACATTCCGACAGTAACGACAAATACACAGACTGCTGCCCTGATGACATTTCTTGTTACAAATTTTTTCTTTTCCATATTCAAATTCATCACCTTTCCGTACAAGCCTTCCGGCGCATACACCTCATCAAAGGTCTGTCTGAAATATTCCTGATTGCGATTTTCATTCATCTTCATAGTCCCACGCCTCCTTCAGCTCCTCTTTCAACATTTTCCTTCCGCGTACAAGCCTCGTTCGCACCGTTGCCTCACGTATTTTAAGAATCTGTGCAATTTCCCGCGTTTTGTATCCCTCGTAATAAAACAGATACAACACGGTTCTACAGCCCGGCGAAAGCTTCTTCAGTGCCTCTGAGAGCATCCGGCTTTGCTGCAGACCGGATATCGGATCCTTTTCTGTCGGTATTTCATCCGGGGATCCCTGCTCCGAGAAAAATTGTACGTTTTTTCTCCAGAATCCGGAGAAGAAGCTGTTGCATTCATTTATGCAGACGCGGATCAGCCATCGTCTGATGTGTTCCTCATCCTCAAAGCTTCGCGATGTCAGAAGCAGCTTATAATATGTCTGCTGCACAATATCATCCGCATCCGCCGCTCTTCCCGTATGATTCAGAGCAATCCTGTACACCATATCCAAATATTCCGCTGCTATACGCTCATACTGTATTCTGTCCACAAATTCACCACCTGTACGTCGTAATTTAAAGAAAGGCCTTTCACTATAATAACTCCCGCGAAGGCGAAAATGTGCGATTACTTTTTAAATTTTTATTTTTTTGTTTCATCTGTCCGCAATTGACGGAATAAACAACTGCTATTTTGTGAACAATTCTTAATATGGAAGATTTTTCTTCCTTTTAATGTCTGTTTTTGGTATAATCATGAAGAATAGGGAGGCTATGTTCATGAACTATGGCAAAAAGAGCATTCGCCGCAAGCAACGGCAGCTCAATTCAAAATCAACTAAATTCAGTAAAATGTTTATGCTTTATTTCCTTAAGGCACTGCTCGTGTGTGTCATTGCCGCCGGTATTGTAGGTATCTGCTTCGGCATCGGTATCTTCAAGGGTATTCTGGCATCTGCACCCGATATATCAAGTTTGGATGTACGTCCGTCAGGATATGCCACCGTGGTTTACGACTCCACCGGCAAGCAGATTGCGAAGCTTGTGGGTACGGATTCAAACCGAAGCTATGTCAATATGGACCAGATTCCGGAGGATATGGCAAATGCCTTTGTTGCGATTGAAGACAGGCGTTTTTACCAGCATAACGGTATCGACATTGAAAGTATAGCCCGCGCCGCCTTTGTCGCTATTCAGAGCCGCGATCTGACACAGGGAGGAAGTACGATTACACAGCAGCTTTTAAAGAACAACGTCTTTGAAGGCTGGGTTGGAGAAAATTCCGACTTTGTCAAAATCAAACGAAAAATTCAGGAACAGTATCTTGCCATCGAGCTTGAAAAACGTATGGACAAGGAAAGTATCCTGGAGCTTTATATGAACTCCATCAACCTCGGACAGAATACGCTCGGCGTACAGGCCGCTTCCATGCGCTACTTTAATAAGCCTGTATCACAACTGACTCTGTCAGAATGTGCTGTCATCGCCGGCATTACCAAGAATCCTTCCAAGTACAATCCAATTTCTCATCCGGATTACAATGCTGAGCGTCGTAACAAGGTTCTCGGTGACATGCTTGAGCTCGGTTATATCACGCAGGCAGAGTATGATGAAGCACAGGCAGATGATGTTTATGCCCGCATCCAGATGGTCAATGAAGAAAAAGATACGGAGACCATCAACACCTACTTTGTGGATGCCCTGATTGACGAAGTCACTCAGGTATTGATGGAAGAAAAGGGATATAATGAAACTCAGGCTTATAAGCTGGTCTACAGCGGAGGACTTCAGATTCAGACAACACAGGATCCGAAAATCCAGAATATCTGTGACAGCATCTACAATGATGAAGCTAACTATCCGGAAGATGTCAAATGGCTTTTGGACTACAGGCTTACCGTTAAAACAAGCAGCGGTGAATACGAGAATCATTCCACCGAAATGTTCAAGGCTTACTTCCAGCAGCAGAGCGCGGCTTACAATCTTCTCTATGATTCACAGGATGCTGCCTATGAAGATATTGCCCTATATCAGGATGCTGTTCTCGGTCCCGGCGATACGGTGCAGGATGAAGTTATCAACCTCACTCCTCAGCCTCAGGTTTCCATCACCATACAGGATCAGTCCACGGGCTATGTGGTTGCCATGGTCGGCGGCCGCGGAACCAAAACCGCAAGCCGTACCTTAAACCGTGCTACCGATACTACAAGACAGCCCGGTTCGACCTTCAAGGTGCTTGCAGCCTATGCTCCGGCACTTGACAGTGCAGGCATGACACTTGCCACTGTACAGAATGACGCACCATACACCTACGAGGGCGGTACTCCGGTCAACAACTGGTACAAAGAATACAAGGGCATCTGTTCTCTCCGCTATGGTATTGAACAATCCCTCAACATTGTAACCGTAAAGACGCTGACACAGATTACCCCTCAGCTCGGTTTTGATTATCTGCTCGATTTCGGTTTTACCACACTGGTGGAAAAACGCGAGGTCGATACCGAAGACGGCACAAAAATATTCACGGACATCACACAGTCTCTTGCCCTCGGCGGTCTCACTGACGGTGTGACGAACATGGAATTAAATGCAGCCTACGCAGCGATAGCCAACGGCGGAACCTATATCAAGCCTACGCTGTTTACCAAGATATTAGATCATGACGGCAATGTCCTGATTGACAATACATCCCCTGAATCCCGTCAGGTTATCAAGGAATCCACTGCTTTTCTTCTCACAGATGCAATGGTGGACGTTGTAACCAAGGGTACCGGAGGAGCCGTTAATTTCGGCGGTGACATTGCCATTGCCGGAAAAACCGGAACCACCACGGATGATAAGGATGTATGGTTTGCCGGATTTTCTCCTTACTATACAGCTACCACATGGACAGGATATGATAATAACATTAAGATGCGCACAGCATCAGAAAGAGCTCTTTCCAAGACAATGTGGCGAAAGGTTATGGCACAGATTCACGAAAATCTTCCGGCTGCTTCTTTCAAAAAGCCGGGCGGAATTGTAACCGCCACCGTTTGTTCCAAATCAGGAAAGCTTCCTATCGCAGGCATTTGTGATGCTTACCTGACAACCGAATATTTTGCAGAAGGAACCGTTCCTACCGATTCGTGCAGTGTTCATGTCAACGGAATGGTTTGTGCTGCTACCGGAATGAGTGCCTGTACCACATGTCCGTTCCAGCGTCCGGGTGTAATTGAAATCCCGCCGGCTGACGACGGTGCTCCGGGTGTGACACAGTATTGTCCTCATACAGCGACATACTTCCTTGACCCAAACAATGCTGCAGCCATTCAGGCTGCACAGGCAGCATTACAACAGCAGGCTCCGGCTCAGCAGCAGGCAGCCCAGCAGCAACAACAGCAGATTGACGCACAGGCCGATGCTCAGGACAACGACGAGACAGAATAAGCTTTTTATAAACCAAAAGAAAAGGCTATGACATCATAAAAGTCATAGCCTTTTTTGTACAACAATCCTGTGATTTTATTGATAGAAATACACTTCTATTTCATCCCATCTGATATCCTCCGGTGTTTCACATGTGAGTTCTATATATCCCGGTTCTTCTGCCATATAAAACAGTGGGCTTGCGCCGACCGGCACCAGATATTCTTCGCCTCTTAGAGCAAATCTGAATTCCACCGGTTCCTCTCCGCAAATATCCGTATTCTCCATTTTCAGCGTTACCAGTGTTTCTTTCTCCTCATCTGTTTCACGCCTGTTCTCCCTGAGTGAAAGTCCCGAAATACCTATAAACGCAATTTCAGAACCGGAAACGGTCTCTTCAAATTCTATCCTCACACCATTCTCTGTCTCTGTCATCCGTACGCTGCACTCTGCCTCTGTCAGTGGCTGTGAAACATGCTCTGCACTCTCCGCATATACGGCCGGAAGATAACCCAAATCCTTCTTATGCATGTGCTGTCCGAATGCATACAGGTCTGTCACACCCTCCTCGAGCGGATTTTCGCCTCGCACAAGATAAATCACATTTTTATACTTATACGGTACATAATCGGCCTGCATAAGGTAACGATACAACTTCATGCTGCGATAACTAAACGGAGCCTCGTCAAATCTGATTTCCGGCGCTGCAAGTATAATATCCGGCGGATTTTCCTCCAGCAGCGCAATGGCTTTCTCCTGCATCGCATCATTACTTATGTTGTATGCTGACGAATATGGAAGATAAAGCGGCATATCCATAATCACCGCATTTGCAACCGCATTGGTAATATCAAGGACGGTCTGTCCTCTCTCATTTGCCGCCTGCACAAGCACGTTTACGTTCTCAAGGCTCGCCAGTGTATTTCCCTGTATGAATCCGGTTCCGAGCTCCGGCATCGAAACCAGCTCCCCTGAAACATGAAGCACCGGATCCTGCACCGTCTCACCCATAATCGTTGTCTCTACAGAGGCCGGAATCTCTTTTTCCAAAACAAGAGTCTTTCCAGTGATAAACGGGGAATCCTGAGCAAGCCCAAGTGCCAGTGCAAGCATCCCCGCACAAAGAGCCGTGGCAGTCACCGTGGAACGTTCCCCTGTCTTTTCTCTCTCATCCCCGCGCGCTGACAGAGCAAGCGGAGTCAGTATCAGGAAAAATACTCCGAGCACGGCTGCCCTTGCTCCTTCATCAAATCGGACAAAAGAGTAATTGGCAAGTACCCAGAAGCCGAGCAGATAGGTCACAAACAGCTCACCTGCGCCGTCTTTTTCCTTTTTAAACATAAGCACAAACACAGCAAGAAGCGGAATCATGAAGGCAAAGGTTTTCACAAAAAAGCTCCCCTGCTCACCTGCAATTGAAGGAACGAGATATTGCGTTGCCTCCGCAGCCTCCGAAAACATTGCCATTCCGTTTACATACAAGGTGGTTCCCGTGTTTTCTCTCAAATAGCTCACAATCTTTAGAAACAGCGGAATATATGCCATACCCACGAGGAACAGGACTCCCCACGCTGCCAAAATCAGATTGCGTCTCTTCTTATTGTCACCAAAAAACAGTTCTCTCCACTGCCCTTTAAAATCTCTGCGCAGACGGTAAAGAATAACCGGCAAAAAGGCAAGAGCTGCCGCTCCGCCAATCGAGGCATTCCATGTAATTGCTGCAATGGAAAGCAAAATCCATGTGTACAGGCTCTGCATCCCCTTTTGTATGCGTGTGGAAAACAGGGCAAAAAACATCAGAATCATAAACCAGTAACGCATCCCTGCTGTCTGAATAAAAAACGGCATAAACAGGTAAACGGTTAAAAATGCCCGGTATCTGCCTCGCACCAAAAGATAAATCACACCTGTCAGCACGACCGCCATAAGCACGTTGCCCGCCACCTTTGCCGCTCCGAGTGCCATGTAGGAGCCGTCAAAGAACAGGTAATTTATCACCCCGTAATAATAATCGCACATTCCATGAATCGGTATCAGGTCTGCATATGGAAGTTTCCCGTAAGAAACCAGTTGCTGCATCGGCATGGATATCTCTCCATTGTGAAAATAGTCGATACTCATCATCCCGTCAGGCTGTGTGAAAACGCGCATCACAGCCGCCATCACATAAGTGGAAAACAAAATAGTGTGATTGGTTCTAAGCTTCTCCGCAACCGCTGCTGCAAACAGTACAAGACATGCCAGCAGGCACATCCACTTCCATCTGCCCGAATAAAAAAGCTCAATCAAAGACCCGTCCGCCTCATAGCGGTAACGGAAATGTATCATTCCGAGCCAGCCCGCCGGCAAAAGAAGCTGCAGCCACAAAAGCAGTCCGCTTTTTCCGGTGAGCGGTTTAATCAATACAAAAACTAAAAATATCACCCCTGCAGTCAGCGGAAGTATATATGACCCGGTCTGCCAGACTGCTCCCACCCGGGCAGAAAAACAGTTCACGGCAAGAATCAGTGCCAGAACTGCCAGCATGGTTATCACCGCACTTATCAGAATTCCGTTAAAATACTGTGTCTCCCCGCGAGTGACAAGGATACAATATCCGGCAAATACTGCCACAAAGAGCAGCAGCCAGTCGGTTGCAGACACACATTCCATATAAAACATACATAAAAGGGCAATGTAAGCCGTCAGGAAAAAGATTCCTTCCCTGCCTCCCTGCTTCTCTGCATTTCTCTTCCACCACACATAGAGCGTGGCAAACAGCAAAAACAGAAGCGGGAGTGCAAGCAGCGACCCCTGAATTATCGTCATATCCGCCTGCTTATTATAACCGCTCCATGTTGTCAATCCGCAAATCCACTCAGAATACCATGGTATCTTTTCATAAAGCAAGGGGGCAATTTTCCCCCATACAGCAAAAAGTGTGAGTACACTAAGCAGCGCACTCAACACTTTTCCTTTCCCGTCAAAATCATTTAAAAATCTATCTTTCCAGTTCATACACTTCTCCTACAGGCACATACAAAGAGCGATTGCCAGACGCAGCTCATCCTCTTTAATCGGTTTTGAGATAACCTCCGCAAAACGATTGTCATAAAACATCGCCTTTGACTCTTCCGTATTGTTGGAGGTCATTGCAATAAGAGGCAGCTCTTCAAAATAAGGGTCTCCTAACTGACGGATTTCCTTTGCAATCTGAAGTCCACCCTTTACAGGCATCATGTAATCTAAAATCATGAGATTATACTCTTTGGTCTGCACCATTTTTACTGCCTCATCTCCCGTAGAAACACAGACAGAATCCAGACCATAAGACTTGAGAATCGCTGCCACAAGCTTCTGGTTCATCTCATTATCATCTACAATCAATGCCTTTCCGGCTTTTACATACATAAGATTCTCCGCTTTTTTTCGGGATTCGGCAATCAGCAAATCCTGCTCACGTTTCCGTGCACTGCGCATCTGCCGGATTGTTTCCTCACCGTCCACTGTCTGGCGGAACGAAATAATATAATATGTTGTAAACGGATTCCCTCCTGATTTATTCAGAATCATACCGTTTAATTTCTGTATCATATTTTTTCCGAGTGCGAAGCCGAGCGCATTTCCGTACCTGAGATCTTCGGAAATATCCTCCTGACAACGGATTTTACAAACGATAGTAATATCCTGCCCTTTTTTCGGAGTAATACCCTTTTCATAAGAAACTTCAAACTCCACTTCACCTTTTTCCGTAAATTGTACAATATCGGAAAGTAGATTAATCAGGGCAAGCCGGATTTTTTCCGGATCTCCCTTCATCTGTCCCGGAAGCTCATCATCAATCACTGAAACAAATTTCTTCCCCTGTCCCTGTGTCATCGCCTCGACCCTGTGTACCACATCAAGGAACAGACCTTTGGTGTTATATCCTTCTGCAATCTGCTCGGAAATCGCGGCTGCCGCGGTCGAAAACGTACCGTCTCCCCGGTTCTCTATCTTGTATCCGGAAGCAATCATCTCCTCAAAACGCTGAAGGATATAATAAAGCAGAAAGGCAATCAGCAGATATTCCAGAACGATTGCGACAAAAGCCATATAATCTGCCTGATATCTTCCGTCTGCACGCAGAGATTCCTGATACTTATAAATAAACCGGCTCAGCTCCGCTACCAGCATGGCAATAAAGCAGTTTCTCGCCGTATGTACATACACACCGGAATCAACATATAAAAGTGAGATTAACGGCACAAACAAATATGCAATCCGAATCTGGACAACATCACTGCATGCAAGCACACAGATAAAGAATTCCAACACGCAGAAAGAAACCAGCCGGTTTTTCGCCTCATCATACGAATAATGCGAAAAAACAAGCGGCAAAACCGAAAGCAGAACAATTCCGATACAGATTTTCACCAATGCAGAGGTTGTAAACGAAACCAGTCCCGCCTGCCCTGCGATTAACACTGCCGGACAGAGAATCAAGAATACAAGCGGAAACCATCGCACGACTGCATTTACATTTCTTTCGTTTTCGATAAGATAATTTTTTACAAGAAAAATGTGATTCATCCTATAATCTCCCCTATCTGATAAATTGATATTACCATACTTCTTTTCCATAATCTAGTTTTTTGTTTGACAAAGATTTCTTTCTTTGGTACAATAGCGTTCGGTGATATATTATGCTACCTTGGCTCAGTCGGTAGAGCGTCGCCTTGGTAAGGCGGAGGTCGGCGGTTCGATCCCGCTAGGTAGCTCTCAAAGAAACAGGCGACTTTCCGTTAATCTCCTGTTTCTTTTTTTGTGTAAAAAAACTGCCGCCATGACAGCGACAGTCTCAATTCCATACATATCTTATTCTGATTTATTCTTTTTTTATTTTCATATTATTCTATATCTTCAAGCAGTTTATGAATGGAAACTTCCAGAACCTCCTGAATATCAAGCAGCACCTCCAAAGAAAACGGCTGATCACATCCGCTTGCCTCTATCTTTGTCAGATAGCTTATGCTGATGCTTGCACGGTCTGCAAGCTGTTCCTGTGTCAGTCCCTTTTGTCTGCGATACTTCTGAATGGCCTGTCCTATAATTCTATACTGCTCTGAATGTTTTTGGCTCATCTTCACTACTCCTCTTATGTAACATTCTAAAGGAAATTGTGAAAATAAAGGTTTCAGTCATATTGAAACCATGCTATAATGATAACCAAAAGGAGGGGAAATTATGTGTGCATATAGCGAAAATCGTATTAAGGGTACCTTATACGGACTTGCAATCGGTGATGCAATGGGTGCAACCACCGAATTCATGTCCCAGCAGACCATCAAGCGAAGCTTCAAAAGGCGCACGGATATCATAGGAAAGGGCTGGCTCAATCTTTATCCCGGCGAAGTCACGGACCCCACCGAAATGGCATTCTGTATCTGTGATGCCCTTGAGCATGCCATACCTCACCGCGGGTCCAGATATCCCGATATCCTGCTGAATGAGTGCTGTAAAAGCTATGTCCGCTGGTATGATTCTCATCCGGTAGACATGGAAGAATGTGTAAGGAATGCCATTATCCAGTGCGGTCCTGCACGTTTTGAAAAATGGATGCGCTATTCACTGAATCCTGAAAATATAGACAGAGGAAGTCTTTTTACGGCGATTCCGCTGGTTCTTTCCGGTCACCACAAGGAACGCCTTATTGAAGTCGGCCGTCTTACGCACAACAGCAATACCTGCGATTATGCAGTCCAGAAGCTCCGTCAGCTTCTGCGTGCAGCTCTCGGTGGCAAAATGCTTACAGATGAAGTGTTTTCCCAAGTACCGCCGCATGACTGTCATGTGCTCGCCACCCTCGGCTGTGCCACCTATCACGTAGAGACGACGGCGACCGTTGAAGGTGCCATTATCGAAGCCGTCTATCACGGAGGCGATACGGATGCAATCGCAGCCCTGACCGGTGCCCTGGCCGGTGCCATGTACGGCTATGATGCCATCCCGGAACGCTGGATTCACCAGCTTCATCCGGCTGTCATCGAAAAGCTTGAGCACTATTCCGCCTTCCTTCTCTCTGTACAGATAAATCGCAGTAAAAAATAACAAAAGCCTGAGAATCCGCCGGACTCTCAGGCTTTATCGTTATATTTCCCGATTATTTCATGCTTTCGTACATTTCAATTTCAATCTTGTAAGCGTCTCTCTGAAGTCTTAATCTTTCAAGATCACGGTCGCATGTCTCGATTTCAGCACGCGCTTCCATGAGATGCTCCTTTACCACATCACTTCCGCTGCTGAGCAGATGCTTTGAAAGACATTCTTCAAACAAATCGCACTTTACAACCAGCTCAGTTCTGTTGTCTTCCATCTCTCTAATCTGCTGTTCGATTGTCAAAAATGTAACCTTCAGCTCTTTATAAATTTTCTCTTTGATTCTTGTGTGTGGATCATTTCTGTCCATAACTTATACACCCCTTACTCAATTATTGTGATTATCTATGTAATCCTCACCTTATTTGCTACTTCTCTATAGTATAACATTACGGTCTGCTTCGTCAAACTATTTTTCTTTCATTGCCTTACGAATTTTCGTCTTTGCCCGCTGAAGTGCATTGTCCGCTGACTTTTCATCAATTCCCAAAATTTTGGATATTTCCACAGTACCTATCTCCGTCAGATACAAATCCATCACCTGTCTCTCAAGAATACTGAGCTCTGACTGAATAATTTTCTCAATGTACTCCACATTTTCCTGGGCAATCAACGCCTCCTCCGGGTTTTTTTCCTCCGAGGACAAAACATTGGAGAGCTCCACCGGCGTTCCTTCCTCTCCCGCCTCAGATGCTGTGCTGTAAAAAGAAACATAAGTATTCAAAGGCATGTGCTTTTTCCGTCCGGATGCCTGTACAGCCGTATAAATCTGTCTTGAAATACAAAGCTGGGCAAACGTATAGAATCCTGCATCACGTCCGAAGTCATAATCTCTGACTGCCTTAAACAGACCTATCATGCCCTCCTGAATCAAATCCTCCGTATCCGCTCCGAGAATATACATAGATTTCGCCCTGCTGCGGACAAGATTCTTGTATTTGTCCATAAGGTAATCCATAACCTCAAGTTCGCCCCCTCGCAGAAGGGTAATCAGTTCCTCATCCTTTAAATTTTCATATACTGATTTCACTTACCTGCTCCCATTCTTTGTCTCACAATTTCATAGGACAAAATTCCTGCTGCCACCGATGCATTCAGGGAATCAATATCTCCTTTCATCGGGATTGTCGCGGTAAAATCACACTTTTCCTTAACCAGTCGTCCTACGCCCTCACCTTCGTTCCCAATCACAAGACCGATTGGTCCTTTCAAATCGAGGTCATACATAACCTGTCCGTCCATATCGGCACAGACAAACCAGAGTCCTTCTTTTTTCAACTCTTCTATCGTTTTAGCTATGTTTGTCACCTTTGCCACAGGTGTATAATTGAGCGCTCCTGCCGATGCTCTTGCCACCGTCGCCGTAAGACCGACCGCGCGGTTTTTCGGGATAATCACGCCATGCGCTCCTGCCTGATTGGCTGTACGGATAATCGCACCTAAATTGTGCGGATCTTCAATGTTATCCAAAAGAATCACAAACGGATCCTCATTCCTGCTGCGCGCACTTTCGAGAATATCCTCTACCTCGGCATACTCATACGCCGCTGCATAAGCGATTACTCCCTGATGCTTTCCTGTCTCCGACATCTGGTCAAGACGTTCCTTTGAAACATATTTTATCATGACATCATGCTTTTTGGCCTCGCGGCGGATTGTCATCATCGGTCCGTCCTGACAGCCGTCGAGCATAAATACCTTATCCATGGGTTTTCCGCTCCGAAATGCTTCAATTACCGCATTTCTTCCTTCTATTGTAAACTCTTCGTATCGCATATTTCTCTTTCCTTCCAAAATCATTCTGCTTAAATGCAGACATCAATCAATTCAAGCCCCTTCGTTATCAGTTCAAGCAATCTGTCCGTCCGGTCTGTCAGATACAGATATCCCATAAGTGCCTCCAGTCCCGTTGCCTTCCGGTAATCTGCTGTGGAAGCGTTCTTTGCCGATGTATATGACTTGGCATTGCGCCCCCTCCGGTATACGGATTCTTCCTCTCCCGTCAGCTCCGGCAGCAGTGCTTCTATCATCTGTGCCTGTGTCTGTGCCTTCACAATCGCGCTTTTGGTTTTATGTAAACCACACGTTGCGCGATTTCCTCTCTCCACAACCACCGTGCGTATCACAAGGTCAAACACACAGTCGCCGACAAATGCCAGTGTCAGGGGAGAATAAGTACGCACATCCACCGGCTCACAATTGAATTTTTCTTTTATCTGCTCAAGCAGGCTTACACTCTCTCCCATACGACTCCTTCTCTTGTGTCTTTGATTGCAATTCCCTTTTCTAAAAGTTCATCACGGATTGCATCTGCCAGGGCAAAATTCTTTTCCTTCTTGGCTTCCTTACGCTCACGGATTTTTTCGAGCACAAAAGCCTCAAGTTCTGCATCCACACCCTTTTCCGGTGCTTCCTCCTTTAATAAATCAAGGCTGAGCACATAATCATAGCTCTCAATCACCGCACGTTTGTCAGCATCTGAAATATCTGCCTTCAGAACATCATAGACCAGTGTCAGTCCCATGGAAGTATTCATGTCATTTCCGACTGCTTCCACAAACTTCTCTTTGTATTCCTTAACAACGGTCTCATCCACCGTTCCCTCTTTTGAAAGCTCCGCAATACGTTTTTTCAGTTTTTTGTAAGTTGACGCTGCCTGATCCAGTGCCTCAAAGGAAAATACCAGCGGTTTTCTGTAGTGTGACTGCAGACAGAAGATACGATATGCAAGCGGGTTATATCCCTTCTCCTCAAGAAGTGACACCGTAAGGAATTCTCCCTTTGACTTGCTCATTTTTCCGGTCTGGTCATTTAAATGATGTACGTGGAACCAGTAGTTACACCACTTATGTCCGAGATACGCTTCACTCTGCGCAATTTCATTGGTGTGATGCGGGAACATATTATCCACGCCTCCGCAGTGAATATCCATGTACTCACCAAGATGCTTCATACTGATGCATGAGCACTCAATATGCCATCCCGGGTATCCTACACCCCACGGACTGTCCCATTTCAATGCCTGATCCTCAAATTTTGATTTGGTGAACCAGAGCACAAAGTCATTTTTGTTCTTCTTATTTTCGTCCTCGGTTACGTCATCACGCACACCCACCATCAGCTCTTCTTCATTCTGATTTCCGAACACGTAATAAGAATCCAGCTTGGAGGTATCAAAATAAATATTCTCTCCCGCCTGATACGCGTAACCTTTTTCCAGAAGCTTTTCAATCATCTCAATAAAATTATCAATACAATTGGTTGCCGGCTCTACCACATCCGGTCTCTTAATATTGAGCTTAGTACAGTCGGAAAAAAATGCATCGGTATAAAACTTTGCAATCTCCATAACCGTCTTATTCTCTCTTTTGGCTCCCTTGAGCATCTTATCCTCTCCGGTATCCGCATCCGATGCAAGGTGACCGACATCCGTAATGTTCATGACACGTTTCACGTCATAACCGCTGTAACGAAGCATTTTTTCAAGAACATCCTCCATGATATAGCTGCGGAGGTTACCGATGTGGGCGAAATGATACACCGTCGGTCCGCAGGTATACATATTGACTTTGCCTTCCACGTTAGGCACAAATTCTTCTTTTCTTCTTGTCAGTGTGTTATAAATTTTCATTTTCATTTCCTTTCTTCATCTGCTTTATCTCATTTTCAAGTTCTATCAGTCTGTTCGTCAGTGTCGCGTTCGACTGTCTGAGTTGCGTGATATCCTCGCGCACAGGGTCCGGAAGATGTATCTGGTCCATCTCCTCCTGCGGAAGGGAAACATTATTTCTCTTCACCACACGCCCCGGTACTCCGACCACGGTAGAATTCGGAGGAACCTCCTCCAACACAACGCTTCCTGCTCCGATTTTTGAATTGTCTCCGATTTTAAATGAACCAAGCACCTTCGCTCCGGCACTAATCATCACATTATTTCCGATGGTCGGATGACGTTTTCCCTGCTCCTTACCGGTTCCTCCGAGTGTCACCCCCTGATAAAGTGTCACATTGTCTCCGATAACCGTTGTCTCTCCGATAATTACCCCATTGCCGTGGTCAATAAAAAAACCTTTTCCAATCTGTGCTCCCGGATGAATCTCGATTCCCGTCCTGCGCACGGCTCTTTGCGAAATCCATCTTGCAAAAAAATAATGTTTCTTAAGATACATCTTATGTGCAATCCGGTAGTGTAACATTACTTTAAAGCTCGGATACAAAAAAACTTCCATATTGGTATGAATCGCCGGATCTCGTTCCCTGATTACTGCGATTTCTTCCTTTATTCTGCTAATATAGCCCATCAAATCACCTTTCCCCGGATGCATTCCCATCGCCTCTGTCTATTCGTCAGAGCATACAAAAAATCGCCTCTATACTGTGTATAGAGACGATTGCATCGCGGTTCCACTCTACTTTTGAAAAACATCGCCATAAAAACGGTTCTTCAACTCTCAACGTCCGTAACGAGGACAACACGGGTCTGCATACCTGTCACACGGACATTCCTCAGACCGGCTCCCGAATGCACTTCACTGACACCTCATGTTGACCGCTTTCAGCCGACGACGGTCATTCTCTTTCCACCGGCACTTCAGCTACTCTTTTCGTTCCAGGCCTTTGTATTCTTCTTTCATTAGAATATGCAAATTGTTCGGATTTGTCAAGCCGTCCGCGCAGTAAAATATCGGAAAAGGCTCCGTTTATTTTCCCGCATGGCATCCTCCGCAGCCTTCACAGCCTCGCGACATCACATCCTCCGCCACAAGGTTTGAAGGGGAGATGAGCATACAGACTGCCTGCGAGCTGATTCCCTCCAGCTTTCCCGTAAATCCAAGCCCTTCCTCCGTCGTAGCCTTCACATTAACCTGTGAAATTTCAATGCCGAGCGCGCCGGCTATATTTTCTCTCATCTTATCAATATGTGGACGCATCTTCGGCTGCTGTGCAATGATGGTAGCATCGATATTCTCTATAAAATAATTATGCTCCTCAAGCAACTGTCCGACTTTTTCCAGCAGCTTTAAGCTGTCCGCACCCTCGTACTCAGGATCTGTATCCGGAAAATGTTTTCCGATATCTCCGAGTGCTGCTGCCCCAAGCAAAGCATCACTGATTGCGTGAAGCAGGACATCTGCATCCGAATGTCCGAGCAGGCCTTTTTCATACGGAATATCCACCCCTCCGATAATCAGTCTGCGTCCCTCTGCAAACCTGTGCACATCATATCCCATTCCTATTCTCATAGATTTCCTCCTTATTCCTTCCACTCAACAAAGCTTCCCTGTTCTGTTTTCTTTACATAAAGTATGTTTCCAATCTGTTGCTTTAATTCAGCCACATGTGAAATAATCCCAATCATGCGACCGTTCATTCCGCCCTTTCCTGTCAGTTCCACCAGCATTTGTACTGCCTGCTCCCTTGACCTCTCATCAAGCGAGCCAAAGCCTTCATCAACAAACATCATATCCAGATGAATGCTTCCGGCTGAGCGTTTTACCACATCTGCCAGTCCAAGTGCCAGACACAGTGCTGCCATAAAAGACTCTCCGCCCGAAAGTGTCGCAATGTCACGGTCTGTATCTGTCACTGTCGAATGCACCATCAAATCAAGTCCTTCATTGCTCTTCTTTCCTGCCTGCTCCACTTCTTTTATCTTAAGCACAAACTGTCCGCCCGACATATCAAAAAATCTTTGATTCGCTTCACACAATATTCTGCCCAGATATGCGCGCTGGACATAGGTCTCAAAATCAAGCTTTACTTTTCCGCTTTGATTTCCGGAAGCTGTCAGATAAAGCTTTTCCAGTGGCTCATGCTCACGTTCCAGCTTTCCGCGTTTCTCCAAAAGCTTTGTCATCTGTTTATGGGCAGACTCTAAATCAGTCAGCTTTGACACACTTGCCCTGATTTTTTCTTCCAGCTCAGCTTCTTCCTGCTTAAGCTGTCCGGTCTTTTTTCTCTGAGTATCTGCCTCGCTGCTTCCAAACATTTTCTCTACTTCTTCTGTATATTTTTTGTAATTTTTCCTGCATGTCTGTTCCGTCTGCTTTTGTTCCTGCAGCCTTCCATCCAGTCCGGCTATTTCTGCGATACAGCTATTTTCCTTTGCCGATGCCTCCTCCATTTCCTTCTCCAGAGTCCTAAACTTCTGCGAAAGTCTGTCTATTTCCTCTTGCGCCTGATTCTTTCCTTCGTACAATAGTCCTTCTTTTATATTATTGTATCTGGTCTCTGCGCCGGAAAGCTCCTTCTCCTTCTCTATGCGGCAATTCACAAGCTGCTGTTTCTCATTTGGGAGTTCCTCCGGCGCTTCCGCCTGTACTCCCAGCATCTCCAAATTTTTCCTATGCTTTTTTACCAGTGTATTACACTGCCTCTCCTCTTTACCGAGACTCTCTCTCTCCGCCGAATATTTCTTGTAAAGGAGCAAAATTTCCTGCTCCATCCGCCCGTCATCCGTAGTTTCAAACTCCTTCTGACCGGTCTTATCCAAAAGCTGCATGCGGATTTTCTCTCTCAGGCTCTCACACCTGTTCTTTTCCTCTCCTGCTTTTTGTGAGGCAAGTTCGTACTTCTTCCGTTCTTTTTCTTCTTCCTGTCTTGCCTGCTCGACCTGTGGCTGCGTCGGCACATCCTCAGAATAGACTGCTTTTTCGGGATGCGTCCTTGATCCGCAGACCGGACAAGGGCTTCCTTCCTCTAATTCCTGCGCGATAATTCCGGCAAACCCCAGAAGCATCCGGTTTTGCATCTGCTCTGTGCGCCTGCGCGCCTGTTCATAATTCTCCTGAGCCAGTCTTGTCTCCGTTTGCGCCTGTTCGAGCTTCTTTTTACGGTCAGTAATTTCCTCCCCGTTCTTTCTGAGCTTCTCTGCCCACTCATAATTTTTTTTACACTCTTCGCCCTTCAGCCGGCATTCCTGCCATGCTTCCACCGCTTTGTAAAACTCTGCATATTCCTTTAAGATTTCTGTTTTAATCTTCCACTCATCGCATTCCTCATATCGCGGAAGCGACTCTTTTAAAAGAGTCATCTGTTCCTGTAATCCCTCATGCTGTGACTGCCATGCTTCCTTTGCCTGAGCTGATTTTTCCTTTGCTTTCTCTCTGCGCAAAACAGCCTTCTCCTTATCCTCACCGGTCTTCATCAGATTGTTCTGTGCCTGTTCAAGCTCTTTTTGGGCCTGCTCTAAATCCCTCACTGCATTTTCAAGTTCTTTTCTTTTTTCCGCAAGCTCCTCCTGTCGCTTACGGTTCTTCTTCTCTGCCTCGCCATGGTACTCTATCTGGTCACTTATACGCTCTAAAATTTCTTTTCCCTGAAGAGAGAGCACTGAAGCAAATGTCCGGTTTCCGCAATCATACTCCTCTGTAAGAAACACCTTTGCAAGCTCCTCCCTGCAACGCTTTTCATTCTCTTCGAGTTCCTTCTCCGTCTCTGTTTTTCTAATCTTTAATTTTTCCTGTATATCAGCACAGATTGCCGTATGAAAAAGCTTTGAAAAAATTGCCTTCTTGTCTTTTGTCTTTGCACGAAGAAGCTTCATAAAATCTCCCTGTGCAATCATGGCAATCTGTGTAAACTGGTCAAAATCGAGTCCAATCAGTTGCTCTATTTCCAGATTTGTCTCTTTCAGACGGCCTTCCTGACGCGTTCCGTCCGGATACTCAAGCCATACGGACTCCTTAATTTCCCGCGTGGTCTTTTCACCGTTTTTCTTGGTCTTTTCCAGATAATACTGAGGATTCCTGTGTACAGTATATCTGCTGCCGTCATAATCGAAGGTAAATTCCACAAAAGTCTCGCACGCTGGGTCCGCATAGTGGCTGCGCATCATATTTCCGCTTCGCTCTGCTCCGCTTGTCCGTCCGTAAAGGGCATAAGAAATCGCATCAAATATTGTCGTCTTTCCGGCACCGGTATCTCCACTGATAAGAAAAAGTCCTCCTGAAACGTGCGAAAAATCAATCGGCTCCATCCGACGGGCATAAGAACCGAATGCGGAAACGATAAGTTTTATCGGTCTCATCTCTCATCCTCCATATCTGTCATGATTTCTGCAATTATCCGGCTCTCCTCTTCACTCATCGCCTTTCCGTTGCTCATACTATAAAACTCCTCAAACATTTCAAAATAATTGTCTGAGAGTCCCATCTCCGGAGCTTCTTTCAGCAGGCTCTGCATATAACGGTTGTCAATCTGTATCTCCAGTATATGACTATAGCAGGCTGCAAGCTCTTCCCTCACATAACGCCCGGGCTCATCATCCGTGACAACGAGAGAAACGTAAGCATCCGCGTTTTCGTCCCCGGCCGCCAGATGGATAAGCTCTTCTTTTGATCCGCGCAATCTTTTTATCCTCCGCAGCGGTTTCAGCCCGATGGTCCCTATCCGTGCTTCCTTTCCCGGTGCCTCCAGCGTCACCACCGTGACGGACTTCTTATCCTTCTCCTCACTCAGCGAATAAGGCATCGGCGTTCCGCAATAACGGTATATCTCTTTTCCGCATTTCTGTGGACGGTGAAGATGCCCCATTGCCACATAGTCAAACGGTTCAAGAGGCCGCGACGAAATATGGTCAAGTGTTCCCACCGTCATGATTTCCGAGTCCGTTCTTTCCGGTTCCTTTCCGTTCCCTCCAAGGAAAAACTGATGTGTCAAAAGTACATTCCGTTTCGTCCGGTCTATCTTTTCGCGCGCAAGCAGTCGTTCAAAATAAACCTCATACTCACTGACTCCCCTCTCTTTTGCTTCACTGCAATACATCTCATTTTCTTCCTCGGAAAACAATCCTCTGAGATTAGCCGGCTTAAAAAACGGAAGTAAATAAAAATCAACTTCGCCCTCCGCATCCGTCACAGTCACTCGTCTGATAAAATCACCGGGGCTCTGCGGAGGCGTTCCCGCGATGTGTATATTGTGATGACTCAGGATATCACTTGCGTAATCAATGCGTCTCGCCGCATCATGATTTCCAGCAATCATCATAATCTTTAAATCCGGACAACGCGTTGATATCTCCGTCAAAAAACGGTCAAACATATGTACCGCTTCTCCGCTCGGTACCGGCTTGTCATAGATATCGCCCGTTAAAAGAAGCGCGTCCGGTTCTTCCGTCTCCAGAGCAGCTTCTATCTGTTTCAGTACATACTCCTGGTCCCCGGCCAGATTATAGCCGTACAGTTGCTTTCCGATATGCAAATCCGAAATATGAAAAAACTTCATTCTGTGCCTCCCCTACAACTCCCATATGTGCATCTCCGTATAGCCCATATGATACAATTCCTTCACCTGATCATCCATCTTCGGATCCGGCTCATAATTTTTCGTAATGCGCAAAATTTCCATCAAACGCTCATCTTCGGATTGAAAATCCGCAAGCTGTGACATGACGCTCTCATGCCACTGATTCATATCCGAAAAACTGTCATCCTCCGCAAGCCCTGCCTGCTTTGACAAAAGCCCGAGGGCATATCCGCATTCATAATTACCAAGCAAAATACTGTTCCCTGTCCCTGATTTAATAATCACAGCCTGCCTTGCAATACTTGTCACCATAATGTCCGCCTCTTTCCTTCATAACTTTCCGCACAAATTACACAAACAATCTGGAATACTCCTCAAGATTCCATACCTTGTCCACAAGTCCCTGATAAAACTCCGGTTCATGGCATACAAGCAAAACGGAGCCCCTGTATTCCTTCAGCGCACGCTTTAGTTCCTCCTTCGCATCGACATCCAGATGGTTGGTCGGCTCGTCCAGAAGGAGCAGGTTTGTCTCACGGTTAATCAGTTTACATAATCTTACTTTTGCCTGTTCTCCTCCCGAGAGAACCTTTACTTTACTTTCAATGTGCTTTGTCGTCAGTCCGCACTTTGCGAGGGCACTTCGCACCTCATACTGGGTAAAGCCCGGAAACTCTTCCCATATCTCTTCAATGCATGACTGCTCGCCCGCCTTAATCTCCTGTTCAAAATATCCCTGATGCAGATAATCTCCCAGTTCCACTTTTCCTTCCAGAGAATCAATCATTCCGAGCACACTCTTTAAAAACGTAGTCTTTCCGATTCCGTTCGTACCGATGAGCGCGATTTTTTCTCCTCGCTCCATGTGCAGATTAATCGGCTTGGAAAGCGGTTTCTCCTTATCATATCCAATCACAAGGTCTGTAGTCTCAAACAGAATCTTTCCGGGCGTTCTTGCCTCTCTGAAATGAAATTCAGGCTTCGGTTTTTCTCTTGCCAGCTCAATCACATCCATCTTGTCAAGCTTCTTCTGTCGAGACATTGCCATGTTTCTTGTCGCAACCCTTGCTTTGTTGCGCGCCACAAAATCCTTGAGGTCTTCAATCTCCTTCTGCTGTTTCTTATAGGCTGCCTCAAGCTGCATTTTCTTCATTTCATATATTTCCATAAATTTATCATAATCACCGACATAACGATTCAGCTCCTGATTTTCCATATGATAAATTATGTTAACCACATCATTTAAAAACGGGATATCGTGTGAAATCAGGATAAATGCATTTTCATATTCCTGCAGATAACGTTTCAGCCACACAATATGATGCTCATCCAGATAGTTGGTCGGCTCATCGAGCAGCAGAATATCCGGCTTTTCCAGCAGAAGCTTTGCAAGCAGAAGTTTTGTTCTCTGACCACCGGAAAGGTCTGTCACATCACGGTCCAGACCTAGGGAAAGTAAATCAAACGCCCTCGCAATTTCTTCCACCTTTGCATCTATAACATAAAAATCATGGCTGGTAAGCAAATCCTGAAGCGTTCCGGCCTCCTCCATCAGCTCCGTCATCCTGTCTTCGTCAGCCTCTGCCAGCGACTCGTAGATTTCCGTAATCCGGGTCTCCATTTCATAAAGAAAGGAATAGGCAGAGCGAAGCACCTCTCCGATTGTCATTCCCTTTTCCAGTACAGCATGCTGGTCAAGATATCCTGCGCGCACATGCTTAGCCCATTCCACCTTGCCTTCATCCGGCATCATCTGTCCTGTCACAATATTCATAAACGTGGATTTTCCTTCTCCGTTTGCCCCGATCAGACCGATATGCTCTCCTTTGAGCAGACGGAAGGAGACATCATTAAAAATTGCCCTGTCTCCGAATCCGTGCGTTAAATGCGATACATCTAAAATCATTTGTTTTCTCCCATCTTTTCCATTTGTAGTTTTCAGTATAGCATAAAAAAAGAATCCTGGCATCTGCCGGGATTCTTTTCCTGATTATTTTTTATTTACAGCGTCGCTCTCGCGGCAATTTCGTAAATTTCTGTCACCGCTGCCTTATCCAAAGCCACATATCCGCCGGTCTTTCCTTCTCCGATACCAAACTTATCCACCAGTGCCGGAATATCTTCTTTTTTCGCGCCGAGCTGTTCAAAATTAATCGGCATTCCGATATCCGTCAGGAATTGACGGAACTGGCGGATTCCTTCCAGCGCCGTTGCCTTTGGATTGGCAAAATCCATCTCGCAACCGAAAATCCTTGTCGCCATCTGTGCCATGCGCATCACATCATGATGCTCTGCCACGTATTCCATCCATGCAGGCATAATCACTGCAAGTCCTGCACCGTGCGCACAATCATACAATGCCGACAGCTCATGTTCTATTCCATGACTGTTCCAGTCCTGTTCGCGTCCGACACCTACAATATTGTTGTGTGCAACCATTCCGGCCCACATAATATTGGCTCTTGCATCATAGTTATCCGGATTTTTGATAACTCTCGGCACTTCTTTCAACATGGTGAGCACAACCGCTTCACAGAGACGGTCGGTCACTTCCACCTCTGTCGTGTTGGTGTAATATCTCTCAAAGACATGTGCTATGATATCGGTCGCTCCGCACGCTGTCTGATAAGCCGGAAGTGTCTGCGTCAGTGCCGGATTCAGTACAGAGAATTTCGGGCGAATCAAATCCGTGCCATATCCGCGTTTGAGCATACCATCTTCATGTGTAATTACCGAATCCGGCGAGCCTTCGCTTCCGGCCGCTGCAATCGTCAGAATCGTTCCTACCGGCAATGCAGCCTTTGCCTCAGCTCTTCCTGCATAAAAATCCCAGAAATCACCGTCATAAACCGTTCCTAATGCAATCGCCTTTGCCGAATCAATCGTACTTCCGCCACCGACCGCAAGAATAAAGTCTACCTTTTCCTTTTTGCAAAGTTCAATTCCCTCATATACCAGTCCGCTCCTCGGATTCGGCATGACACCTCCAAGCTGCACATACGTCACTCCGCTGGCCTCAAGGGCTTCCGTCACACGGTCAAGCAAGCCTGATTTTTTCACGCTTCCGCCGCCATAATGCAGCAGAACTCTGCTTCCTCCAAAGCGTTTCACAAGCTCTCCTGCTTCTTTTTCTTTGTCCTTGCCGAACGCAAAATACGTCGGACTGTAAAAATTAAAATTGTTCATTCCACGACTCCTTTCGTAATTTAATATAAAAAATAACTATCATGCACGCTCCCACACAGGAAGCAATCGGTACGGCGAGTCCAATACCATACAAGCCCATACCCATAAAAAATCCAAGACACATCGCTGCCGGAATCCTTATCAGAAAAGACGGAATAATGTTCGTCACCAGAAGCACCCATCCTTTTCCGCTTCCGAGAAACATGGAATTCAGTGCTATGATAATCGGAACAAATACATATTCATAGCGAAAAGCACTCATATACAGTACACCTTCTGCCACAACCTCCGGTTTGGCTCCGAATATAAGCATAATCTCTTCCGGGAAAAAATATGCAAGTCCGTAGACGAATACACTCATGACAGAACACATGACCAGACACCATAACATGATTTGTTTTGCACGCCGTATTTTTCCTGCTCCAATATTCTGCGATATCATTGCCGAGGCAGATGTATTAAATGCCACCTGTAACAGGAGCGCGAAATTGTTAAATTTTCCGACAATTCCAACTGCAGCATTGGCAGCCACACCTCCTATATCATTTATCATTGCCGTCATAAACAAAAATGATAAATTGGTCGCAGCATGCTGTACACCATTCGGCAGACCAACCTTCATAATCGCACCAAACATCTCGCGGTCAAAAGAAAACGATGCCGGCTTGAAATCAAAGACAAAATCATTTTTTGTCAGATATAACACACAACCAAACATGGAAACTGCCTGCGCTATGACCGTCGCCGCAGCAGCTCCGGTCGCACCCCAATGAAACACTGCAACAAACAGCAAATCGAGTACAATATTGACAATGCATGCCACTATCACAAAATATAACGGTGTCTTTCCGTCACCCATTCCCCGAATCACGGCACTGACTGCATTATAGCCGAACACAAATACAGAGCCCAGCAGGCTGACAATCAAATACCCGTAAGACTCCCCATACGCCTCTATCGGAGTTTTCAGTATATTTAAAATCGGATGTGCAAAAACTGACATACCTACCATAATAATAATTGCCATTCCAAATAAGGTAAGGAACAGAGTGCTGATTACCCTGCAAATCTTTTCCCTCTTACCGGCTCCCAGAAACTGTCCGACCAGCACAGTTCCACCGGATGCAATTCCCGTTGCAAGATTGGTAATAATGATAATGATTGAACTGCCTGTATTGACGGCTGCCACACTCTGCGTCCCGCCAAAATAAGAAACAATCATCAAATCTGCCACACTATAAAATGACTGTATTAAATTGCTGATAAAAAAAGGAATTGCAAAAACAATCAACTGCTTCCACACAGTTCCCTGTGTATAATCTGCCTCCAGCTTTGCCATTAAAAGTCACCCTGTTTTCTGTATACTATCTGTGCGAAATCTTCATCAATCACATGTTCCAGGTCATAATTTTCACGAAGCCATTCCCCGAACTCTCCCTCATATTGCATTTCCGATAAGTTTACATAATATTTATCCACAAAAATAATGTCCGGCATTTTATACGGATATCTTTCGTAATATTCTATTACCGTGTGGTCATAAATCGGTGTACTGATGGATGTCGGCACTGCAATCTGATTTCCTATAAGGAAGGAAAGGTAAGTATCGCTTCCCATGTAAAATACTGTATCTTCAACTCCAACATACTTTTGAAGAGTCGCCATCTTTGAATGATATTGTATGTGTTCTTTCTCCGTCACATAAAGACCCTTTCCCGTACCAACGCCAATCTGGTACATGTCCTCAAACACTGTTTTAGGCTGCACACTCGTAAAGCGTACCAGTGTACACCTTGCAGTGAGAAAGCCCGCGCATAAGAGCAAAAGAAGTAAAAAGCTTATATTTTGAGCCGCACGTGAGATTCCCTTATCCTGTTGCTCCGCTTCTCTGTTGAGCAGATATTCCATCCAAACCAGATACAGCAGCGGTAAAAGCAGTCCGCTGTTTGCATAAATAGTAAGATTGGATCCGATACAGCAACCACAGAAAACAGCCAGCATAATTCCCTGCATCATCCGGATATACTTTGACATTGGGTGCCTTTTTGCCGTGCGCAGGTTTAAATACCCCAGTCCGATCAGAGGTGCAAAAATAAAATAAAAAGTATCCAGATGCCGGATTCCCGGCTGACCGTCATAAATCAGCATAGGAATCAGCCAGACTGTCATACATACAAGCAGACAAGCCTCCTTGCCCCAGGAAAGCTCCGTTCCCTTTTTCTTCTTATATATATATCCGACCATTTCATAGATAAACAGAATCACAAACAGGCCAAATCCAAATCTGAAAAACTCCACCGCCAGACTCACAATGCGTTCAATCAAAGGCATACTATGTGACTGGTCCGCCAATATCATAGGAATGTTTTCAATCAGTTCCGAAGGTGACACATACATCAGAACGTATCCAAGAAAGAGGATTCCGCACACAGCCTCAGCTCCGAAAACACGGAGCAGGTTTCCGGCTGCTTTTTTTCCGTCCTCCCTGTTTTTAAAAATAAGCCAGAGCAGGAAATACTCGAGCGGAACGAAAAAGAAGGTCTGCGGATAGGCAAGTACCGTTCCCGCCATTGCCAGCCCCATGCCAATCAGATGCCATTTCCTTCCATCATGCATATAGTCCAGAAAACAGATAAGGAACAGCGTCAGGAACAGATACTGCAGGAAACAAAATTCCAGAACGCTTAGATATTTTGGCGAGAAATTGTAAAAAATAAATGCCATAATGCAGGCAGATCTCTTATCTATATGTTTGGAAAGGCTGCGATACAGACATATCGCAACCAGACACTGTATCACACAGCCTGCCATGCGAAGAAACACAACCATGCCTATCGTATTGCCGACAACCCTTCTGTAAATCCAAATCAGGGGAGCCATAAAAATCGCCGAGGTCTGATGCACCTCCCACATTTCCTTAAACAGATGATCTCCCATGACCAGCCGGTAGGAAAGCGTAATCGCATAAGACTCATCAATATCACACCCAAAATATATCGTCTTATAGGTCGCGATAATCGAAACAACAATGCCTGCAACCAACAACACTATATTCAGGAGATTTCTCTTTTTTTTCGTATTTATCACTTCTGTAATTCCTCTCATTGTCTCTTATGATTTACAATCATAACACAATTGAAATCATCTTGTATATTCTTTTTTATAATCTTTTCCTTGCGGGTAATAAAAAACGAGAAACTGCACATTTAGTACATTTCCCGTATAAAGTGGTCTTATTCCTCTCCCAACATTTTATTAATATTAACAGTTGGCAAAATTAACGGATTAACATTTGCAGCAGCTGTGTATGTAGAGATAATTGAACGCACATACGGAAACAATACAGCCACAGCATTTGTTTTATATTTTTCAACATTTTCATCATTAGTGATTGTAAAATAACCAACAACACTGACTGTCATTTCAAATGGATAATTGTGTTTCACTGCATCTCTAAATACATCTATTGTTAAAAATACTAACAAATCATTTCCCTCAACATTAAATTCAGCTTTTGGGACAAAGTCAATAGTTGTCTCTTCTCCTTCAAACTCCGGATTATTCCTAAAATTAATATAATCCACAATATAATGTTCAAACCTTAAAACACTTTTAATTTCTTTCATTATGCAATCTCTTGATTTTCTTGTTCAGACACATCTCTATCAAATAATTCTGCTTTGATATCATATCTGAAAACTGTTTTCCTATACTCAACATCTGTAATATTCTTCTTTAAACATTTAACATATGAACTCTCGACAGAAGGCTTAATCAACTCAACTCCGCAATTATATAAAACATTATCAAACTCTTCTATCGACATATCGTCAATTCTTTTTTTGATTTTTTCAATTTCAGTTATATTATGTCAACTCCTTCTTCCTATATTTTATGTTTTGCTTTATACCTGTTCAAATCCTTTTCTCTCTTTTTTAAAGCGTATTTAATATCGTTATACGCCTTAATAAATTCCGCATACACTTTCGGTACAGACTCCGACGAAAAGAGCTTAAAATCTGATAGTATTTTACTGTTTTTAACGCATATCTGTGGTTCCGGAAGAAAATCCATTCTTGAATCATCATATATATAACTAATCGGAAAAACAGCCTTTACCGCATCATACTTTTTATTATAAATTAAAAACAACTCCGTCCACAACAGAATTATTTTTCATCGAGAACAAACGCTCATCATCAATATTTATTTCTGCCGACACTATAGTATATTCCCCATATATGTTACTATAATCAGCCGAAAACTCATTTCTAAAATTATTTGTATATTTTATAAGAATCCATCTAAACGCATACTCGGCATCAACATAAAAATAACATCCATCTCCAAGCCACTGTTCATCACCAACGCTCGGAATCATAAGTTTGGTCTTCACTATATCATCTGTATTACCCTTTGTCGTTCCGTGATAATACATTCCTAATACCCACTTCTTATTTTATCTTTTTTATTTTCACTACTGGATCGGACATTTATTTGAAAGAAACAAACTCGCTTCTCTTTGCCACAAGTATAACACATTTAAAATGGTTGTAAATAAATTTAAACAAAACTCTATAAAAAAACAAAAAATAGGTTGACAAGCAGATACGTTTAATAGTATACTAGCAAAGCGGGTTGAGAAATACCCGCTTCGCTATGGGATCTTAGCTCAGCTGGGAGAGCATCTGCCTTACAAGCAGAGGGTCACA
>CAZFLR010000015.1:0-46935 GCA_964519385.1 uncultured Kineothrix sp.
GGCTTATGTAAAATGGGTACGCGAAGGATTCCATAGTGAAGAAACAGATATAGAAACAACATAAAAATCCTAAAGGTTATCTAGTAAAAAAGATTGGATAGCCTTTTTTCATGTAAAAAAATAAAAAAGTACAAAACACACGTTGAGACGCTCATAAATTGAATATGCTTGGAGTGAATAATTATAAGCTCGTCAGAGCTAACTTAGCATTAGATACACTTATCTTATAAGATATTCTTTGGTTTATCCGGTGAAACGAAGACCTTGTGCATCAGTGCGATAAGAATGATTGCAATCAGTTATGTTTTTGCCGGAGCCAATATCGCATTTCAGGGAATTTTTCAGGCTCTGGACAGTGGATTGGAGTCGCTCATCGTATCTGTCTGCAGACAATTTTTGTTCGTGATTCCTCTTGCATATATATTTACCGAAATGGCAAAGGCGGTAATCGGACAGATTTCCCTGGTGTGGATGTGCTTCCTGATAGCAGAGCTGTTATCGGTGGTTGTATCCGTGATTTTCATGAAAAGAATCTATTGAAAGAGGGCATAAAATAATTGACAAGTTGAAATATGCGTGGTAAGGTATTACGAAATGAATACCCATGAGGGAGTAGCGAGCGGTAAACGTAGCAAGTCAACATACTGGCATTTTGCCTGGCTTGTTTTAAATTGCGAGACTCATGTATAACTGTAAAAGCTATACAAGGAGTCTATACTTTTGTCAGGTACCCCCCGGATAGCAGAACAGTTATCCGGGGGGTGTTTTATTTAAGCGAAAGCCGGGAACGGGGCTTTTGAGAAACTATAGGATAAAAAATTTAAGGAGGAATCATAATGCAGTTTAGTATTCAGTTTTTTGTAAACAGCATTTTGCTGGGCGTGGGTCTTGCGATGGACGCTTTTTCGGTGTCCCTTGCTAACGGCTTAAATGACCCGGAAATGAAGAAAAAGAAAATGGGCATCGTTGCGGGCGTATTCGCTTTTTTTCAGGCGTTTATGCCAATGACGGGATGGCTTCTTGTGCACACCATGCTCAGCTATTTTAAGATGTTTGAGCCGTTTATCCCGTGGATTGCACTGTTTTTACTTGCGGGTATCGGCGGAAAAATGCTTGTGTCGGGAGTTCGCGGTGAAGAGGAGGATGTGAAAAAGGGAGAACTTACGATGTGGGTTTTGTTTGTCCAGGGAATCGCGACATCGATTGATGCACTTTCTGTTGGATTTACCATCGCGCATTACAATTTGGGTCAGGCAGTGCTTGCATCCGGAATCATCGCGCTTGTTACATTTATCATATGTATGGCAGGAATTCTCATCGGAAAGAAATTCGGAACGAAACTCTCAAGCAAGGCATCTGTGCTCGGCGGACTTATTTTGATTGGAATCGGACTGGAAATCGGGATAACAGGTATCTTTTTTTGATATTTTACGAAAGCATGTAATTGACACATAAATTGAAAGAGAATATGATAATAGGGATGAAAAAAATCGGTAAGCTTTGATTACCTGAAAAAGGTGGGAAATTCAAATGAAAGTATATGAGAAATCGAAAAAGCTGGATTATGTCTGTTATGATATTCGCGGACCTATTATGGATGAGGCAGACAGACTCAGCGCAGAGGGGATAGATATTGTAAAGCTTAATATCGGAAATCCGGCACCGTTCGGTTTTCACGCGCCTGAGGCAGTGACACGTGCGATTGAGGAAAATCTGACAAGGACAGAGGGATATTCGGATTCAAAGGGACTTCTTGCAGCGAGGGAAGCAATTCTGGATTACTGTAAAGAAAAGAATATGCCAAATGTTTCGATTGACGATATTTACACCGGAAACGGAGTCAGTGAGATGATTACGATGTCCATGCAGGGACTTCTTAATTCCGGTGATGAGGTGCTGGTACCTGCACCGGATTATCCGCTTTGGACTGCATCAGTGACGTTAGCCGGAGGTAATGCGGTTCACTACATATGTGATGAGGAGCAGGAATGGTATCCGGACATAGAGGATATGCGCAAAAAGATAACGGACAGGACGAAGGGGATTGTGGTAATCAACCCGAATAATCCGACCGGAGCACTTTATCCGATAGAAATTTTGCAGCAGATTGTTGAGCTTGCCAGAGAGCATGATTTAATTTTGTTCGCCGATGAGATATATGACCGTCTGGTTATGGACGGACTTGAACATACGGCACTTGCATCGCTCGCGCCTGATTTGCTGACACTCAGCTTTAACGGTCTTTCCAAATCACATCTGATTGCAGGATATCGATGCGGATGGATGGTTCTTTGCGGCGACAAATCCCGTGCAAAGGGTTACATAGAGGGACTTAAGCTCCTTTCCTCAATGCGTCTTTGTTCAAATGTTCCGGCACAGTCACTGATTCCGGCAGCACTTGCTGAGAGAGAGGAAACCAGGAAGCTGGTTGTACCGGGAGGACGTATTTATGAACAGAGAGAGTGCATGTACAATGCCATCTGTGATATGGAAGGTATCAGCGTGGTGAAGCCGAAGGCGGCATTTTATATGTTCCCGAAATTGGATATTGAAAAGATGGGAATCACTAACGATGAAAAATTTGTCCTCGATTTCCTGAAAGAAAAGCACATTTTATTTACACACGGCGGAGGCTTCCACTGGGAGAAACCGGATCATTTCCGAATCGTTTATCTTCCGGACTGCGAGGCTCTTACACGTGCAGCAGACAGTTTAAAGGAATTTTTGTCATATTATCATCAGTAGTTGACAGCTCCTCTTTTATTGTGGACAATAAGAGAGGAGTTATTTTTGAGGTATTTATGTAATGGGAAAAATTAAAATTAAGGCTGTGAAGCCGGGAATGCAACTGGAACAAACAGTTTTTCAGCCGGATTCCGACATTTGCCTGCTCAAGGCAGGAACTATTTTAAGCAATCGTAATCTGGATCAGCTTAAGGAAATCGGGATTGAGATGGTGGATATTGTCGATCCTAACACTATTTTGATAACACCGATAGATAAAATGGAGCACTCTCTGGAAGAGGATTTCATTCATATTCTGAGAAGTGTATCGCCGCTTCAGCCGGAGGCGAATAAAAATGATCACGTGGTAGAAGTGGCGAAGCTGCTCGAGAAGCTGATTCATAAAATTGCACGCAATGAGGAAGTGTTAAAAACACTGGTGGAGCTGCGCATCATTGACAAGGTACGATTGTATGAGCATGCCATTTATACAGCGGTGCTCAGCGGACTGGTTGCCGGATGTATGAACCTGCCTGTTGAGGAGCTGCTTGTCGTTCTGATTAGTGCGCTTTTGCATAACATGGGAATCGCCGAGATGCCGAATTTGGTAAGAATTGACCATCGCAATGAGGCGGAGGAAAAGCTGTGGCAGGAGCATCCGACATACGGTTATTATTTTGCACTGCAGAAAAATATTCCGCGCGTGATTGCCACTTGTATTCAGTCACATCATGAAAGATATGACGGCTCCGGATATCCGAAGGGAAGCCGGAAGGAGGAAATTCCGCTCGGGGCACGTATCATTGCCGTCTGTGAACGTTACGCTGCAGCAGTCACATATATGGACATGCCTCCGTATCTGGCGGTGGAGGAAATCTATGGGGCCAGCGGTATCTACTATGATCCGAAGGTCGTTGATGCATTTGTCAACAATATTCCGATTTATCCGCTTGGAGTTATGGTCCGCCTGTCTACCAAGGAGGTCGGAATTGTGTCAAATATACGCCAAAATGACGGTCCGAGACCTTTGGTAAAAATATATTACAATCGCGTTAATCGTTCCGTGACGGAAGAGCGCGTCGTGGATCTCGGAAAGGAAAGAACGATTTTCATCGAAGAAATTTTATAGCGCGGATGGCAGTAAAAAAAGAGAGAACCTTGAAAAAAATCGCTTACGAAAAAGTGTTTTAAATGTTAAAATATTAGGGAAAGATATGGATATAAAGGCATTTGATGGAGGTGTGAGCGAAATGTTTGAAATAGGTGACTACGTGATAAATGCCAACAATGGAATATGTAAAGTGGAAGACAAGGTACATTTAGATCTCCCGATGAGTGACAAGAAAAAATTATATTATCTGATTGTCCCGATTAAGGAGAAAAGCACCAAGCTGTATATTCCCGTGGACAGTGATAAACAGCGCATACGAAAAGCGATGGACAAGGCGCAGGCATTGGCGGTTATTGATGAGATACCTCAGATTGATGCCATGTGGATACCGAATGATAAACAGAGGGAGCAGAAGTACAAGGAAGCGATTTTCAGTTGTGAGCCGAAGCAACTGGTAGGCATATTGAAGTGTATGTACCAGAGGAATCAACAGAGAAATGCGGAGGGCAAGAAGAATACGACCATTGATGAGCGGTATTTTAAGCTTGCGGAGAACAATCTGTATTCGGAGCTTGCTTTTGCGATGGACAAGAAAAAGGACGAGATGAGACAGCTTATTACAGAGCGTATTCATGAGCAGGAATAGAGAAAATAAGGAAAAGCATGCTGACAGCATGCTTTTTTTTTAGTATACTGTAAGCAGTATGTAAAGTGGGGTGTCTGTACCCTATGGAAAACAGGGAGGGAATTGTTGTGTATGAATTAATGCTGGAACTGCATATTGCCGGTGTCATTATATGTTTATACATGCTTTATCTTCTTCTCAGAAGAAAAGGCAGACAAAGTAATTCTTTTATTGTGCTTGCCATTGTGTTAAATATTTTCATACTGATGGGATATACCTTTGAGTTGCTTTCGACTAATCCGCAGGAGATGCTGCTGGCAATTCAAATCGGATATATGGGTAAATGCTTTGCCGGAGTCTGTTTTGTGACAGGTATAGGTAAGTATTATAACTGGAAATTTTACAATCTCACACTCCCGGTTTTGTGGGGAATCGGATTTTTGTCTTTCTTTGTCGTCATGACTGCAAAATATAACAGATTGTATTACACTTCGGTCGGTATGATATGGAAGGACGGACATGCTTTCTGCAGTCTTGGAAAAGCACCGTATTACTATTTCTTTTTCGGATATGTCATGTTCCTCTTTCTGTATTTCGCATGGCGTTGTCTGAGACACCGGAGAGTTGCCAAAGGTCCACAGGAAAAGCAGGTTATGGCTTTGGTAGGCTACGGAAGTCTGGTCGCCGTTATCGCGATTATCGGAGTTTTATTTATTCCGCTTTATTACGATTTCGGTCCTATGATTTTTGCAATTTATTCGCTTGTATTCTTGTATTGTATCCTCCGGTACCGTATGTTTGATACGGTCGATACGGCTATCTATGAGATGGCAATTGAAAATTCACAGCTTATCCTTGTCACGAGAGAAGACGGAGGCGTGGAGTTTGCCAATAAAACCGCAGAGCGTATTCTTACATGGATTAACGGCTCCGACCGAAATGAGATATCGGAAAAAGTCAGAAAGGAATTTCTGAGCGGAAAAGAAGAGTATTGTATTGACGGAAAGGATTACCAGATTGCGGTCAGAAGAGTGTATGATAACGGAAGTATCATGGGATATGCAGTCACGCTGACGGATATTACGAAATTAAAACAGTACACGAAGGATTTGGAAAGACTCAGCTATGAGGCAAATGAAGCCAATCGTGCAAAGAGCAATTTCCTTGCGAATATGTCTCATGAAATCCGCACGCCGATTAACACGATGCTCGGCATGAATGAGATGATTGTGAGGGAAGCAATCTCGGAGGATGTGGCCGGATATGCCGAAAACATACGTGAGGCCGGAAGGTCGCTTCTGTCCATCATCAATGATATTCTTGATTTTTCAAAGATTGAATCCGGAAAAATGGAGATTATACCGGTTCATTATGAGGTGGCCTCTGTCATTCATGATCTTGTGAACATGATTGAAATTAAGGCAAGGGAGAAGCAGCTTTCCTTTGTGGTTGAGGCGGATGAAAATCTTCCTTCCCGCCTGTGCGGAGATGATGTGCGTCTTCGTCAGATTATATTGAACATTTTGTCGAATGCGGTTAAATACACGAATGAGGGTTCGGTAACGCTGCGCGTATCGGGAAGCTTTCAGGAAGATGACAGTTACATGCTTCATATTGAGGTGGAAGATACGGGTATCGGTATTCGCCGGGAGGACCAAAGCAGGATTTTTGATTCCTTCCAGCGTCTGGAGGAACCGAAAAACAGGGATATTGAGGGAACCGGACTGGGAATGAGTATCACCACCAGCTTCCTGCGTATGATGGGGAGTGAGCTGAAGCTTGAGAGCGAATACGGTAAGGGCTCCAATTTTTATTTTAACCTGAAACAGGAGGTTGTGGACGCGGCTCCAATCGGACCGATTGAACAGATTCTTGTGCTGCACAGAACAGATCATATGGAAACAGGATGTTCATTTGAGGCGGCTGAGGTAAAGGTTCTTGTCGTGGATGACAATCGTATGAATCTGGAGGTATTTACCGGACTTTTGAAGCATACGCAGATGAATATAGTGACAGCTACATCCGGCCGGGAAGCGATAGACAAAGTCTGCGGAGAAGCCTTTGATTTGATTTTTATGGACCACATGATGCCGGAGATGGATGGAATTGAAACATTTCATGAGATTTGCAGAATGTGGAAGGAAATGCCGGAGCAGATGAAGACACCGCCGGATACACCGGTTGTGGTTCTCACTGCCAACGCGATATACGGTGCAAAGGAAATGTATTTGCAGGAAGGTTTTGTGGATTATCTGAGCAAACCGATTGACTACCATCAGTTGGAGGATGTTGTGGTAAAGTGTCTTCCGAGAGATATGGTACGGATTGTGGAGAGAGCTGTGCATAAGGAAGAAAAGAGTCTGTTCCCGGAGGAGAAAAAAATATCGCTTGAGGATGAGAAATTCCGTGCTTTGGAAAAATATGGAGTAGATTTGAAAAAGGGTCTGAGAAATATGGGCGGTAATGTGGAGACATATGACGAGATTCTGACAATTTATTTTGAAGAGCTTCCTGAAAAGCTGGAAAGAATCCGCAGGACGGGAACGTTGGGAGACATGAAGGCATACAGTGTGGATGTCCATTCATTAAAGAGTACATCTGCAAGTATCGGAGCGATGGAGCTGTCGGAGATGGCGAAGGAGCATGAGCTCAGGAGCCGACAGGATGACAGTCTTTATGTCCGCCGTTATCTGGGACGGCTGTGCGCGGAATGTGAAAAAATGATTCGTGCAGGGAAACAATATTTAGAAGAATAACCGGAGAGGAGAAAAGTGTGTCGAATACAGTTTTTATAAGTTACAGTTCAAAAGATACACAGACTATAAAGAAAATTGTCCAGTCACTTGTTGATGACGGAATTACCTATTGGAAGGCACCGGAAATGATACCGGCGGGTTCCAACTATGCAAGGGAGATACCTCGCGCAATCGAGAAATGTAAGGTGTTTCTGCTTGTGCTCTCAGAGTCCTCCCAGGATTCTATATGGGTGGAGAAGGAAATTGATTGTGCGATTAATCACAGAAAGACAATTGTGCCATTGAATCTGACGGGAGCTCCTCTGAGTGAAATGTTCCGTTTTTATCTGAACAATGTACAGACGATTGCCTATAATGAAAATGAGGAGCTGGCAATGGAACAGCTTCTGGAAAGACTTCATGGTCTGCTCGGAAGTGAAAAGAAAGAGCAGAAAGAACAGCAGAAGGAACAGAACCATCAGCCGTACAGCAAGTCTTTCAGTGCAGCTACGGCGAGGATGCAACTGCCTGGGAATCATTATGTTCCTGCGCAGGTGAGGGATGAGACGACAGAGAAGTCTGTGAAAAAAGGAAGGCATAATGCTTTGAAAATCAATCAGGCTCCGGTTGTCTGCAGGCAATGCGGAGGGGAGCTGCGACAGGTTTCGAGAGGAACCTATAGGTGTACGGATTGTGGTTTCGAGGATTATGACAGCTATCAGAAAGTCCGGAATTATCTGGATAAGGAAGGTCCGAGAAGTGTGACGGAAATTATGCGTGCCACCGGGGTTCCGAGAGCTACCATTGAGTATTTTCTAAAGGATGAGAGACTGGAAATACCGATGGGGTCACCCATTCTGCTTGTGTGCGCCGGGTGCGGAGCCGGTATACGCACGGGAGTTCTTTGTGACAGATGCAAGGCAAAAAATGTAAAAGTGCCAAAAAGGAAATATGATGATAACCAGTATCGCTTCTTTAACCGCGATAACAGATAAACAGATGTGAGGGATAGATGAAAAAAGATGTCTGGGTTTTGTGTAATTCAAGAGAAGATATGATTGAAGCGCAACGTCGCATCAATGCAGGCGGCGGATTGAGGGCTTTTTGTATATTCCATATGGAGGCGTTAAAAAATGCTGCGGCCAGAGCACTTGAGGCCAATACAATGCCGTCACTTCTTCTGGTTGATTATGAGTCAGGATGCAGCGAAGACTTTGCTTCCATCCGCTATTTGCTCTCAAAACCGGCTTTTGTGGGTATTCCGCTCTTTTTTATGTCGGCTGTCAAAGAAAAAGAAATTGATGAGAAATGCTATGAGCTGGGGGCAACCGTTGTTTTGCACAAGCCGTTTTCCGGAGCATCCATGCTTCGTATGGAGAGGGCTGCCCTGCAGAATGAGATGACAAGAAGCTACGAGAAAATTGTGCAGAAACAGGCGATGGAGCTGGCATCGGCAAAGGAAATCAAAAGGTTGAATGAGCAGCTTTCTGTAAGAAATAAATTACTTCATCAGATTCTGGGGAAATACTTTTCGGACGAGGTTGTGGATGTCATACTGGAGCGGCCGGAGGGAGCTGCGATAGGCGGAGAAAAGAGAACGGTTACGGTAATGATGGCTGATTTACGCGGGTTTACGGCACTTTCAGAACGTTTGTCGGCGGATGAGGTGGTTTCGATTCTGAACCACTATTTTTCGGAAATGACAGATATCATTGTGAAGTACCGGGGAACAATTATTGAATTTATCGGAGATGCCATTCTGACTGTCTTTGGAGCACCCCTTGTGGCTGAGAACGCGACAGATGATGCGATTGCAGCAGCGATAGAGATGCAGAACCGCATGCCCGGGGTAAATGAGTTTAATGTTAAAAACGGATATCCGCAGATAGAGGCGGGCATCGGTATTCACACCGGAGAGGTCTTTATCGGAAATATCGGTTCGGAGCAGTTTATGCGTTATAACGTAATCGGTCAGGTGGTCAATCTTTGCTCGCGTATACAGACATACAGCATTGGCGGGCAGATATTGATATCTGAGCAGACGAAGCGATATTTGAAGGGGGAGCTGGGACTGAATAAAAGCTTTGAAATTTCCATGAAGGGAATTCATGATCGTTTTATGGTGTCCGATGTAAGGAAGATAACGGGAGTGCATGAGGTCAGCCTTGAAAACAGAGTCAGGGAGATTATGACAGATTTGCTTTGTCCTGTCAGTGCCGTGCTTTATCTGCTTCAGGGGAAAAGCGTGATTAAAGCATCCGTGCAGGGAGAGATTACGGCAATTTGTGAACACCGGATTTGTATACAGTGTGATATGGAGCAGATGAATGAATTTGCACTTTATCAGGATATGGAGATTGTGCTAGGAGAAGAAAATGCTTATGCCAAGATTATGGAAATAAAAGATAACAGATTATATCTGTATTTTACATTTTTGTCGGAGCACTTTTTTGAGGCGTGCGGATATAGGGTAAAGGAAGGAAATGAATGAGACGGTTTTCGGAGATATATGCTGAAACGGCAGCAGGAGCCGGGGCAAGAGTGTACCGGCATGAAACGGAATCGCTTGCTCTTGTAAGGGAAGGCGAAGAGCATTGTGTTAAGGAGCAGGCGCGGAAGATATTGGAAGAGACGGATACCAGCGTGCTTATGCTGGTAGGAAAAATGTCGGACAGCTTTCTGGTACGATGTATGTGCCACACGGACCGGGTCAGGGCACTGGAGTTAATCGATTTCGTGTTTGGACAGTTTGGGATAGCGAAGGGAACGGCTGAGTGGGCACAGGGAAGTATTTCGGAGGTGCTTTTGAACGTCTGCATGTCTGAAGCGGATGTGACAGATGCGACAGAATATTTTATGCTGCGGGCGAATGAATATTTTCTTGGATGCGAAGTAATCAATGCGGCGACTTTTGCAAAGGAAGCCTTAGAGCGTATCGGTGCGATGAAAGAATATGAAAAGGCAAAGGTTTCCTGGGCATATGTAAAAACAACAGATATCGTACCCGAGGGAGTTACACTGTCTGTCCGTACCCTTGAAAATGATACGGGGGTTCTGATAAAGGCAAGTGAAGATGTTTATGTCATGATAGGCTGTCTGGGAGAGGTCTATCAGATAGAACGTCAAAAATTTGAATCCAGCTATGAAAAGAACGAAGAGAAGCTGGATATTTTCACACAATTATTTGATTTCATACCGGCTGTGGAGAGAATCGATGACGGAAGCTATATTCCGATTGACGAGCTGGCACATCTCTGTTATCCGAGACGGGGCGCGTGTATTCTGGCACAGAAGCTTGAGCAGAGGACAAGAGTTTTTTCAAAAAACGGAACGGATTATTTCGTGGGAGAGAGGGGAGATTATCTGGCAGTGCGAAGAGATGACCTGAGTGATGTTTATATTATACAGGCAGAGGTGTTTAGGCGGACATATCAGGAAAAGGATAGTGGCTTATGAAACAGTTAGCCGGTGCCAACTGGGAGGCTGAGCTTGCGACAGAAGATATATATTTTGAAGAAGTTATGCTGAGGGGAATGATAATCGGTTATGTTACGCTGAAAATGACACCGGAGCGGGCACTTGACTATATTCGGGATTTTATACCGCGTGTCACGAACTGGTCCCTGTGTGACAGTGTTTTTATGAAGATGGATATACTCAGAAAAGACAGAGCTCTCACATGGAAATTTCTTCTTCCTTATCTGCAGAGCGGAGAGGAATTTAAAGTGAGAGTGGCACTGATTATTATGATGTCACATTTTCAGATGCGTTTTTAAGAAGCTGCCGTCTGGACAATGCCACATATAATAAAGCATTGCAGAAGATTGTGGAATCAAAAATTCCGGATGCGGAGGTAAAAGATTATATCCGCAGCCGGAAGAGAGGAAAGGAAAAGGAGGAGAGAGGAAATGGCAATTTATCTGATTGATTATGAAAATACGGGTGTAAAGGGATTGTATGGTATAGAACAATTGCATGAGGATGACCTGATTGTTGTGTTTTACGGACCAAAGACCGGTGCAGTTCCTTTTGATGATCATGTGAGAATTTCTACTTCGGTATCGCATGTGGAGTATATTAAGACGAGCAAGACGGCAAAAAATTATCTCGATTTTCAGTTGACGACGTATCTCGGATATCTGGTGGCACATACGGGAATCAAGGAATACTATGTAATCAGCAGAGACAGCGGATATGACAGCATTGTTGATTTCTGGAAAGCAAGAGGAATGACTGTCGTGCGCAGAGAAAATATCAGCCCACGGAAGCCGGAAAAACAACCGGCGAAAGGTGTAAAACAGAAGCCGGCAAATGAAAACGAAAATATAAAAAGTGTTCCGGAAACAGTCCGTAAAAAAGTCAGACATATACTGAAAGCGGAGAATTTGCAGGGAGGAGCCTATAAGAAGATTTATTCCTGTATGCTTCAGGCTACGGATAAGCAGACACTGAATAATGCACTTGTGAAGGTGTTCAGCCAGGAGGACGGAAATCGTTATTATAAACAGATTGTACCTATATTCACGGAATGGGAGAGATGATGAATGAAAAAGTATAAGAGTCTGATTGTATCGTTTATCTTTGTGATTGCTCTGGCTGTGACCGGAGTTGGGGCGCAGGCAGCCGAGCCCTATAATAAAATTGCAAATGCAAAGGAGTGGGAGGTTCTGAAAAAGGTCAATCAGGAACGCCTTGCACAGGGAATGGAACCACTCAGTATATTTGCCGGAATTCAAGAGGCAGCAGGCGTGCGGGCCGGAGAAATCGCAGATTATTTCTCGCATATGAGACCGGACGGAAGTACCTGCTTTACAGCCCTTGAGGAGCAGGAAATCGACTATAATTCTGCCGGAGAGAATATTGCTGCCGGTTATTCGGATGCCGGTTCCGTCATGACAGGCTGGATGAACAGCAGCGGGCACAGAGCCAACATCCTTGGCAGAGGATATACGCATATAGGTATCGGTTACTGTACAGGAGGCACCTACGGAAAAAACTGGGTACAAATGTTTGTCGGAAGCTGTAAGGTTAAGACGATAATGACGAATGATAAGGGAACGGCAAATTACGCTGTGGGAACCACCGTGGACGAGATGAACCGCTATCTGATTCTGACCTGCAGTCACGGAAAGGCATATGTTCCGATTACATCTAAAATGTGCAGCGGATACAATCCTTATAAAAAGGGACATCAGGTAATTACCGTCAGCTATCGCGGAAAGAAAGTTAAAATGCCGGTTACCGTAGGAAAATCTTCAGCCTACAGGAAACCGGGACAGATAAAAACTCTGACTGCAACAGCGGATGCAAAGAAGGCGGTCACTTTAAAATGGGCTAAGAAGAATGGCAGGGGCTATGAAGTCTGGATGGCAACAAGTGCAAACGGAGTTTACAAAAAAGTTAAGACACTGACAAAAGCGTCGGTGACATCCTATAAGGTTCAAAATCTGAAATCGTCCCGAAAATACTATTTTAAAGTCCGCGCGTATAAAAAATGCGGAAGCAGGAAGATCTACGGATTATTCAGCAAAGCAACAGTTGTAAAAACGAAATAAATGAGATATAATCACCTTTGTGGTAAAAAACGGATATTGAAAAAGGAGTAAAATCAATGGATTTAGTAAATATCAGGGATTTGTATCGAAAAGAAGAAGAATATTTAAATAAGGAGGTTACCATCGGAGGATGGCTTAGAAGTAAGCGTGACAGCAAGACATTCGGATTTCTTGTCATCAATGACGGAACGTTTTTTGAACCGATTCAGGTTGTGTATTCCGATGCCCTCTCTAACTTTAATGAGATAAATAAATTAAATGTGGGTGCAGCACTTATCGTGAAGGGAGTTGTGACACCGACTCCGGAAGCAAAGCAGAAATTTGAGATTCAGGCAACAGAGGTTGTGATTGAAGGAACCTCAACGCCGGATTATCCGCTTCAGAAAAAGAGACATACGTTTGAGTATTTAAGAACAATCTCACACCTCAGACCGAGAACCAATACCTTTGAAGCTGTGTTCCGCGTGCGTTCTCTTGCTGCGTATGCAATTCACAAATTCTTTCAGGAGAGAGATTTCGTTTATGTGCACACACCGATTATTACCGGAAGTGACTGCGAGGGTGCAGGTGAAATGTTCCAGGTAACAACGATGAATCTGAATGACCTTGCCCGCAAGGAGGATGGCAGCGTTGATTTTTCACAGGATTTCTTCGGAAAACCGACAAACCTTACCGTGAGCGGACAGCTTAACGGCGAGACATATGCAATGGCATTCAAGAATATTTACACATTTGGCCCGACCTTCCGTGCAGAGAATTCCAATACAACCAGACATGCAGCGGAGTTCTGGATGATTGAGCCGGAGATTGCGTTTGCGGATTTAAAGGACGACATGATTCTCGCGGAGAGCATGATAAAATATATTATCCGCTATGTGCTTGAAAATGCGCCGGAAGAAATGAATTTCTTTAATCAGTTTGTGGACAAGGGTCTGATTGAAAGACTGACACATGTCATGAATTCAGATTTTGGTCATGTGACATACACTGATGCCATAAAGATATTAGAGAAGCATAATGATGAATTTGAATATAAGGTTTCATGGGGATGCGACCTGCAGACAGAGCATGAGCGTTATCTGACAGAGAAAGAGTTTGGAAGACCGGTATTCGTGACAGATTATCCGAAGGAGATTAAAGCGTTCTACATGAAGCTGAACGAAGACGGAAAGACAGTTGCAGCAATGGATTGTCTTGTGCCGGGCATCGGAGAGATTATCGGAGGAAGTCAGCGTGAGGATGATTACGATAAGCTTTTGGAACGAATGAAGGAGCTTGAGTTGAATCCGGAGGACTATGATTTCTATCTGGATTTAAGAAAGTACGGAACAGCCAGACATGCAGGCTTCGGACTTGGCTTTGAGCGTTGTGTTATGTATCTCACAGGTATGGGAAACATCCGTGATGTGCTTCCGTTCCCGAGAACAGTGAATAACTGCGAGCTGTAGTCTGTCGGATAAAAAAGCCGTTGGAGGCAATGAGCAGGAGGAAAGAAAAATGAGCCGGATTATGATTCCTGAGGGCTATAAATCGTCCCTCAACATCAAAGAAACAGAAAAAGCAATCAAACGAGTAAAAGATTTTTTTCAGAGAGAGCTTATAACACAACTGAATTTGAGTCGTGTTTCCGCTCCGTTGTTTGTTGGTGCAAACTCAGGACTCAATGACAATTTAAATGGTGTGGAACGACCGGTCAGATTTGATATTTTAGAGCAGGACGGAGAAGATGTAGAAATCGTCCATTCTCTGGCAAAGTGGAAGAGACTTGCACTTAAAAATTACGGGTTTGAGGTCGGAGAAGGTCTTTACACCGATATGAATGCAATTCGCCGTGATGAAGAGACAGACAATATTCACTCCATTTATGTGGACCAGTGGGACTGGGAAAAGGTGATACGCAGGGAAGACCGGACGGAGGAGACGCTTCGCGAAGTCGTAAAATCCGTATACGAGGCACTTCGTGTAACTGAGAAATACATGGCAAACCAGTATCAGTATGTAGAATGTTTTCTGCCGGAGGAAATTACATTTGTGACAACGCAGGAGCTGGAGGACCGTTACCCTGAGCTTACTGCAAAAGAACGCGAAACGAAAATCGCGAAAGAATATGGTGCGGTGTTTATCATGCAGATTGGAGATAAGCTTGCTTCCGGGAAACCACATGACGGAAGAGCACCGGACTATGATGACTGGAAGTTGAATGGTGATATTATTGTTTACTATCCGGTTCTTGACATTGCACTGGAGCTTTCTTCGATGGGTATTCGTGTGGATGAAGAGTCATTAAAAGAGCAGTTGGAAAAGGCCGGATGTCCGGAAAGAGCGAACCTCCCGTTCCAGAAGGCACTTCTGAATCATGAATTGCCATATACTATCGGCGGAGGTATCGGACAATCGCGTATCTGTATGTTTTTCCTGCGTAAGGCGCATCTCGGAGAGGTGCAGGCTTCAATCTGGAAAGAGGAAGATGTCCGGTATGCAAAAGAGAGAGGCGTAGAATTCTTATAAAATAGAAGAATGAAAGAGCAGGTGATAAGAGTGCGGAATACATTTCAGAAAAAAATGAAGCGGACTCTTGTCGGCCTGCTTGCTTTTTGTCTGATTTTAGTTTTTTGCCGGTTTGAAAATAATGCAATTACTGTGTCGGATTATGTCATTGAGAGCGAAAAGCTTCCGGAGAGCTTTGACGGTTTTGTGATTGTTCATCTCTCCGACCTTCATAACAAGTCCTTTGGAAATCATCAGGAAAGACTGATAAGGCAAATAAAAAATCAAAAGCCGGACATGATTGTAATAACCGGTGATTTGATTGACAGCAACCGTCCGGATGTAGAGCCGGGGCTTGTCCTTGTTGAGGAGGCATTGAAGATTGCTCCCGTTTATTTCGTGACGGGAAATCATGATAACTGGTTATCTGACACTGACACATATTATCTTTTTCACGGACTGGAGCAGCTTGGAGCGGTCGTGTTAAAGGATGAGCCAGTCAAAATTTCCTGCGGGAAAGAAGAGAATTTTACTTTGCTCGGTGTGGATGATGAGACAATATCTTCTGAAAGTAAATTAAAGGAAGTGTTATCCGCTCTGACTGAAGAGGAGGATGCGTCGTTTACAGTGCTTTTGGCTCATGAACCACAGGAAATAGCTGTATATGCAGCATTTGACATGGATTTGGTATTGAGCGGGCATGCACATGGCGGACAGTTCCGCATTCCTTTTATCGGGGGATTTGTAGCACCTGATCAGGGTTTTTTGCCGGAATATACAAAGGGAATGTATGTAAGGAATGCCACGCGGATGATAGTAAGTGCCGGGCTCGGGAACAGTGTTGTTCCGCAACGCTTGCTAAATCGTCCTGAACTTGTTAAAATAACACTCAAATGTAAGTAACTATGTTTGGCAATAAAAAGGGAAGAGGAATACGTATATGAATTATGGAGAGGCGATGCAAAAGCTTGGCGCAGTCGGCCAGCAGCATTTGTTAAAATATTATGATGAATTACCTGAGGGGAATCAAAAAGAACTCCTGACACAGATTGAGGAGACGGATTTTTCGGTGATTCGTTTTTCTGCTGAAAAGCAGAAGGGGCATGGCAGAGGGAGAATTGAACCGCTGGAAGCAATGCAACTGGATGAGATTGCTGATAAGGAAGAGCATTTTAATGAAATCGGTCTGCAGGCAATCCGAGAGGGAAAAGTCGGTACAGTGCTGCTTGCAGGCGGAATGGGAACAAGACTCGGCTCTGATGCGCCTAAAGGTGTGTATAACATCGGAGTGACAAAGGATTTATATATTTTTGAATGTTTAATCCGCAACCTGATGAGGGTAACTGAGCTCGCCGGAAATTCCATTTATTTCTTTGTGATGACAAGTGATAAGAACCATGAAGCCACGGTGAGTTTTTTTGAGGAGCATTCTTATTTCGGTTATCCGGAAGAATACATCCGTTTCTTTAAACAGGAAATGGCTCCGGCGGTTGATTATCAGGGAAAAGTGCTTCTGGAGGAAAAGGGAAAAATTTCAACTTCTCCGAACGGAAACGGCGGTTGGTTTGTCTCGATGGACCGAAGCGGTATTTTGGATATCGTTCATGAAACGGGCATTGAATGGCTGAATGTGTTTGCAGTGGATAATGTTCTGCAGAATATCGCAGATCCTACATTCGTCGGTGCCTGCATTGAGAGCGGATGCATGGTGGGCGCGAAGGTGGTGCGAAAGGCAAGCCCGGATGAAAAGGTAGGAGTGATGTGCCTGGAAGACGGAAAACCTTCCATTGTAGAGTATTATGAACTGACGGATGAGATGCGTCACCAGAAGAATGAGAAGGGCGAATATGCCTACAATTTCGGCGTGATTTTAAATTATCTGTTCCGGGTCAGTGAGCTTGAGCGTATCATGTCGCATGAGCTTCCGCTTCATCTGGTGGAAAAGAAAATTGCCTGTCTGGATGAAAACGGCAATCCGGTCAAACCACAGGAACCAAACGGATATAAATTCGAGCAGCTTGTGCTTGATATGATACACGATATGGGAACATGTCTTCCGTATGAAGTTGTACGCGAAAAAGAATTTGCACCAATCAAAAATAAAGAAGGAGTTGACAGCGTGGAGACCGCGCGTGTCCTCCTTGAAAAAAACGGAGTTGTCCTTTAAGGAATTGTTAATAGTGAAGGGCAGATAGGAGGAAAAATGGCAGTATTAGTAACAGGTGGAGCCGGTTTCATCGGAAGCCATACAGTAGTGGAACTGCAAAATGAAGGCTATGAGGTAGTTGTGGTAGATAACCTTTCAAATTCCAGTTCAAAGTCGCTGGAAAGAGTGAAGGAAATTACCGGGAAGCCGGTCAAATTTTATGAGGCGGATATTCTGGACTCAGCAGCACTGGATAAGATTTTTGCAGAGAATGACATAGACAGCGTGATTCATTTTGCAGGTCTGAAAGCCGTGGGTGAATCGGTTCAGAAGCCGTGGGAATACTACAATAACAATATTACGGGTTCACTTGTCCTGTTTGATGCGATGAGAAGACACGGAGTGAAAAATATTATTTTTTCATCCTCGGCAACGGTCTACGGAACACCGGCGGAAATTCCGGTAACGGAAAAATGTCCGAAGGGAGAGATTACGAATCCATACGGACAGACGAAGAGCATGCTGGAACAGATTCTGACGGATATTCAGAAAGCAGATCCGGAATGGAATGTAATTCTGCTCCGTTATTTTAATCCGATTGGTGCGCACAAGAGCGGAAAAATCGGAGAGAATCCAAACGGTATACCGAACAACCTTATGCCTTATGTGACACAGGTTGCTGTCGGCAAACTCAAATGTCTGGGCGTATTTGGAAATGATTATGACACACCGGACGGAACCGGAGTGAGAGATTATATACATGTCGTAGACCTTGCCATCGGACATGTGAAGTCGATTGAGAAATTAAAAGAAAATCCGGGACTTAAAATCTATAACCTCGGAACCGGAACCGGATACAGTGTCCTTGATATTGTGAAAAATTTTGAGGAGGCAACAGGAGTCAGCGTGCCATATGAAATCAAACCAAGACGCGCAGGCGACATTGCCACAAACTATGCAGATGCATCCCTTGCAAAGAAGGAGCTTAGCTGGGTAGCTGAGAGAGGCATCAAGGAGATGTGTGAGGATGCATGGAGATGGCAGAGCCAGAATCCGAACGGTTTTGAGCAGTAGGGGAATACAAGACAGACATTTTCGATTCATAAAAACAAGCAGGTGCGTTCAGCTACCTGCTTGCTTTTTTTATAATTGCTTACATACCAATTGCATACTGATACATAAAAATGTAGTGACAAAGACTTCCGGCCATGACGAACAGATGAAAAATCTCGTGCGAACCGAAATACTTATGCTTTGCATTGAAAATAGGGAGTTTTAATGCATAGATAATGCCACCGATTGTATAAATCAGACCTCCGGCGAGAAGCCAGCCAAAAGCGGCTGCTGTAAGACGGCTGATAATCGGAGTGAATGCAAAGACACAAAGCCAGCCCATCGAAATATAGATGACCGAAGAAAACCATTTCGGACAGTTAATCCAAAGCAGCTTTACGGCGATTCCCACAGCGGCAAAGGACCATACGGCAATCAGTAAAGGATATCCCGGCTTCGGTGCCAGCACAAGCAGGCATATCGGAGTGTAGGAGCCTGCAATTAAAACAAAAATCATTGCATGGTCTACCTTGCGGTATATTTTAATAATCGCAGCCGGCAGATTGACTGAATGATAGGTCGCGCTTGCTGCGTAGAGCAAAATCATGCTTGCAATAAAAATGAACATGGCGACAAGACAAACGGTGCTGCATTCCGCAGCTTTTATCAAAAGTGGTACAGAGCCGCCAAGTGCCAGTGTCATGGCGATGAAATGAGTGAGTGCACTTCCCGGTTCTCTCAATGTAATTTGCATATATATCGACCTCCTAAAAACAACAAGTAGTTTCAAATACTACGTCAAATATATTTTGATACTACAACACAAAGAAACTCGTGTCAAGATATTATTTATTCTTTTCACAAATTGCTTGAATATGCATGTCCGTTCTATTAAAATAAAGAAATGTAAATTCAGGAAGGCGGAAAATATGTTTCGATTATGGGCAAAAATATGGAAAGATAACAGAATGATTAGGGATACCGTCATATGCGACGGGAGCAAACTGCGCCGGACGCAGAAGGTGCTGGGGGCACTTGATGAGGTTTCTTATGAATTTGATCTGGGGAAACCGATTTGGCTGGATAAAACAATCAGGGAATTTAAGCAGCACAGCAAAGCAAGATTTTATCAGGATAATTTTATAGAGTCGATTGATTTTGATTACCTGGAAATACAGGTGATTGAAGAGGATGATTTTTATTAAAAAGCTGTTAAAAATTCGTGAAATCATACTTTTTTTGTAATGGTTATGCTATAATGTTTTTATAGTAATTATGGAAAGTTGGTGACGGGACATGGAATTTATACCTGACACTCGAAATGACATAGACAGTTGGAAGGAAGTACAGCTTGTATATAATTCAGCACTGAAAGAGATAGGGACGAAGCTTGAGATTTTAAATGATGAGTTTCAGCATGTGCATCGGTACAATCCGATTGAACATATCAAGGCGCGTTTGAAATCGCCGGAGAGTATCGTTAAGAAATTAAAGAAAAACGGTTACGAATCAACGATTGAAAATATGGTGCGTTATGTCAATGACATTGCCGGAATTCGGGTTATCTGTTCTTTTACATCGGATATCTACAGGATTGCGGAGATGCTGATTAACCAGAGTGACATCAAGGTGTGCTCCGTGAAGGACTACATACTGAATCCAAAGCCGAGCGGATATAAAAGCTATCATCTGATTGTGACAGTGCCGATTTTTTTGTCAGACCGGATTGTGGATGCCAAGGTTGAGATTCAGATTCGTACAGTAGCGATGGATTTTTGGGCGAGCCTGGAACATAAAATCTACTATAAGTTTGAAGGGAATGCGCCGGAGCATATCAAGAGGGAGCTTGTGGAGTGTGCCATGATGGTTTCGGATCTTGATGCGAGAATGCTGTCCCTGAACGAAGAAGTACGGGAGCTGATTGAGAAGCATCAGACAGAAGAAGGAACAGAATAAAGAGAAAGCTGCATTTTCCAAGTGAAAAGAGCAGCTTTTTTTGTGCGAAAATCTCCTAAAATGAGGAGTGCCGCGAAACCTTGCGGCTCCGCGGCTATTATGAAAAAATTTATCTATAGTGATAGTCGTTAGGAATTGTTTATTACTTATTGACAGTATAGCAATGAAATATGAACAAAATATGAATAAGGAATGAAATATAAGTGAATTTGTATAAGAAATGGCAAAGAAGTGGCAGATATATGTGCAAACTGCACAAAAAAGCACAGTGTTGTAAATAAAGAAAAAAAATGATACAATACTTTATAATGCGATAAAATCATCTATGTAGAGTTGCAAAGGCGGAGGGATTTCATGGATAACTTTATGGACAAGCTGGCGAAGCGTTTTAATGCAGGAGAATTAATTCAGGCGAATGGTGAGGCGGAAGCCAGAGAAAACCAAAGATTGAAAGAACAGATGAGTGAATATGATAAAGTTATGCAGGAAATCAGACGGCTGAACCTCAAGACTATAGAGATTTCGGAACAGGTATCCCAGATGGCAGCCTGCAGCATCGAACAGATAGAAGCATATCAGAATCTCGCTCAGACAGATAACAGTGATGAGTTTATCAGTCTTTCCAGAAGAGTGGACGAATCGGCAGGAGAGACGAGGAAGCAGCTTGAGGAGGCATCTTCTGAGACAAGGAAACAGCTTGAGGATGCGACATATCGCCTTGAGGCGGCTCTCAGCCAGGCGGAAGCTTCGATAGTACAGCTTGAAGAGGGCATGAATCAGGTGAGTGCGACGGTCAGTCGTGTGGAGCTTGGCAATGATACCAATCAGAAGTCAGTGGAAAGTGCGATACGGAATCTTGAGCAGATGATTGCCGAAAAGGAGAAAGATGATACCGGGGAGCAGGAGTCTGTAAAGCAGATAAAAGAAATGATAGTGAATGTGCGTCTGTATCTGGATGAGGTGCAGAAGCATATTGAGGACTACGTGCACAAAGAAGACGTTAAGGTGTACCGTAATGTGCAGGCGGTCATCAATGAACAGCTCAGCGTAAAGGTGAGAGATTTAAATGATCACATGGATCAGATTGAAAAAGCAGTGAAAAAAAATAACGGAACAAAGGGACTGGTGGTGCTTGCAGTGATACTTTCGGGTGCGTCTGTAGTGATGCAGGTTCTCAGTATGCTCGGCGTTTTGTAGAAGGGAGATATTCAGAATGTCAAAAACAGATTTTAAACCGGGAAATATGTTGTATCCGTTACCTGTGGTTTTAGTCAGCGTTGCAGATAAGAAAGGTAATCAAAATATAATCACGGTTGCATGGGCGGGAACCATATGCTCTGACCCGCCGATGGTTTCTATTTCGGTGAGAAAAGAGCGTCATTCGCATGCGATGATTTGTGAAACCGGTGAGTTCGTGATTAACCTTACAACGGAAGAACTGACTTACGCAACGGATTACTGCGGAGTCAAAAGCGGAAGAGATGTAGATAAGTTTAAGGAAATGAAGCTGACTGCACTTCCGGGCAAGGTTGTCGGTGCACCAAGAATTGCCGAAAGTCCGGTCTCCATTGAATGTGTTGTAAAGGAGCGCAGGGAACTCGGCTCTCATGATATGTTCATTGCGGAAGTGGTGGCAGTGAGCGTTGATGATAAGTATATGGATGAAAAGGGTTCTTTTCATCTTGAAAATGCGAATCCAATCGTGTACTCCCACGGTACTTACTTTAAGATGGGTGAATCTATCGGAAAATTCGGCTATAGCGTAGAAAAGACAAAAAGGAAATAGCTTATAATGAAATGGACAAGTCACAGCGGACATTTAAAAATTACATATTTAAAGATGGTTGCGTTGGTTTTTGTTGTAAGCTTTTTTTTACTGCCTGTCTGTACTAAGGTGAAAAAAGAGGGAAATAATGTTTTTGAAATTTCTCTTAACGGAATCTTTGTCGGCACCGTATCAGATGAAGCAGAAGCGGACAGACTGTTATGGAAAGCGCGAAAGGCAGTTGCAGCAGAGCAGGACGGATTGTTTTTTACAAAGGCAGAGCTCTCAATTACTGCAAGAGAAGCATATTTTGAATGTTTTACAAAGGAAGAAGAGCTCCTGTCAGAAATGGAGGCTGTTCTGGCGGACGGGCATGTAGTGACCCGCCGACCGGCTTTTACCATCAAAGTAAACCAGCTTATGGTAAATGTCAGCAGTATCGGGGAGGTAACCCGGGTTCTGCAGGCTGCACTTGATAAATATCAGGATACACAGGAATATATTGTGGCACTCGGACCGGATAAGGACCGGGAAATTAATGTTTTGACGGCAACAGCGGAGAGCAGGGAAGAGAAGCAGCAGGAAACCAAATTAGAAAAAGAAGCTGAGCTTGAGTCCGGTGTTGCAGCAGAGCTGACGAAGATGCTGTCAGGCATTGAGGCGGCAAAAGAACAGACATTTGATGATTTCAATTATGGCTTGACATCTCTGGCATATGAGGATAAAGTGGAAATCGTCGAGTCATATCTGGCATCGGATGAAATTACGCCGGTGGATGAGGCAATCAGTCTTGTGACGGAATTGCAGGATGTACAGAAAATATATGAGGTGCAGGCAGGAGATACCTTGTCTGAAATTTCATTGAATAATAATATTCCGCTGGAAACGATTATTGAATTGAATGATTCTCTGGAGGATGAGAATTCTACCATTCAGATTGGTGAGGAGCTTATCATTACCTCGCCGGAGCCGGAGCTTTCCGTGACATGGCAGGAAGAGGTTTATGTTGAGGAAGACTACGAGGCGGAGACGCAGTATGTGGATAATGACAACTGGTATACGACGGATAAGGTGGTTTTACAGCAGCCTTCGGCAGGTCACCACAAAATTGCTGCGGTAAAGACGTATCACAATGAGGAAGAAATCAGTACAGAAGTTTTGAAAGAGGAAGTAACCATCGCAGCAGTTCCTAAAATTGTTGAGAGGGGTACGAAAATTCCGCCGACATATATCAAACCGATTTCGGGAGGACGTTTGTCTTCACAGTTCGGACGCAGAAACGCGCCTGTACGCGGAGCGTCAACTTACCATAAGGGTGTTGACTGGGCAACTCCGATTGGAACTACGGTTGTTGCTTCCAGTGCCGGTACGGTTGCGAAAGCCGGATGGGGAAGCGGTTATGGCTATGTCGTTTATATCAATCATGCTGACGGTCGTCAGACTAGATATGCACATCTTTCCAAGGTGCTTGTAAAGGCCGGGGAGAAGGTTGCGCAGGGAGAGAGGATTGCACTGTCCGGAAATACGGGACGAAGCAGCGGGCCGCACGTTCATTTTGAAATTCTGATTGGAGGTTCTCAGGTAAATCCGCTCAAATATCTGAATTAACAGCAATTAACAGATTTACAAAAGCCATAGATGTGGTATATAATAATCTGAGTATACACAAATATAGCTATTTTGAGGTGTAGAATGGAACAGTATGTGATCAAAGGTGGGAATTCACTTGTTGGTGAGGTGGAAATCGGCGGTGCCAAAAATGCCGCTTTGGCGATTCTTGCAGCAGCAACAATGTCGGATGAGCCTGTATTAATTGAAAATATGCCGGATGTGCGTGATACAAATGTTCTTCTGGATGCGATTGAAAGCATCGGAGCATATGTGGAGCGTATCGATCGTCATACAGTGAAGATTAACGGTTCGACAATCAATGATTTGATAGTTGAGAACGATTATATAAAAAAAATCAGGGCATCTTATTATCTGGTAGGTGCTCTGCTTGGAAAATACAAAAATGTAGAGGTGGCACTTCCGGGAGGCTGCAATATAGGAAGCCGTCCGGTCGATCTCCACTTGAAAGGATTTAAAGCCCTCGGTGCGGAGGCGGGACTTTCCCACGGACGTATTTATGCCAGAGCTGAGAAACTCACGGGCGGACATATTTATATGGACGTGGTATCTGTCGGAGCGACAATTAATGTTATGATGGCAGCAGCACTTGCAGAGGGTCAGACGATTATTGAAAATGCAGCTAAGGAGCCTCATGTGGTGGATGTTGCGAACTTCCTCAACAGCATGGGTGCCAATATCAAGGGTGCAGGTACGGACGTGATTCGTATCCGCGGCGTTGAGAAGCTTCATAAGACAGAGTATTCTGTGATTCCGGATCAGATTGAGGCGGGAACGTTTATGTTCGCCGCTGCAGCAACTAAAGGTGATGTCACGGTTAAAAATGTCATTCCGAAGCATTTGGATTCTATTTGTTCAAAGCTGATGGAAATCGGTTGCGAGGTGACAGAGTCGGATGATGCGGTAAGAGTAGTTGCATCGAAGAAATTGACGCATACACATGTAAAAACTTTGGCGTATCCCGGATTTCCGACGGATATGCAGCCACAGATTGCCGTTACCCTTGCTCTTTCCTCAGGAACCAGCATTGTGACAGAAAGTATTTTTGAAAACCGTTTTAAATATGTAGATGAGCTTGCCAAGATGGGAGCAGAGATTAAGGTTGAAGGAAATACGGCGATTGTCGAAGGCGTGGAAAAATATACGGGTGCTCATATCAATGCACCGGATCTCAGAGCCGGAGCAGCACTTGTCATTGCAGGTATGGCAGCGGAAGGTATCACGGTGGTAGATGATATTGTTTATATAGAGCGTGGTTATGAGGATTTTGATGTAAAACTCAGAGGACTCGGTGCACAGATTGAGAAAGTTTCAAGCGAGAGAGAACTTCAGAAGTTCAAATTGCGTGTCGGATAATTGGATAATGGATAAAAATAAGACCTGTCAGGTGATGAGCCCGGCAGGTCTTTTTATATCAGATAATTTCGATAATGGATAAGCTCTTCTCGGCAGCAAGGTCTATAAAGCGGTTGTTGCATTTTATCATAGGCTTGGAGAGCATCTGACGGTTGATGTAGACAATATCTCCTTCCATGCCATTGCTCAGTCTTACCCGGTTGTTCATATAAGTGAGAACTACATTTTCGAGGAAGCAGAGAATGTAACGGGTCTCATATTTCTGCAGTCCTTCTTTTTCAAAAATTTCTATGACTGAGAACGGACAAAGTGGTCCGCGATATACACGGGCAGCCGTCATGGCATCATATACGTCGGCAATAGAGACGATTTTTGCAAATTTATCGATGCGGTCCGCGCTGATACCAAACGGATATCCGCTGCCGTCGCATCTTTCGTGATGCATAAGGGCCGTATTCTTAATGTGGTCATGGATATTTTGGGTTTTCAGGATATTATATCCCTCAATCGTGTGTTTCTTTACAATCGCATATTCCTGATCGGTCAGTTTATCCGGTTTCTTGATAATGTTATCCGGGATGGCAAGCTTGCCGATATCATGGAACAGTCCGCAAAGGGTAGCCATTTCGATATCCTCTTTGGACATGTGGAGCCAGTGGGCAAGGACGTTGCTGATCAGGGAAACGTTAATGCAATGCGCGTAGGTCATATCGTCATACTGGCGCATATTCTGCATCATGTGGAAAAAGCTGAAGGTGTTGCTGTCGTTCTGGAATAAGTCCATGGTGTTTTGCAAAACCTCATCCACATCAATGTCGCTTCCTTTTTCAAAAATATCATTGATGCTGTTCTTAAAATCGCTGACGGATTCGTCATAATCCTTTTTGAATTTTTGAAATTCCGGCGTGGACTGAACCCATTGTGAATAGGAAGGCTCCGGCACGGAGCTTTCCGGTGCGGATACGGAATCCGGCACTGAGACCGGCATATCCTCTACACGGATGCTTACAAGGGAGTAGAATTCAAGGCGCGTGATTGCCTTATCATTTAAAACAGTATGTTTCGGAATGATAAGCTGATTTCCGTATGTATATACGTCTTCCGCAGTAATCATACCCGGAACTAAATTTGAAATATTGACTCGTTTCATCTGTCACCCTCGTCTGTTTTTCAAAAGTTTGTTTAAAGAGATTATAATTTTTTAACAAAATTATGTCAATGAATTACTATGCGATATATTGACGAATAAAGCGAAAAGGGGTATATTGGTTAACGTAAATAAACATATGTAGTAAGTCTCTTATTCAGAGTGGTGGAGGTACATAGGACCAGTGAAGCCACGGCAACCCCCGAAGGGAAGGTGCCAACCTGAGCGAATAATCGAACAATAAGAGGTTCTTCACTGTAAGACCGTCCGCTTGTTCGTTTTCAAGCGGTTTTTTTATTGATTGCACGTAAGGAGACAAAGTTAAGGAGGAAAAATGGAAAAAAGATTATTTACTTCAGAATCAGTGACAGAAGGACATCCGGATAAAGTCTGCGATGCGATTTCAGATGCGATTCTTGATGCCTGTATGGAACAGGACCCGATGAGCCGTGTGGCATGTGAGACATGCTGCTGTACAGGTTTTGTGCTCGTAACGGGAGAGATTACAACACAGGCTCAGCTCGACATTCCGACAATCGTTCGCGACACAGTGAACGAGATTGGATACAATCGCGGAAAAATCGGCTTTGATGCGGATACCTGTGCAGTAATGGTTGCTCTTGACAAACAGTCAACGGATATTGCCATGGGTGTAGACAAGGCCCTGGAAGCAAAAGAAAACAGAATGTCGGAGGAAGAGATTGAGGCAATCGGAGCCGGAGACCAGGGTATGATGTTCGGTTATGCGACAGATGAGACAGAAGAGTTTATGCCATATCCGATCAGTCTTGCACACAAGCTTGCGCTTGAGCTTACGAAGGTGCGTAAGAACGGAACGCTTCCGTATCTCCGCCCGGACGGAAAGAGTCAGGTGTCGGTTGAGTATGATGAGAACGGAAAGCCGCTTCGACTTGAGGCAGTCGTACTTTCTACACAGCATGATCCGGATGTGACACAGGAGCAGATACATGCCGATATTAAAAAATATGTATTTGATCCGGTTCTGCCAAAGGAGCTTTTGGACAGTGAGACGAAATATTTCATCAATCCGACAGGACGTTTTGTTATCGGAGGACCTCATGGTGATGCAGGTCTGACAGGAAGAAAGATTATCGTGGACACATACGGCGGATATGCCCGTCACGGCGGCGGAGCTTTTTCAGGAAAAGACTGTACCAAGGTAGACAGAAGTGCTGCATACGCAGCAAGATATGCAGCCAAAAATATCGTGGCAGCAGGTCTTGCAAAGAAATGTGAGATTCAGCTTTCTTACGCAATCGGTGTAGCACAGCCGACTTCAATCATGGTAGATACATTCGGAACCGGAAGTGTCAGTGATAAAAAGCTGGTTGAAATTATTCGCAGCAACTTTGATTTCCGTCCGGCAGGTATTATCAAGATGCTGGATCTTCGCAGACCGATTTACAAGCAGACAGCAGCATACGGACATTTTGGACGTACAGACATTGAACTTCCTTGGGAAAAGCTTGACAAGGTTGAGGATTTAAAGAAAAGCATATAATTACAGGGGCAGCAGGAGAAATTTCCTGCTGCTCTTTTTCTTTTTCCTTTTACTAGACTTTCTTCCCGTGGTATAATTGTTTTCGTATGAAAGTGTTTTATCGGATAAAATATTTATAAAAGAAAGGGAAAAGCCATGTCATTTGCACACCTTCATGTCCATACGGAATACAGCCTTTTGGACGGCTCAAATAAAATTAAAGAATGTGTCAGCCGGGTGAAGGAGCTTGGGATGGATTCGGTGGCAATCACAGACCACGGTGTTATGTACGGCGTGATTGATTTTTACCGTGCAGCGAGAGAGGCCGGAGTGAAGCCGGTTCTTGGCTGTGAGGTGTATGTGGCACCAAATTCACGTTTTGATAAAGAGACAACAGGGGGAGATGAAAGATATCATCATCTTGTTTTGTTAGCCGAGAATAACACGGGCTATGCCAATCTGATGAAGATTGTCAGCAAGGGCTTTACGGAAGGCTATTACTACCGGCCGCGTGTCGATATGGAAGTGCTCAGACAGTATCATGAGGGGATTATCGCTTTGTCTGCCTGCCTTGCCGGAGAAGTACCGCGTTATATAGAAAAAGGCCTGATTGATGAGGCGGAGAAGTGTGCGAAAAAGTATGAAGAATGCTTTGGGAAGGGAAACTATTTTCTTGAACTTCAGGACCACGGGATTCCGATGCAGCAGACAGTGAATGCAGCACTTTTGCGCATGAGTAAGGAACTGGATATTCCTCTTGTGGCAACGAATGATGTGCATTATACAAGAGCTGAGGATGCCCAGGCACACGACATTCTCCTATGTATACAGACAGGAAAAGTGGTTACGGATGAAAACCGCATGCGCTATGATGGAGGACAGTATTACATCAAGAGTGAGCAGGAAATGAAGGAGCTTTTTCCATATGCACTTGAGGCACTGGAAAATACGCAGAAAATCGCAGAGCGCTGTAATGTAGAGATTGAATTCGGAGTGACGAAGCTTCCGCATTTTGAAGTGCCGAAAGGATATGATTCGTGGTCTTATTTGAATAAGCTGTGCATAGAGGGACTGAATAAGCGTTATCCGGAGGACGACGGAACCCTGAAGGAACGACTTGATTATGAGCTTGGAACCATCCGGAAAATGGGATATGTTGATTACTTCCTGATTGTCTGGGATTTTATCAAATATGCCAGAGAAAACGGAATTCCGGTCGGTCCGGGGCGTGGCTCGGCAGCAGGAGCGATTGTTTCTTATTGTCTGGGAATTACCAATATCGACCCAATTAAATACAATCTGCTGTTTGAGCGTTTCCTTAATCCGGAACGTGTATCCATGCCCGATATAGATATTGATTTTTGTTATGAACGCAGACAGGAAGTCATTGATTATGTGCGTGAGAAATACGGAGCAGATAAGGTTGTTCAGATTGTGACCTTTGGTACGATGGCGGCAAAGGGTGTCATCAGGGATGTGGCAAGAGCAATGGATCTTCCGTATGCATTTGCAGACCAGATTGCAAAGATGGTGCCGAATGAACTCAACATTACCTTAAACCGTGCTCTGCAGATTAATCCTGAATTTAAAACTCTGTACGATACCAATGAGCAGGTCAAAGAGCTGATTGATATGTGCCGGAAACTGGAAGGGTTACCGAGGCATACTTCCATGCACGCAGCGGGAGTTGTTATCTGTCAAAAACCGGCAGATGAATTTGTACCGCTTTCGAGAGCGTCGGATGGTTCAATCACAACACAGTTTACGATGACGACAATTGAAGAACTCGGACTTCTCAAGATGGATTTCCTCGGACTGCGCACACTGACCGTGATAAAAGATGCGGTAGATCTCGTGAAGCAGAGTCAGGGGATTGAGCTTGATATCCATAACATTGATTACAATGATAAAAAAGTGCTTGATTTTATAGGAACCGGAAAAACTGACGGTGTATTCCAGCTTGAAAGTGCCGGCATGAAAAATTTTATGAAGGAGCTTAAACCGCAGAGCCTGGAGGATGTGATTGCAGGTATTTCCCTGTACCGTCCGGGACCTATGGACTTTATACCGAAATACATCAAAGGAAAGAACAATGTGGATGAGGTGACGTATTCCACACCGCTTCTTGAGCCGATTCTCTCGCCGACCTACGGCTGCATCGTTTATCAAGAACAGGTAATGCAGATTGTGCGCGAGCTGGGAGGATACACCCTCGGACGAAGTGACCTTGTACGACGTGCGATGAGTAAGAAAAAGCAGTCTGTCATGGAAAAGGAAAAGGCGAACTTTGTCTACGGAAACGAGCAGGAAAACGTTCCGGGCTGTGTCAGCCGTGGCATACCGGAGGACGTGGCCGATCAGATATATGAAGACATGATGGATTTTGCCAAATACGCCTTCAATAAATCACATGCAGCCTGTTATGCGGTGGTTTCTTACCAGACGGCGTATTTGAAATATTACTATCCCGTAGAATTTATGGCTGCCCTGATGACATCCGTCATAGACAATTCGACCAAGGTGACAGAGTATATTATGAGTTGCCGGGCTATGGGAATTGACATTCTTCCGCCGGATGTAAACAGCGGACAAGCCAGATTTTCCGTACAGGGCGGCGCAATCCGTTTTGCACTGACCGCGCTTAAAAGTGTCGGCAGACCTGTGATTGCGGCGATTGTGAAGGAGAGAGAAGAGAGAGGGCCGTACACGACGCTGAAGGATTTTATCGTGAGAACCAGCGATTATGACGTGAACAAGAGGGTGATAGAAAACCTGATTAAGGCGGGCGCGTTTGACTCGATTCCGGGAACCCGTAAGCAGTTGATGAGTGTATATGCAAGTCTCATGGAACACCTTGTAAAAGACAAAAAGAATAACATGGCAGGACAGATCAGCCTGTTTGATTATGTACAGGAGGAAGACAAAGAAGCTTTTGAGATTCCGCTTCCGGCTGTAGGGGAATACCCGAAGGAGGTCATGCTTGCTTATGAAAAAGAAGTGGTGGGAGTCTATATTAGCGGACATCCGCTGGAAGCCTACAAGGACTTTATTGAATCCCGTGTGAATGCCAGAACGTCGGATTTTTATCTGGACGAAGAGACGAATGCCACGAAGGTAATTGACGGAAGTGAAGTGACCATCGGCGGTATTTTGGCGGATAAAAAAATTAAATATACAAAGAATGATAAGATAATGGCATTTTTGACCATTGAGGATTTATATGGCAGTATTGAGGTCGTGGTCTTTCCGAGAGATTACGAGAAGAACAGCGAAAAGCTGGTTGTTGACAGCAAGGTTTTTGTCAAAGGCCGTGTACAGGTCGAGGATGAAAAGGATGGGAAGCTCATCGGCTCCCGGATTTTCTCCTTCGATGAGGTTCCGCGCCGGCTGACGATTTATTTCCGCGATAAGGAGTCTTATATGCAGCAGGAGCGAAAGCTGGATGACATGCTGGCGGATTCTGAGGGAAAAGACCGTGTCGCAGTCGTCTGTGTAAAGGAACGGGTACAGAAGGTGCTGCCGGAAAATCGGAATGTTCAGATTGATGAAAGCCTGCTCGCACAGCTCCGCAGGGAATTCGGTGAGGAGTGCGTAAGAGTGAAATAAAGGTTTTGATTGCAATGTGGAACAAAAAAAGCTACAATAGGATTGCAATCAAACAGGAGGAAAAACAAGTGGCAAAAGAGATAAAAACAATCGGAGTTTTAACCAGTGGTGGTGATGCCCCGGGTATGAACGCTGCAATCCGCGCCGTTGTCAGAAAGGCAATTGCAAACGGAGTTAAGGTAAAAGGAATCAAGAAGGGCTATCAGGGACTCTTGAATGAAGAAATTATAGATATGCAGAAAAAGGATGTTTCCGATACGATTCAGCGCGGAGGAACAATTCTCGGCACGGCAAGATGTATGGAGTTTGTGACGGAGGAAGGACAGGCCAAGGGTGCTGAAATCTGTCATAAACACGGTATTGACGGTATTGTTGTTATCGGAGGTGACGGCTCCTACCGGGGAGCACAGGCTTTGTCAAAGCAGGGAATTAATACGATAGGTATTCCGGGTACAATCGACCTGGATATTGCGTGTACGGATTATACCATCGGTTTTGATACGGCAATCAACACGGCGATGCAGGCAATCGACAAGGTTCGTGATACCTCCTCCTCCCATGAGAGATGCAGTATTATTGAAGTAATGGGACGCAATGCCGGCTATATTGCACTTTGGTGCGGAGTGGCGAACGGCGCGGAGGACATACTTCTTCCGGAAAAATATGATTATAATGAACAGGAAATTATCAATAGCATTATTGATAACCGTAAGCACGGTAAGACACATCATATCATAATTAATGCGGAGGGAATCGGACATTCTACTTCCATGGCACGTCGTATTGAGGCGGCTACGGGAGTGGAGACAAGGGCAACCATTCTCGGCTACATGCAGCGAGGAGGAAATCCTACGTGTAAGGACCGTTTTTATGCATCCATCATGGGAGCGTATGCGGCTGACATTCTTTGCGAAGGAAAAACCAACCGGGTAGTAGCATACAGGGAAGGAAAGTTCGTGGACTTTGATATAGACGAGGCTCTGGCGATGAAGAAGGACATCAATGAATACGAGTACAGCGTCAGTCGTCTTCTTTCCCGTTAATATGGACGGATAGGACATAAAATAAGAATTTTCACACTGCCTGGTATTGAGAAATCAATAGCAGGCATGTTGTATACATAGGCAGGAAGATATGATTACATCAGTAGCAAACAGCAGAGTGAAAAATGTGATTTCACTCATTAAAAAAGCAAAATCAAGAAAAGAACAGGGAGTTTTCGTTGTCGAAGGGATTCGCATGGTGAGCGAAGCACCAAAGGACCGGATAAAGGAGCTTTACGTTTCGGAAAGCTTTTTGAAGAGAGAGGAAAACAGAAGCTTTTTGGAAAAAGAGATCGGAGTTCCATTTGAAGCGGTGAAGGATGATGTATTTGCCAAGATGAGCGATACCGTATCTCCGCAGGGAATTTTGTGTGTGCTGAGAAGGATGGAGCACAATCTGGAGCACATGCTTGAGCAGAAGGAAGGTACGTTTCTGGTGCTTGAGGATATTCAGGATCCGGGCAATTTGGGAACCATGATCCGGACGGGAGAAGGTGCAGGGATTGCAGGTGTGATTATGAGCAGCCGGACAGTAGATATTTATAACCCGAAGGTAATCAGGTCAACCATGGGTTCCATTTACCGGGTTCCGTTCTGCTATGTGGATGATTTGCCGGCAGCACTCCGGCTGATTCGGAAGCGGGGCGTTACCACGTATGCAGCACATCTGAGTGGCGACAGATATTATGATGAGTGTTTCTTTGACGGGCAGATAGCGTTACTCATAGGTAACGAGGGCAACGGATTGTCTGATGAGATTACATCACTTGCAAAGTACAGACTCAAAATCCCTATGGAGGGTCAGGTGGAATCGCTCAATGCAGCTATTTCAGCCTCTGTTCTGATGTATGAGGCCCATCGCCAGAAAAGGGGACGGAGTCTTTTAAACTAAGAAAAAATAAGCAGTTACTGACAACCATATAAGAAAAGGAGAAGAGATATGAAGATAGGATTTATCGGACTTGGAAACATGGGCTCGGCGATTCTGGGCGGAATTTTAAAGCAGGGAAATGTAAAGCCGGAGGATATTATTGTGACTGACAAGGCACCTGTGGCGATGCAGAAGGCAGCAGAGATGATGAAGGTGCGGGCAGTTCCGAAGAATACCACTGTAGCGGAGGAGGCTGATATACTTTTTCTGGCCATCAAACCGCAGATTTATGAGACGGTAATCCGGGAAATTGCATCGAGTATGAAAAAAGATGCAGTGATTATCTCGATTGCACCGGGTAAAAAGATTGAGTGGATTGACGGACTTTTCGGAGGAAATACAAAAATTGTCAGATGTATGCCGAATACACCGGCACTTGTCGGTGCAGGCTGTACCGGTGTGTGTGCAAACAGCCGCGTGACGGAGCAGGAGATGAAACAGGTTATGTCTCTTTTAAACAGCTTCGGAAAAGCATACGGAGTTCCTGAGAATCTTATGGATACGGTAGTCGGAGTCAGCGGAAGCTCACCGGCGTATGTCTTCATGCTGATAGAGGCAATGGCAGATGCGGCTGTTTCAGACGGTATGCCGAGAGCACAGGCATATGAATTTGCTGCGCAGGCTGTCTACGGAAGTGCCAAAATGGTGCTGGACAGCAAGCTGCATCCGGGCGTGCTCAAGGATATGGTCTGCTCGCCGGCAGGAACCACGATTGAGGCGGTGAGAGTATTGGAAGAAAAGGGATTCCGCTCCGCAGTGATAGAGGCGCAAAAAGCATGTGTCGATAAGTCGAAAAACATGTAAATATTACATGAAATCCATCATAAACAGCATGAAAACGGCATCAGATTTGACATTTTGAAAACATTCTGCTATGATATCCCGAGTAGTAGTTAATATTTTTGTAATATTTGAAACAAAAATGTAATCGGAAGTTGTGAAAATCGTAAAAATTCGATTGCATAGGAGGATGTATGAATAAGCTGTTTATGAATCTGAAAAGAGGAGTGTTAATCGCGCTTGCGCTGGTTATGTGCATGGCAATTGACATGGAAGTCTTTGCAGACGATGAAATGGAAGTTGCGGAATTCCATGCAGGAGCCGGAGAGGTCATTCATGCGGATGTTGAGATTATGACTGCAGAGGAACTTGAAGAGCTTCGGCTGTCACGTATTGATGTCGTGATGGCAAACGTGAAAGATTCCGTAAATGTCAGAGCAGAAGCAAATGAAGATTCCGATACGGTCGGCAAGCTGTACAAGAATTGCGGAGGAACGATTTTGGAGCGTAAGGACGGATGGACCTATCTGGAAAGCGGAGAGCTTAAGGGCTGGGCCAAGGATGAGTACCTTTATTTCGGGGACGAGGCGGAAGCACTTATGGAGGAAGTCGGTACCCTGAAGGCAACCGTCAAAACGGATGCCCTTCGCGTTCGTAAGGATGCAAGCGAAGATGCCGGTGTTTATGGTCTGCTTGAGCTGAATCAGACGGTGACGGCGACAGAAGAACTCGGAGAGTGGGTTGCTGTCCGCTTTGACAAGGACACGGTGGGTTATGTATCTGCCGAATATGTAGATGTTGAGTTTTCTGTTGATAAAGGAAAAACCAACGAGCAGATAAAAAAAGAAGAAGAAGAGAAAGCTAAAAAGAAACTGACAGAAAACAGAGGGGCTGTTTCGGTAGAAGTAAATGATGTAACTCTTCTTGCAGCACTTGTCCAGTGCGAGGCGGGAAGTGAATCATACGAAGGGAAGCTTGCCGTGGCAGCAGTGGTAATGAACCGTGTAAGAAGCGGCGGTTATCCGAATACTGTCAGCGGAGTTATCTACGCAAGAGGTCAGTTCCCGCCGGCAGCCAGCGGAAAGGTGGCTTCAATCGCGGCAAAAGGACCGAGTGCTTCCTGCATGCAGGCAGCTCAGCAGGCAATCAGCGGAGCGACGAATATCGGAGGTGCAACACACTTCAGACGTGCAGGCTCTGCAAACGGTATCGTAATCGGGAATCATGTTTTCTGGTAGAAGAACCGGGTGAATAAAGATGACAAGAGAGCTCTTTCAGATGTATAATCATTTGAAAGAGCTGTTTTTATGAAAAAGAGAGGTCAGTATGGCTATGGCACATAAGGCGAAGGGAAAATCGGTTTTTCAGGTGATTCTTCTGCTTTTCGCGCTTGCCGTTATTTTTTTGTATGCAGACGGTCGGCAGAAGTTACAGCAAAGAGTGTGGAATTTTATAGCGGAAGAGGCATCGGCGGAGAAGCATCAGGTAAATAATCCGCGGGTAAACTATATGGAAAATCCTGTCGGAATTGACAACGGTGATATTAAATTTTCGTGGGAGCCTTCCGTCAGACAGAAAGCATATGAGATTATTGTAAGATGTGGGGATGAGATTGTCTGGGACAGCGGAATTGTAAGGACGGAAGAGACGATACAGGTGCCTTATCAGGGAAAACCGCTTGAGAACGCAACAAGATATACCTACCGGATTTATGTGATGGACGGGGAACAGCAGATATATGATTCCGGGGAAGCTTTTTTTGAGACGGCGTTTGTGACGGGGGAACCGTTCCGGGGTGCGGAATTTATCAGCATGAATCCGGAAGAAAACATATACGAAGACGGACAGGCTGTTTATTATACAACCTTTAAAAAAGAAGAGAAACCTTTGAAAAAGGCAACCTTCTACGGAAGCGCGCTTGGAGTTTATGATGCGTATCTTAACGGAAGACGTATCGGGGAGGATGAGTTAAAACCCGGATGGACGGATTATGAAGATACCCTTTTGTACAATACCTATGACATTACTTCTTATGTAAAAGAGACAAATACGATCGCATCCATGGTCGGCACAGGCTGGTGGTGTGGACGCAACGGATTTGGTACATACGGATATAACCAGCCGGCATTTATCTGTCAGATTCTTCTGGAATATGAAGACGGGACAAGTCAGACGGTACATACGGGCGAGAACTGGAATTATACCAAAAATACGGCTGTACGGTCAGCAGATTTCTTTAATGGAGAGACCTGCGATTTTTCCCGGCTGACGACAGAGCAGATTTCCGGGGGAGAAAAGGTTCCGGCAGAGGATGTGAAGCCGGTATGCTGCAGTTATACCTTCGACGGACAGTATAAAAGTTATTACGGCTACAATGTAAAACATGTGGGGGAACTTGACTGCAATTGGGATGAAGCATATGTTTACAGTGAGATGGAAGAGGACGGTACGGATTTTGGATATGTAAAAACAAATCCGGTCACAGACTTTCCCGTAAAACTGAAAAAGGGAGAAACCCTGATTGTCGATCTTGGGCAGAATATGACGGGAGTTCCATATGTCGAATATACAGCCCGGCCCGGTACAAAAATCAGAATACAGTTTGCAGAGATGCTCAATGACAGCGGAGAAGTGGAGAGGGGAAATGACGGACCAAAGGGAACTCTTTACCGTGCAAATTATCGTTCTGCGACAACAGAGATTGTAATAATGAGCGGAGAAGGCGAAAAAGAAAGCTATGCGCCGGAATTTTTTTACACAGGTTTCCGTTACCTGTCGCTGACTGCGGATGAGGATGTGACGATGTATGATGTCAAAGGGTTATTCATAGGTAACAGCTCACCGGTCAGTGGCAGTCTGACTTCTGATGATGGCGGACTGAACAGACTATGGCAGAATGTGATGTGGAGTCAGCGCAACAATTTCCTGCTGGTGGCAACAGATTGTCCGCAGAGAGATGAACGTCTGGGGTGGATGGGAGATATCTCCTCTTTCGCCGGGACCTCCATGTATAATCAGGATTTATATTCCTTTTATAAAAAGTGGATGGAGGATGTAAGGGATGCACAGACCGGAGACGGAGCCTATACAGATACCGTTCCGTATGTTGTGACAACAGGAAGCGGAAATGGTGGATGGGCGGAGGCCGGAATTCTGGTGCCTCTGGAGATTTACAGGAAATACGGTGACAGGGAGCTGTTACAGGAGCACTATCCTTCCATGAAACGATATATGAACTATCTTGCCTCCATCAGCAGCTATAAGCCGGAGGATAAACGCATGGGTCCGCTCACGACCTACGGGGACTGGCTGTCTGTACAGCTCTCGGATGCGAATCTGTTATCGGCATTGTGGTATCAGGCAGATGCCATGGCAATGCAGGAAACGGCCGGTCTGCTTGGTGAAACGGAGGATGCGCGTGAATATCGGAAGCTGTATGAAGAAATAAATGAATATATCATGGAAACCTATCAATATAAAATGCCGTGGGAAAGAGACGGAACCAAAAGGGAGCGGGAGAAAACGGAATACCCGCTCTCGCAGACGGAAATGCTGTTTCTTCTTCGTTACTCAATGCTTACCGAAAAACAGGAGCAACTCATGGTTGCGGATTTAAAAGAGGATATCGAGGCTAATGATTATAAGGTGATGACCGGATTTGCCGGGACACCGATTCTGCTCCGGGTACTGACAGAATATGGCATGCAGGAGACGGCGTACCGGATTCTGCTGGGCGGAGAAAATCCGTCATGGATGTACAGTGTGAATCAGGGAGCGACTACGATATGGGAAAGATACGATTCCTATACGGCAGAGGAGGGCTTTGCCGATGCAGGAATGAATTCCTTTAATCATTTCAATGAGGGCAGCGTGGCAGAGTGGATGTACGAGAGCATGCTCGGCATTTGTGTGGATATGACACAAAAGGAGCCGATTATCATCCGTCCGCAGATTCCGTCGGATGATATACCGGTCCGGCGGGCGGAAGGAAGCTACGATTCCGTGTATGGACGTATTTCTCTTGCATGGGAAAAGCTGGAAGGCGGAGAAATTAAGATAACTCTCACCTTACCCGCCAATACAAAGGCCAGAATTTTTTTGCCGATAAGCGGAAGCGAAAATATGGTTGTGACAGGTGGCACTTATGAGTGGAGTGGAGAGTATAAGTTGCTTGAATAATCAATAAAGTTATAGTATGATTAAAAAGCATTGAGTATATATATGACATAGTATATAGGGGAAAGGAGCGAACGTATGACAGTATCGGCAGGAACATTATCCTTAATATGGCTTGCTGTTTTGTTTGTCTGCATTGTCATTGAGATTGCCACGATGGGACTTACAACCATATGGTTTGCAGGGGGAGCGTTGACAGCAGCGGTTCTTGCAATGGTAAAAGCACCTTTGTGGTTGCAGGTTACGGCATTTTTTGTAATGTCGGTTGTGTTGTTACTTTTCACAAGACCTGTGGCGATTCGTTATTTCAACAAGAACAGGGAAAAGACGAACATCGACAGCCTGATTGGTATGCAGGCAATAGTTATCAGTGAAATTGATAACATTCAGGGAATCGGACGCGTGCAGGTAGAAGGCAAGGAATGGATGGCGCGTACAGTTGCAGGCAAAGTTACGATTCCGGTCGGAACAGTTGTCATCATAAAAGAGATTGACGGCGTAAAATTATTAGTAGAAGAAAGAAAAGAGGAAAAATAGTATGGGAGTATTTGCAGCAATTATTCTGTTACTTATTATTATTTGGATTTTCATAAGTTGTATCAAGATTGTACCGCAGGCGCAGGCATTTGTAGTGGAACGACTCGGTGCTTATCAGGGAACCTGGAGCGTTGGTCTTCACTTTAAGCTTCCGTTTTTTGATAAAATCGCAAAGAAGGTTGTATTAAAAGAGCAGGTAGTAGATTTTGCTCCTCAGGCGGTTATCACAAAGGATAACGTTACCATGAAAATTGACACGGTTGTTTTCTATCAGATTACTGACCCGAAGCTTTTTGCATACGGTGTCGAGAATCCGATTATGGCGATTGAAAATCTGACGGCAACAACTCTTCGTAACATCATCGGTGACATGGAGCTTGACCAGACCCTGACTTCCAGAGAGGTTATCAATACCAAGATGAGCACAACACTTGATATTGCAACAGACCCGTGGGGCATCAAGGTAAATCGTGTGGAGCTTAAAAACATTATTCCTCCGGCAGCAATTCAGGATGCCATGGAAAAACAGATGAAGGCAGAGCGCGAACGCCGTGAAGCGATTCTTCGTGCAGAGGGTGAGAAGAAGTCTACAATCCTTGTTGCAGAGGGTAATAAAGAGTCGGCAATTCTTGAAGCAGAGGCTGAGAAACAGTCAGCAATCCTTCGTGCGGAGGCTCAGAAAGAAAAGATGATTCGTGAGGCAGAAGGTGAGGCTGAGGCTATTCTTAAGGTTCAGCAGGCAAATGCAGACGGTATTCGTATGCTTCGCGAAGCAGGCGCAGATGAAGCTGTTCTCCAGATGAAGAGTCTGGAAGCACTTGAAAAAGTGGCAGAGGGTCAGTCTACCAAGATTATCATTCCTTCCGACCTTCAGGGTATTGCAGGTCTTGCAACGACCTTCAAAGAGGTTGCATCAGGCAAATAATTTTTGCGCACAGGTTTGAAAATTATCCGGGGCAATTTGGCGAAAATCGCTGAAATTGCCCCTTTTTTCTTGCGGTGGCGGATGCTGTGTATTATAATGCTAGATATCCGGTGGGAGAATATTTGTAAAGAAACGGAGACGAATATGAATAAAATGGATTTAAAGGGAAGAGACTTTTTAAAACTGCTTGATTATACGGCAGAGGAAATTACATATCTGGTTGATCTTGCAGCCGACTATAAGAAGAAAAAGAAAGAGGGGATTCTCCACGATACCTTAAAAGGAAAAAACGTGGCTTTAATTTTTGAGAAAACTTCAACCCGTACACGTTGCTCCTTTGAAGTGGCAGCGCATGATCTGGGAATGGGTACGACCTACCTTGAGCCTGCCAGCTCGCAGATTGGAAAGAAGGAGAGCATTGCAGATACGGCAAGAGTTCTTTCGGGCATGTTTGACGGTATTGAATATCGGGGATATGGACAGGAGATTGTGGAGGAGCTTGCAAAGTATGCCAAGGTTCCGGTATGGAACGGACTGACGAATGAGTTTCATCCGACGCAGATGCTTGCAGATCTGCTGACGATTCGTGAGCATTTTGGAACTCTCTCAGGAATTAAGGTGGCATATATGGGTGATGCCCGTTACAATATGGCAAATTCATGGATGGTGACCTGTGCAAAGATGGGAATGGACTTTGTGGCATGTTCCCCGAAAGAGTATTTCCCGGATGAAGAGCTGATTTCCGTATGCCGTGAAATCGCAAAGGAAACGGGAGCGACCCTTTCTTTCAGCGAGGATGCACTGGAAGGTGTGAAGGGAGCAGATGTAATTTACACAGACGTGTGGGTTTCCATGGGTGAACCGGATGAAATCTGGGAGGAGAGGATTCGCGATCTTTCTCCGTATAAGGTAGACAAAAATCTGATGGCTCATGCAGCAGAGGGGGCTGTTTTCATGCATTGTCTTCCGGCATTTCATGACCTTAAAACGCAGATTGGCAAGGAAAAAGGCGAGCAGTATCATGTGACGGAGCTCGAGGTGACGGATGAAGTGTTTGAATCCGAACAGTCAGTTGTGTTTGAGGAAGCCGAAAACCGTATGCATACCATCAAGGCCGTAATGGCAGCAACGCTTGGAGCATAAGATGCGGATGGATACTTTGGATACCGGATGGGCAGGAAAAGATTTTCGATATCTGGAGATAACGGATTCCACCAATGAGGATTGCATCCGTTTTATGCAGGGAGGAGCAGAGCATGGGCTTGTAGTGGCAGCAGGGCAGCAGCTTGCAGGAAAGGGCCGCCGGGGCAGAAGCTGGAATTCGCCGCCGGGAGAGTCGGTATATATGACACTCGGTCTCAGACCTGATTTTGAACCGGATAAAGCCTCCATGCTGACACTTGTGATGGCTATGGCCGTTGTCCGTGCGATAGAGAAGGTTACAGGGATAAAGGATGTCGGAATTAAGTGGCCGAATGACATTGTGGTGAACGCACGCAAGGTAAGTGGGATTCTTACGGAGATGCGGATTTTGGAGAACCGGATTGACTGTGTTGTGATAGGAGTCGGTATCAATGTCAACAACAGGGAATTTTCTACGGAGCTTACGCAGACGGCAACTTCACTTTCCCTCAGCTGCGGACGGGAGTTTAAGACGGAGGAAATCATCGCCCGTGTACTGGAAAGCTTTGAGTATTATTATGATAAATTTGTGAAAAAATGCGATATGTCTACCATAATGGAAGAGTATGTCGAAAAAATGCTGAATAAAGACAGGGAAGTTCGGGTGCTGGACCCGCACGGAGAGTTTATGGCTGTTGCGAGAGGCATCAACGAAAAGGGAGAGCTTCTTGTCGAAAAGGAAGATGGCACAGTGGAGGCAATATACGCCGGAGAAGTGTCAGTGAGAGGAATTTACGGATATGTCTGAGGAAATAATAAAAGATAGAATGCCGGACGGCCGCATGGTACTCTGCGGTTCCAATGCATATGAAAAAAAGTATTATCTGAATCCGGTCTTTGCGACATTACCGGATGCGGTGAAAGAAGAACTCCGGATTCTCTGTGTTCTTTTTACGGAGGAGGCAGGAGGTGCCTTCATGATTGTGTTTGAGAATGACGGTACGGTTGAGATGGTTACTGAAGCCGCGGAGGAAGATATACTGTATGACGATATTACAGCAGGATTGCTTGTAGGTGAAGTGCGAAGGCACAGACAGGAGCTGTTTCAACAGCTCCAGCTCTTTTACCGCATATTTGTCCTGAAGGAGGAAATATGATTTTAGCATTAGATGTCGGAAATACCAATATTACATTTGGAGTATATAATGGAGACGAGCTTGTGACGACGTTCCGCATTACAACGAAGATTCCAAGAACCTCTGACGAGTACGGGATTCTGATTCGGGACCTTTTGAGAATGAACGATATCAAACGAACGGATATCGAGGGAAGTATAGTGGCGAGTGTTGTACCTAATATCATGCACTCCCTGACAGGAGCCATGGTCCGCTATATCGGCTCCAATCCGATTGTGATTGGACCGGGAACCAAAACAGGTATTCAGATTAAGACGAAAAATCCGCGTGAAATCGGTGCTGACAGAGTGGTAGATGCCGTGGCTGCGTATGAAAAGTATGGCGGGCCGGTTCTGGTGTTGGATTTTGGCACGGCGACAACCTATGATTATGTATCTGCGGACGGTTCGCTGATGGCAGGAGTGACCGCGCCCGGAATTCGTATTTCGGCAGCAGCCCTGTCCGAAAATGCAGCAAAGCTTCCGAAGATTGAAATTAAGAAACCGGATTCTATTCTGGCAGGTGATACCGTGACAAGTATGCAGGCGGGTATTATGTATGGTCAGATAGGACAGACAGAATATATTATCCGTCAGATAAAAAAAGAAACCGGATGCCATGATATGAAGGTGGTGGCGACAGGAGGTCTGGGAAGAGCGATTTCCAAGGAAACTGATATGATTGATCTTTATGATAAAAACCTGACACTGGACGGGCTTCGTATTATATTTGAAAAAAATCGTGTCTGAATTTAAGATGATTGTGAAAAGGAATACAGAATGAAACGATTGCAGATAGGTGATGTTAAGCTGAGCAATCCGGTCATACTGGCTCCGATGGCAGGTGTTACGGACCTGCCATTTCGTTTGCTCTGTAAGGAACACGGAGCCGGGCTGTTATGTATGGAAATGGTTTCGGCAAAAGCAATTTATTTTAACAATAAAAATACAGAAAAGCTGATGGAGATACATCCGGAGGAAATGCCGGTATCCCTGCAGATATTTGGCTCGGATCCGGATATCATGAGTGAGATGGCAGCGAAAATTGAGGAAAAACCTTTCTCGGTGCTCGATATCAATATGGGATGCCCGGTTCCGAAGGTCGTGAACAACGGAGAAGGCTCGGCGTTGATGAAGAACCCTGCGCTGGTCAGAGAAATTCTGACTAAGACGGTAAAGGCGATTCATAAGCCTGTGACGGTAAAGATTCGCAAGGGATTTGACGAGACGTGTATCAATGCTGTGGAAATCGCCAAAATCGCCGAGGATTGCGGAGTGGCAGCAGTCGCTGTACACGGCAGAACGAGGGAACAGTATTATTCAGGACAGGCAGACTGGGATATTATAGCCAAGGTTAAGGAAGCAGTTTCAATTCCGGTGATTGGTAACGGGGATGTGACTGATTGTGCATCGGCGGCAAAAATGTTTGATTATACAGGCTGTGACGGAATTATGATTGGCCGTGCGGCGAGAGGAAATCCTTTTTTGTTTGAGCAGGTGGTTTCGTATCTGGAGACAGGAAAGATACCTGAGGAGCCGACGAAGGAGCATGTGCGCGATACCATATTGCGCCATATGGAGCTACAGCTCAAGTATAAGGGTGAGTATACGGCTGTAAGGGAGATGCGCAAACACATTGCGTGGTATTCCGCAGGACTGCCACATTCGGCAAGACTGCGTCAGAAGGTCAACGAAATCGAAAATATGGACCAGATGAAAGACTATGTCATATCTGTCCTTTTTGCACATACAATGTAGCATGGGATATGATGAAACAGAAATAATAAAATATGTAATTTTTGGAGACAGAGAGGAACTGGCCCAGATTCCGCCGTGTGAACCTTCGATTGTGGTGCCGGGAGTACCGGTGAGGACAGAGCTCAGACCTCTCTATCTTTTTTGGGATAAAACGGACGAAAAGATTGTGCGACTGTATGAAAGCCTTGATAAAAAGGATTGTGGAAGATACGGAAGCGTCTTGGGAAAAGCGGTCTCGTCGATAGCGGTAAAGCACATGCAAAATAAGTATAAAGAGGTGTTTCTGAGTCAGCCGGAAACACTTTTTCTTTCCGAAAAAGCGCAGAAAGAAATTCCGGGAGGATTCTGGCAGACGATGCCGGATCCGCAGATTTCTCTCCATCACAGATTTGGAGAGAGGGAGGTGCTTGGGATACTTGCATCAGCGAAAAGAAAGCTGTCACTTTTAATTGTACTTCCGCAGGAATGTGTATATGAGGAGCTTGAGACATGGCTTTTACGAGTGGAGGAACTGGCCGGTGTTTATTTAGGAGATCTTTTTTTGCTGGGGACGATTTGCCAGAAGGAAAGAGGAGAGGATGTTCTGGATGCGTTTTATGAACAGACGGGACTTGCCGGGAGTTTTTATCCGTTATCGGAGTATAGAAAGCTGATGGCGATGGTCGGAAACCGTTCCGTTCTTCTGGATTATGCAGGATTACCGGTAAACGAGCTTGGCCGACCGGTTTTTTATGTGGACGGTGCAGGGGTGAGGACGAGGAAAGAATTGCAGCGTCTCGGAGGGGTCTGCGAAGCGTGCAGGAGCTTGAGAAATCACCTTGACAGAGCCTTTTTGAGTGCGTTATAATGTCATAGTTAATTAGGCGGAATGAGCCGTGTTGCATCAAAGGCAAAGAAAGGATGACAATCGTGGAAATTAAGAAAAACATTTTAACCTATGAAGGTCTCAAAAAATATGAGGACGAGTTAGAACATTTAAAGGTCGTAAGACGTAAAGAGGTTGCTGACAAAATCAAAGAGGCGAGAGCACAGGGTGACTTATCCGAAAATGCAGAATATGATGCAGCCAAAGATGAGCAGCGTGATATTGAAGCCAGAATTGAAGAGTTAGAGAAAATCTTAAAAAATGCGGAAGTCATCGTTGAGGATGAGGTAGATCTTGACAAGATTAACATTGGATGCCGGGTAAAAATTCGCGATATGGAAGAAAAAGAGGATTTGGAGTACAAGATTGTCGGCTCTACAGAGGCAAACAGCTTAAAAGGAAAGATTTCCAATGAGTCACCGGTAGGAAAAGCACTTATCGGGTTAAAGGTAGGACAGACAGCAACCGTTGAAACACCGGGCGGTGTATTTAAATATAAGGTACTTGAGATTCAGAGAGCAGGAGCGTAGACATGGCAGATAATAATCAGAATAAACAGCAGGATATTAACCAGTTGTTAAAGGTTCGTCGTGAGAAACTTACGAACCTTCAGCAGGCGGGAAGAGATCCTTTTCAGATAACAAAGTTTGGACAGACACATCACTCACTTGAAGTGAAGTCTCTCTATGAAGCACACGAGGCAGAACTCTTAAACGGCCGTAAGCAGCCGGAAGTTGAAGGGATGGACGAGCAGCAGGCAAGAGAAGTGCTTCGACAGGACTACAATGAAAGAAGAGTCATCATGGATGCAGAGCCGATTCAGGTGACAATTGCAGGCCGTATGATGTTTAAACGCGTGATGGGAAAAGCTTCTTTTTGCAATATTCAGGATTTAAAAGGAAATATCCAGATTTATGTGGCAAGAGATGCAGTAGGCGAAGAAGATTATGCAGACTTTAAGAAATCAGATATCGGTGATATTTATGGTATTTCCGGATTTGCTTTCCGTACACAGACAGGAGAGATTTCAATTCATGCGGAGAAGCTGACTCTTCTCTCAAAGAGCCTGCAGATTCTTCCGGAGAAATTTCACGGATTGACGGATACAGATACCCGTTATCGTCAGAGATATACAGACCTTATCATGAATGCGGAAGTGAAGGATACTTTTATTAAGCGTTCTAAAATTATCAGCACGATACGAAAATATCTCGATGGAGAAGGCTTTATGGAGGTGGAAACACCGATTCTGGTTGCCAATGCAGGAGGAGCTGCGGCCAGACCGTTTGAGACACATTTCAACGCACTTGACGAGGAATTTAAGCTTCGTATCTCTCTGGAGCTTTATTTGAAGAGACTGATTGTCGGAGGACTTGAGAGAGTTTATGAAATCGGGCGTGTATTCCGTAATGAGGGTCTGGACACAAGACACAATGCGGAATTTACTCTGATGGAGTTGTATCAGGCTTATACAGACTATAACGGAATGATGGATTTGACAGAAAATATGTTCCGTTATGTAGCACAGGAAGTTCTTGGAACAACCAAGATTGTATACAATGGTATTGAGATGGACTGGGGCAAGCCTTTTGAAAGAATTACAATGGTTGATGCCGTGAAAAAATATGCAGGCGTTGATTTCAATGAAATTGCGGATGCAGAGGCTGCAAAAGCCATCGCAAGAGAGAAGCATGTGGAATTTGAAGCACACCATACAAAGGGCGATATCCTGAATCTCTTCTTCGAAGAATTTGTGGAAGAGCATTTGATTCAGCCGACTTTTGTCATGGATCATCCGATTGAGATTTCACCACTTACAAAGAAGAAACCGGAGGATCCGAACTATGTTGAGCGTTTTGAGCTTTTCATGAACGGATGGGAAATGTGTAATGCTTATTCCGAGCTGAATGACCCGATTGACCAGAGAGAGCGTTTCAAGGCACAGGAAGCACTTCTGGCACTTGGAGACGAAGAAGCCAATACAACCGATGAGGACTTCATGTATGCACTTGAGCTCGGCATGCCTCCAACCGGCGGTATCGGCTACGGTATTGACAGACTTTGCATGCTCCTTACCGATTCACAGGCAATCAGGGATGTGCTGCTGTTCCCGACGATGAAAAGCTTGGATAAGTAAACCCAGTGTTTATGCGGGTTTGCGGACCCGGAAATGGGTTTGACATCAAAATGACATCAAATTCGAGCGGATTTTTGGGTTTTAGTGGGGA
>CAZFLR010000016.1:0-46469 GCA_964519385.1 uncultured Kineothrix sp.
TGTATCATGTACTCTTTCCCATCCACAATTTTCACAAAATCACCTCAATAACTTCTCATTTATTGAACTCATTATACCACACCCCATAGAAAACGCCAGAGGCACAACCTCTGGCGTTTCGTTCATCCATACGCCATGCAGCATTCGCAATCCGCTTCGCTCAATGCTCCAACATATTTTCAATAAATATCCCATACCCTCTTGTTGGATCATTCACCAGCACATGGGTAACCGCGCCAACCAGTTTCCCATCCTGAATGATGGGGCTTCCGCTCATCCCCTGTACTATACCTCCGGTCTTTGCGAGTAATTTTTCATCTGTGACAGTTAACATAATACCTCTGTTTTTTACTGACGGGTTATATACAACCTCATCAATTCTCACATCATAAAATGCGGATGCTTCATCAAGGCAGCAATATACTTGTGCCGGTCCCTCCTCAATTTCCTGTTTCAGTGCGACCGGATAAACAACACAATCTCCCAGAAATTCCTCTCCTCTTTCTGTCTTTAAAAAATCCTCTGAAAGGCTGCCATAAATTCCGTTTGATGTATTTTTTTCTATTTTACCGATATAATCACTTTCATCAAAGGTTATAATTCCGGTTAGCTCTCCCGGCTGTGAATCGGAGGCCTTGCGTATTCCAAGGATATTCGTCTCATAAACACTTCCTTTTTTTAACTGCATCAAGCTGCCGATATCCGCATCATTTATCCCGTGTCCGAGTGCAGCAAACTCTCCCTGCTCTGTAATATAGCTCAATGTCCCGATACCCTGAGCACTGTCCCGGACCCATGCTCCGATTTTGTAAATTCCTTCCTCGTTCTGTTGGGGAGAAATTTTCACCTCAGAGAGTTCTCCGCCTCTAAGTATCGTCAAAATCAGGTCTTCTCCCTCAGAGTTTTCTATCATGTCAACAAACTGTTTTTTTCCTGTCACTGCATCACTATTTACCTGAATGATATAATCACCCGGCTGCAAAATATCATGAGCAGGTGATATTTCCTCTCCCCTTCGATTCTCATAATTTCCGGTGTCTATTACCAGCACTCCTTCTGTCTTCAAATAAATTCCGACCGGTATTCCGCTGATTGCAACCTCCTTTCCGCTGACTACATCCAGATTAACGGATTTCAGCGGAAAAATCCCCATATATTTTAAATCTACAGTGTAAGTCTCTTCCTCTCCCGGAACAAACGATACTGTGGTCGAAACCGGCGTTTTTAAATAGGAAGAATCGGGCATTGCCATCGTTGCCGAAACCGGAACATCAAATTTGATTTTTTCTTCCTGTCCTTTACGCAGCAGAATAGTATCCGGAACCGTGTCCACAACGTAATTTTTATATACGAAAACCATGGTAAACCCTGTGACCGCCAGCATTATCAGCAAAAAAATTCTGTAATATATCATTTTCCTGTCTCTCATTTGCCGTTTCCTCCTTTCTGCTTTTATGAACAGCAACAAAAAAATACCAGGCAGATTTCTCTACCTAGTATTTGTCTGTGTTCCCATTTTTAAATTAGTATTGTTTTGTATGAATTGCCATTTCTTTCAATTCTCTGGCATTGGTCATCACTGCATCCGTAATGGAGTCGCTTCCCAGAAGCCTTGCAATTTCTGAAATCATTCCGTTCTCATCCAGAGCCGTCAAAGTTGTTGTCGTGCGCTCAGTCGTCTGATGTTTTTCAATCATAAAATGATGATCCGCCATCGCTGCAATCTGCGGAAGATGTGTAATGCAGATAACCTGATGATTTCTTCCTAAAAGTCCCAGCTTCTCTGAAACCTTCCACGCCGTTTTTCCGCTGATTCCGGCATCAATTTCATCAAAAATCAGTGTCCCAATCTCATCCTGATCTGCAAGCACCGTCTTAAGTGCCAGCATAATTCTTGAAAGTTCTCCTCCGCTTGCCACCTGCGACAGTGGTTTGAGTTTTTCACCCGCATTCAGGGAAATAAGAAAACGCACATAGTTATCTCCCGCTTTTGAAAGATATTTCCTATCCTCTGTCACTTCAATCTCAAAACGCGCATACGGAAAATTCAGTTCCAGAAGAGCCGCCTGCATTTTTGCTGCAAGAACCTCTGCCTGGCTTACGCGTGCATCATTTGCCTTTGTGCACAATATACAAAGCTTCTGTGTCATTTCGTCTGTTTTTTCAAGAAGTTTTTGTTTATATTGTTCAAAATCCTCGAATTTATTCAAAAACTCTCTTTTTTCATGCGCATATGAAAGGATTTCGGAAACCGTATTTCCATACTTGGTCTTTAACTTATTGATGGTATCCAGACGTTCCTTCGTGTAATTGTATACCTCAGGGTCAATTTCAAGATTTTCCATATAGTGTCCGAGAAAACGTCCTGCATCCCTTACAAGCTCCTCCGCTGTCATAAGCTGCTCTGCTACAGCTTCGAGTTCCTTATCATATACAAGCGCGTCATTGACATTCTTCATAGCCCTGCCAATCAGAGTCTGCGCATTTTCCTGTTCGTAATTATCCAGACAATGACTTGCCATTCCAATCGCTTCACCAATGGTTCTGACATTCTCCATCCGGCGGAACTGCTCCTCAAGCTCCTCGTCCTCTCCTTCTTTCAGGTCTGCATCTTCTATTTCTTTGCACTCAAACTGTGCCAGTGCAATTTCACGATTCTTCGACTCATCCAACTCCTGAGCCTCTGACAGCTCTTTCGCCGCCTCTTTATATTGTACATAAACCTCTGACAGGGATTTTTTTACATCTTCCAACGTTTCTCCGCAATACAGGTCAAGAACCTCAAGATGTTTTTTTTCATTTAAAAGCGACTGATGTTCATGCTGTCCGTGTATATCAATCAGAACTCCCGCCGCCTCCTTAAGCATTTTACCCGAAACACTTTCTCCGTTTATACGGCAACTGCTTTTTCCCGGCATAATACGTCTTTGAAGAATCACTTTATTCTCTTCATCCGGAAAAATTTCAAGCTCTTTTAATTTCTGCTGCAGCTCCGGTTCAGCGACCAAGAACACAAGCTCCACATAGGCATACTCGGCCCCATTGCGAATCAGGTTTTTATCTGCCTTGGCTCCCAGTGCCAGATTGATGGAATCAATCAAAATGGATTTTCCCGCACCGGTCTCTCCTGTCAGAACATTGAGTCCCTGCGCAAACTCAACCTCTGATTCATCAATCAGTGCCACATTTTTAACAATTAATTTTTCTAACATATGGTATTCTCCTTATGGTTCTCCGGACACATCTCTCTACTCCAAAAGAAGCATAATTTGATTCATAATACTTTTTGTATCTTCCACGGAACGAATCGCCATCATTATGGTATCATCTCCTGCAATGGAGCCGACAATTTCAGGATATTTCATGGTATCAATCGCTGCAGCAACTGCCATAGCCATACCCGAAACCGTCTTAACAACCAGAATATTCTGCGCCATATCCATGGATACAAAGCCTTCCTTCAAGACATTGACATACTTTTCCGACAAATGTTTTTCATCATGATGCATCATCACATATTTCTGATGTCCGTTTCCCGCCGGAACCTTGGAGAGCTTCAGTGCTTTGATATCTCTTGACACCGTCGCCTGTGTAACCTCAAAGCCTTCATCGTTTAAAAGCTGTGCCAGTTCCTGCTGCGTCTCTACATTTTGTCTCTCTATAATTTTGATAACTGCTGCCTGTCTGCCTTTTTTCATACTTAATTCTCACTCATTTTCTTATGAAGCGTCTCTAGAAAACTGACCCTGCTGATATGTACCAGCTTCGTTGTCTGCTCAGACCTTCTTATTATGACTTTATCGCCTGTGATAAGGCGACCGGTCAGTCCTCCGTCAAAATTAATCTCTGCCTCCTGTGTTTGTCCGCCTCTTCCCTCACCGATTCGTATTTCTATCGTATCGTCCGCCGAGAGCACAATGCTTCTCGTATTGAGTGTATGCGGACAAATCGGTGTCATAATCATAAGCCGGGCACTCGGAAGAGCAATCGGACCTCCTGCGGACAGATTGTAGCCTGTCGATCCCGTCGGAGTGGACAATATCATCCCGTCTGCCTGATAATGATTCAGCTTCTGTCCATTGACGGTCACTTCATAAGACAGCACTGTCAGATGTCCGTATCTGCTTACAACCACATCATTGAGTGCGTGTGCCGAACCAATCTCTCTGCCTTCTCTTTCCACGATTCCGACAAGCATCATTCGCTCCTCTGTCTCATACTCATCCGCCATCAGATGTTCCAGAGCCTCACAGATTCCCGTCTTTTCCACCTCTGCAAGATAACCGAGTGTTCCCAGGTTAATTCCCAGAAGAGGTACCTGTATCTGCATGGTGTCGCGCGCCGTCTGCAGGAGAGTTCCGTCCCCGCCAAGCACCAGAATACAGTCTGTATCCTCCGGAATTCTCAGCGGATTGTATTCCCTGCTCTCCTTTTCTCCGTACTTTTGCGGATTTTCACGCGCAAGTACCGTGACCTCACAGCCATGCTTTTTTAAGAAATCGGATATGTAATTCGTCGTCTCCAGTTCCGGATCCTTCGTCCGGTTAGTCACAATATAAAACTTATTCATGAAAGTGTTCCGTGAGCCTGCTCTGCCACTTCATCCACCCACTCAAGCGGAGCTGCCTGCTCTTTTCCTGTTTCTTTTTGCATATACAACAAGTATTCTATATTTCCTTCCGGTCCCTTAATCGGTGAATAATCAAGTCCCAGAATATGAAATCCTGTCATCGCCGCAAACGTCATGATTTTTTCCATGACCTCTTTATGCACTCCGATATCGGTAACTACTCCTTTTTTCCCTACCTTTTCTTTTCCGGCCTCAAACTGTGGTTTTATCAGACAAACCATCTGTCCGTTTTCCTTCAAAAGCCGGTACGCCGGAGGTAATATTTTCGTCAAGGAAATAAATGATACATCGCACGATGCAAAATCAACCTTTTCTCCAAGAGAATCCTCCTCCATGTAGCGAAAATTGGTCTTTTCCATACATACAACACGAGAATCATTTCTCAGCTTCCAGTCCAACTGTCCATGTCCTACATCTACAGCGTATACCTTCTGTGCGCCGTTTTGAAGCATACAGTCAGTAAATCCGCCGGTGGAAGCACCTATGTCCAGACAGGTTTTTCCTTTCGTATCAATCGGGAAAACCTCCAGTGCCTTCTCAAGCTTCAGTCCTCCCCTGCTCACATAGCGGAGCGTTGCTCCTCTCACTTCTATTTTAATTTTTTCTTCCTCAAACATGGTTCCGGCTTTATCTTCCTTCTGTCCATCCACATAAACGATACCTGACATAAGAATCGCCTTTGCCTTCTCCCTCGAAGGTGCAAAACCCTGTTTGACCAGAAGAACATCCAGTCTCTCTTTCATATTATCCTCTGATTGCTCCGTTTAAATATCACTTGTCCATGTTGCGCGGATTCTTGAAACAATACTCTCCGCATCAATCCCAACTTCTTTTTTCAGCAGCTCGACATTTCCGTGCTCCACATACTCATCCGGAAGAGTAATCGGAAGCACCTTTACACCAAGACCGTTTGTATACACACAATCCATCACCTTCTGCCCGTAACCGCCGCTCAGAACATTTTCCTCCAGTGTGACAATGAGCTTGTGATGGGCGGCTGCGTCCATAATTGCCTCCTCGTCTATCGGCTTTACAAATCGTGCATTAATCAGCGAACAATTTGCAAATCCTTTTTCCATGAGGCGGATACGAACCTCCTGTGCGGTTTTTACCATACTTCCGACTGCAAAAAGCGCGATGTCCTTCTCCTTATAAATCCACTCTGCCTTCCCGTATTCAATCGGTGCCCTGTACTCCTTCAAGCCATCATACGCCTCGCCTCTCGGATACCGGATTGCCATCGGTGCCGGAAAATCAATCGAATACTTCAGCATATCGGAAAGCTCCCATTTATTCTTCGGAGCCATAATGTGCATATTCGGAATACTCGACAAAAACGACAGGTCAAAAATTCCCTGATGCGTTTCGCCGTCACTTCCCACAAGGCCTGCTCTGTCTATTGCAAAGGTCACGGGCAGATTCTGAATACAAACATCATGAAGAATCTGGTCATAGGCTCTCTGTAAAAATGACGAATATATGGCAACCACCGGTTTAAGTCCTCCGGCTGCAAGACCTGCAGCGAATGTAACTGCGTGCTCCTCAGCGATTCCCACATCAAAAAACCGGTCCGGAAAGCGGTTGCGGAAACGCTTCAACCCCGTGCCATCCGGCATTGCTGCAGTAATAGCAACCACCTTATCATCTCTTTCCGCTATCTTATTCATCACAGTTGCAAACACATCTGTATAATTGGCTTTCGTCCTCGGGGACTTCGGAAGTCCTGTCTCAATGACAAAAGGCTCCGCCCCGTGAAATCTTGCCGGATGTCTTTGCGCCGGCTCATATCCGTTGCCCTTCTGGGTAATCACATGGATTAAGACCGCACCATTGATACGTTTTGCTTCCCGTATTACCTTCACAAGTCCCTGTATGTCATGTCCGTCTACAGGCCCGAGATACTTGATTCCCATATCTTCAAAAAACATACCCGGAATCACAAGTTGCTTTAATCCGTTTTTTGCATTCTGAATTTTCTTGACAATGGAAGCTCCATACTTAGGCATATCCAGAAGACGGTAATATATACTGTCCTTCAAATTGAGATATTTTGCATCTGTACGAATGGCATTCAGGTACCTTGAAACACCTCCGACATTTTCGGAAATAGACATATTATTGTCATTTAAAATAATAATATAATTCTTCTCAAGTCTCGCCGCATTATTGAGTGCTTCATACGCCATTCCCCCCGTCAGGGAGCCGTCGCCGATTACCGCCACAACGGAATGATCCTGTCCCAGAATGTCGCGTGCCTCTACAAGCCCGAGACCTGCTGAAATCGAGGTTGAGCTGTGACCCGTATCAAAGCTGTCACAATCGCTCTCTTTTCTCTTCGGAAATCCACTGATTCCTCCGAATTTGCGAAGTGATTCAAAGCCGTCTCTTCTTCCTGTCAAAATTTTGTGAGTATATGCCTGATGTCCCACATCCCATACGATTTTATCTTCCGGAAGCTCCAGTGCAAGATGGAGTGCCATCGTCAATTCCACCGCACCGAGATTTGAACCCAGATGACCTCCGGAAACACTGATTTTCTCAATCAGGAAATCGCGGATTTCCTGTGCAAGCACATCATAATCTTCCGGCTTAATCTGTTTTATGTCATTTTCTTTTTTTATCTTATCAAGCAGCATTCTTCTACCCCTTTGTATCTGTCATTACTTTTTCCTCTGAACAAGACTCAAAATAAGTTCATCTAAAAATGCATGTTGCCCCGGAAGCTCTCCCAGAAGCTCTACGGCTTCTCTCGACAATGACTCCACCTGCGCGACCGCCGACTCCATACCTGCAAGTGTCACATATGTCTCTTTGTTATTCTTCTCGTCGCTTCCTATCGGTTTTCCGAGTTCCTGCTGTGAACCGGTGATATCCAATATATCATCCTGAATCTGGAACGCGATACCTACATTATATCCTATTTTTTCTAACAGGCAGATGTCTTTTTGCTTAGCACCTGCCAGAATTGCTCCTATCATAAGTGCAGCCTGAATCAGTGCAGCCGTTTTATTCTCGTGAATAAACAAAAGCTGTTCTTTGGTTAGCGGAAGGTTACGTTTTTCCGCCTCCACATCACACACCTGTCCTCCGACCATTCCAAAAATACCCGCCTTGCGTGCAAGCACCATCATTGCCTTCTCCGCACGAACATCTCCCGGGAATTTATCAAATGCGGACGCAGCAATCTCAAATGCATAATTTAAAAGCGCGTCGCCTGCCAGAATTGCCATTGCCTCACCATATACCACATGTGTCGTCTTCATTCCACGGCGATACTCATCATTGTCCATCGCTTCGAGATCGTCATGTACCAGCGAATATGTGTGAATCATCTCAAGTGCAGCCATAAACGGTTTGACAATCTCTTCGTTTCCGCCAAACATGGCATAGGTCTCTGCCATAAGCAGCGGGCGGAGACGCTTTCCTCCTGCTCTCACACTGTAATTCATCGCTTCAAGAACAGTCTTTTGATTTCCTTCTTCTTTCGGAAGAAAAGAGAGAACCACCTGTTCTGTCCGGTTGGTTTTTTCCGAAAGCTGCTCACTAAAACTCATCATCCGTTCCTCCCTCCGAAAGAATCCGTACTTCCTTTTCCACCTTGTCTATCATTCCGTTACAGAGCTTCACAAGAGAAACACCCTCCTTGTATGCAAGAAATGATTCCTCCAGCGTGGTTTCCGGCTGTTCCAATTTCTCTACCACTGTCTCCAGTTGTCTGAATGCTTCCTCTAAAGAAAGCTGTTTTTCTTCACTCATTTCGTTCTCCTGCTCACACAGTCTGCTACTGCTTCTACTGTTCCGTTTTGTAAATATACCTTAATCTTATCGCCCGGTGCCACCTGATTGACATCCGTCAGCGTTTTTTCCTTTTCCGTTGTCACGTAAGCATACCCCTGCCTGAGTTTTGCAAGAGGTGATAAGCTTTCAAGTTTCGCTGCATACAATTTCAGTTCATTCCCGGCACAAAGAAGCTTCGCATCCATATTTCTTACCAGTTCATCCTCCATGGAAAGGATACGCATACGACGTTCTTTCATTGTGGCTTGCGGCGAACCCATTTTTAGTTTCAGCAAATAGTTCTCGGTAATCATACGTCCTTTCGCACATTTTTGAAGGACTGCATCCCCGATGCACCTCTCATAGCTCTGCAGCCGGTCCAGCAACGCGTGTATGTCACACACGGCCAGTTCTGCTCCCGCTGAAGGAGTCGGTGCTCTCAAATCCGAAACAAAATCTATAATCGTCGTATCTGTCTCATGTCCCACTGCGGAAATTATCGGTATCCGGCAATCAAAAACAGCCTGCGCCACCTCTCTTGTATTGAAGGCCCAAAGGTCTTCAATGCTTCCTCCTCCGCGGCCGACAATCATCGCATCAACATTCTCTGCCTCCAGACGGCGAATACCCTTTACAATGCTCGCAGATGCATACTCTCCCTGCACAATCGCAGGATATAAAACAATCTCGATATACGGATTTCTCCGCTTTGCCACATTGATAATATCCCTCACCGCTGCGCCCGTTTCTGCCGTCACGACACCAAGCCGGCGGACATATCGCGGAATCGGCTGCTTATAGCACGCATCAAACATTCCCATATCTTCCAGTTCCTGCCTGAGCTTCTCATATTGCTCGTACAGTGCTCCGCCGCCTGCCTGCTCCACCTGTCTTGCGTATAGCTGATACTTCCCGTCTCTCTCATACACATCAACGGAGCCCCCGACAATCACCTGCATTCCGTCAACAAGACGAAAGGTAAGACCATCCCTGTTCCGTGCAAACATGACACACGAAATAGCAGCTCCACTGTCTTTGAGGGTAAAATAAATGTGACCGGAGCCGTGATACTTCACATTGCTCAGCTCTCCCTTAATCAGAATGGAACTGCATAAAAAATCCTGGGTAAACATATTCTTGATATAACTGTTAATCTGGCTTACGGAATATACATTCTGCTTCATTGCCTATTTATCTTCCTTTGGCACAAACTTGGCAAGAACACCATTGATAAATGCCGGTGATTCCTCCGCCGCGTATTTCTTGGCAAGCTCCACCGCCTCATTAATTGCTACAGATCCCGGAACTGCCTCATCATACATAATCTCATATACGGCAAGACGAAGAATCGCAAGCTCCACTTTGCCGAGTCTGCTTACATTCCATCCTGTTGATTTCTGATTAATCTGTGCATCAATCTCTTCTAATTTCGCAACAACCATTTCAAACTTTTCCTGTATCTGCTGCTGCTCCTTCTCTGTCATTCCTTCCTGCTCTTCATCTCCGAAGAAATACTCAGTCTGCTGCCCAAGCTCCTCCTGATTGTTAAAAGCAACGCGGAATACCAGTTGAAATACTTTTTCTCTAAGTTTACTTCTGCTCATCTGCTAGTCCTAACTTTATATTTATTTTGCGTCCTGCATATTCACACCCGCGATGCGGATATTCACATCAGAAACTGTAAGTCCCGTCATATTTTCAATCGCAGTTTTTACCTTCGTCTGCACATTCTGGCAGGTCTGCGGAATATTATGTCCATACTCAATCATAATCGCAAGCTCCAAGGAAACAACTCCCTCAAGCACCTCAACCTTAACTCCCTTTGTGAGTTTCTTCATGCCGACCTTGCTCATGAGTTCATTCGTAATATTGCCAACCAGAGCTGATACACCGTCTACCTCTGTGGCCGCCAGCGATGCAATCATTGCAACTACGTCATCTGCAATCTGCACTGCGCCTAATTTATCATCTTCCTTTAAAGTATAAGTACCACGTTCTGTTTCTTTTTCCATTTTGTGGTCCTCCTTTCCATATTTATTAAAAGTATATCAAAACTTTTTCCATTATTCAATCCAGAAAATAAGTGTATACAAATCATCATTGTAGCTGTAAGTGACGGCCTCCGACGAGCTCAGATGCCCGAAAATCTCCTGCTGTGTAATCAGATGGTCCTTCACCTCTTCGTACACCTGCGAACCGGCGCACATAAACGTCACATAATTCTGCCCGCTGCTCTTTGCAGCGTCAAACAACTGCCCCAGCCATATCTCATCATAACTTCTCAGATACAGTCCTTCTCTTACATAATAATTATTTTGGGTCGCCACACACTCCGGAAGCGGAACCACATTGTCAATCACCCTTGAGGTGAGAAGCTGTCCTGTCGTGATGAGAAAATACTCATAATTAACTTCCTGGGGCGCATCCATACTGACACCTCCTCCCGGTCTCACATATCCGGCATCCCCCCATGTCGTATCCATATAATAATAATCACCGTCCACGCGAACCAGATTCCATGAATGGAAGTCATTTTCTACCTTACCGAAAGCCAGAGCAACCTCAATTCCGAGCTGTGAAAGAATATACTGTGTCGCCTTGGCGTATCCCTGACAGACACTTTTTCCTCCCACAAAGACAGAACAGATATCCTGATTGTTGTCACTTCCCGGAACATATTCCGTATTTCGGATAATGTATTCATAAACATACTTGACCTTCGCATACTCATCAGCCCCATCCGGAAGTCCTTCCAGACACTTATTCACATAGGCACGGATGCGCGCCCTGTTTTGCTCCACCTCTTCCGGTGTCATATAATACTCCGGCCGGAAAGTAACCCGTACCACCGATTCATCATGGAGCTGTTTTTCTATCCTGTAAGCAGTACAGTAAAAAATCTCCGGATGGTCATTCATCACACACTGGAAAACCTTATCCACCACCGTTTCATCCAGAGTTGAAAGCACCGCTTCCTCTCTCAAGATAATGGCATCATACACCTCACGGTAAACTGCCTTGTCAGCATCGCCGAGCGCGTTATAATAATACAGCCATTCCTGCTCCTCTTCCCCGGAAGTCTCCGCTGATTCCTGCGATTCCTGCCAAGGCTGTGAAGCCTTCTGTGGATGCGATTCCTTCGGTGCCTGTGATTCCTGCTGCACCGGCAAATCCTGCTGTACCTGCAAATCCGTCTGCGCCTCTCTGTCCGGCAAAATTGCCGCCATCAGAATTCCAACCATTATTAAAATACAAAATATCGCAATGCAATCGGTCCATTTTTTACTCATATTTTAATTCTTACCAAACTCTGCCAATTCTAATCCTTCGTTACGGTTTAATACCATCTGGACACTCCACTCATTGATAAACAAAAGCAACGGTCTTTCTTTCAAATCGGTTACCTTCTTCATATCTGAGGTGCCGACAATACGGTTCAAATCGATATCGTCATTTTCTACCCAGCGGATATACTCATACGGAAGCGGTTCCAGACGGATATCGACATTATACTCATTTTCAAGACGATATTTCAGCACATCAAACTGAAGTACACCGACTACACCGACGATAATCTCCTCCATACCTGTATTAAACTCTTTAAAAATCTGAATTGCACCCTCCTGGGCAATCTGCGTAATTCCCTTTACAAACTGCTTTCTCTTCATTGTGTCAATCTGCCGTACACGGGCAAAATGTTCCGGTGCAAACGTCGGAATACCGGCGTATTCAAAATTCTCTTTTGGCATACAGATAGTATCTCCGATTGAGAAAATACCCGGGTCGAACACACCAATAATATCTCCTGCATACGCCTCCTCAAGAATTTTACGGGAATCAGCCATGATTTGCTGTGGCTGTGACAGGCGCATCACCTTATTCCCCTGTACGTGTTTTACCTCCATTCCCGCGTCAAAACGGCCGGAACAGATGCGCATAAATGCAACTCTGTCACGATGTGCCTTATTCATATTTGCCTGAATCTTAAATACAAAGGCTGAAAAATCATTTTCTGCCGGATCAATGGCACCCTTGTCCGAAATACGAGGAAGCGGTGTTGTCGTCATCTCCAGAAAATGCTTCAGGAAAACTTCCACACCGAAGTTCGTAAGAGCCGAGCCGAAAAATACCGGTGTCAGATTTCCCTTCTGCACCTCCTCCAAATCAAACTCCGCACTCGCACCGTCCAGTAGTTCAATTTCATCCCTGAGAAGTGCAAAGGCATCCTCACCAATCCGATCAGTCAGCCTGTCCTCATCAGCGACGGATATAATTTCCGTCTCGCCCTCCTTCGTACCCTTTTCCGTATCTGAAAAGGTAAACACATTGCGCGACTTTCTTTCATATACACCTTTAAACTCTTTTCCCGAACCAATCGGCCAGTTTACCGGACACGTTGCAATCCCGAGCTCCTTCTCAATCTCATCCAAAAGCTCAAATGTATCATTGGCGTCCCTGTCCATCTTATTGATAAAGGTAAAAATCGGTATTTTACGCATGACACAAACCTTGAACAATTTTCTTGTCTGCGCCTCAACACCCTTGCTTGCATCAATTACCATGACTGCCGAATCGGCTGCCATCAGTGTACGGTATGTGTCCTCCGAGAAATCCTGATGTCCCGGTGTATCCAGAATATTTATACAAAATCCGTCATATTCAAACTGCAATACGGAGGATGTTACGGAAATACCTCTTTCCTTCTCAATCTCCATCCAATCAGAAACCGCATGTCTGGCGGTCGCCTTTCCCTTTACACTTCCTGCAAGATTGATTGCTCCTCCGTATAACAGAAACTTCTCCGTCAGTGTCGTTTTACCCGCATCCGGGTGAGAGATAATCGCAAATGTTCTTCTCTTATTTATCTCTGCATCATATTTACCCAATTGTCTTTCCTCCAGCTCTTATGTTCTTCTCATTTTTCCATGTAAGTATATCATAACCGAATCTTTTTTACACTATTTTTCTGCAACAGGTGAAATTATGATATTTTCTGCCCCGATTCCCGTTTTTCTCTTCACAATATCTTCAATCTGCGCTCTCTGCGCATCCGTCAGCTCAGTTGCCGCCACAATGACATCCACGGTTTCCCCTGTGATGCTCACAACCACATCTTCAAATCCCTTTGCCTCCAGAAGAATTTCTGCCGAGCATTCCTTCTGTGCAATATCCGTCAGTGCAATCATGCTGTTGACTGCATCCTGTTTCGCACTGTCCGGAAGATTGTCAGAATTGATAATCTCCATGAGAGCCTCTTTATTTTTAGCCCTTGTCTGCTCCTTCAATATATTGGCACCTTCTAGAGATGTAATGGCTGTAGTGCTGGTAAACACGGCCTCGCCCGGTGTTTCTCCGTCATAATCCGAGGTTACCTCAGCCGAAAGATTTTCTCCCTGCTCCTCATCAAGATAATCACTGTAAAGCATTTCCTCCTCAGAATCCATGCTGTCAATATCCGTCAGCGTTGCTGCAGCATCGAGTTCTCCCGACTCATCCGTAATCAGTGCAAGCTCATCCGCCGTCACATCCTCAATCTGTGCCATTTCTGCGCTCTGTGTGACATCCGTGATATCCGCAAGTTCCTCTGCTGCGCTCACATCATCCAGCTCCGCCACCTGTGCCTCCTCGAACTGGGCAGATGTTGTAAAAAGGTCTTCTTCATCCACTTTCTTTCCCATAAAATTTAAATACCCTGCAATCGCAATCATAAGTGCAAGTGCCGTAATCATTATCTGATTCCTTTTCCACAATTTTTTCACCGGTAATCTCCTTCCCTGACTATGTATTGAGTTTTACTACTTTAATCTTATGTTCCTCAATTCCAAATAATGCCATCACAAGCTCAGTAATATCGTTTTTTACAGACTCCCGGTCACCTCCCTGTGCTGCCACCACCACACCTTTCACCACCGGAGCAATTTCTTTTACCACAATCGGCTCCTCACTTCCGTCCTTCTGTCTGGCCAGAACGACCTCCGAGCCATTTTCCGTTTCTCCGACAACGCGTTTATTTCCGTCCGAAGTTTCTTCCTCACTCTTTCTCACATAAGGACTGTTTCGCTCCACGATTAATTCCGAGGATGAATGCATTGTTATGTAAACTTCTGCAGTACCAACCCCCTCCATGTTCTGAAGAAAAGCTTTTAACTGCAGGCACAATTGTTTTCTGTATTCCTCCAGACTCTCTTCCTTATCTGTGAGACCACCCATATCCTCTTCCTGTCTGCCTGCCTCTTTCCGCTCTTCAGATGAATAAGAATCCTCCTTTTCAGTCCTTGTCTTCTCCACCGGCATCGCTATGATTACCAGCATGATACCTGCCAAAAACAGCAAAATGAACCGGTCCTTTCCAAGCGTTCCCACTTTTTCAGCGATTTTCTTCCAATTCATATCTGCCCTCCATCTCCTTTACTATTTCCGCTGCTGCCTCTCCGCTCTCCTCATTAAATTTTTCTGTCAGCTCCGATGAGCTCTGTGTCCATACATTCCACTCCCTTTCCCACATCGCACAGCTCTCATCCAAAAAATCGCCCGAGAGAAACGGTGAAAGAAAAATAAGAAATGCAATCCAGCTCGTAAGTGCATTTAAATATTTTTCATATTTTTCATTCGGACACATGTGTAAAAAAATACGGGCAAAAATAAAAAAGCAACAGATTTTTCCCAAATACCGCATCAATGACCGCCTCCCGCCACAAACATTGTCATAGCCACACAGATACAAAAAGCAATTGCTGCACATGTCACAATCCTCATCACAAGAATACCTCCCTCTCCGATTCCGGCAATGGTATCCGATAAAACATTCTCACCCATCACCCGGACACAGGCAGCCGCCACCTTCATTGTTACAGAAATGCATAACAGACTCCAGACCGGGCGAAACACAAGAAGAAACATAAAAAGCATGGCTGCTGCGCCGATACTGTTTCTAATCAGCCCCGCAGACCCCATCAATGCCTCTGTTACCGCCTCTGACATATCTCCGATTCCCGGAACTGCTCCGACCGCCTTCTGAAATACCGTTTTCTGCACACCATCCAGCTTTGACGTAACTGCATTCTGGAGCCCGCTCAGCATAACCGTCACCGTCAGACAAATCCGAATCCCCCACGAAATCATTCTTCCCAGAAGTCTGATAAACTCCTTCATCCGGTGTTTTTCATCCACTCCATCCATAACGACAAGAAAGACGTAGGCCTGTGTGACGGGAAGGAGAAGTCCCGCCAGTATATAATCGATACCAAACAACAACATGACAACCAATTCGTAGTGAACGGCCGCACCGGCTGCACCACCGGCAAGAGAAACCGACAGACAGTAAGCCGGGACTAACGCCGCCATAAACTGTTTGCTGAGCGACAGCACTTCCCTTCCCATCTCCATAATTTCCCCAAAGCTTTCCAGCAAAAGAAGAATGAGAAGAAGATAGACAAGGTAATACGCAAGCTCCGCCACCTGTCTGTTTTTTACCACTCCAAATGTATAGCGCAGCAGCATAGAAAACAGACCCAGCAGCAAAATACCGACCAGAAGATTTTTACTCTCCCTCAATCCCGGAATACATATGTCTGTTATCGCTGCTCCCAGCATGCCAAGTGCCTTATCAAAATTCCCTTTTGCAAATTCCTGTGTAATATCGGTAAATCCGTACCCTGTCGTTTCCAGCATACGCCCGACCAGTGCATTGACCTGTGACAAATCAAGCTGTTCCCAAATTTTTTCATTCATCCGCCATAATACCCCGTAATCGTCTGCAGAAGTGCCCATAAAACCGGCATTCCAAGCAGCATGACCGCTACCTTTCCGCACAATTCAATCTGTCCTGCTATCAGTGAATTTCCGCTATCTCTGCAAAGATTTCCGGAAAACTCACAAAGATATGTAATCCCCAATGCCTTCCACAAAACTCCCATATAGTCCGACACATCTCCAAGATATCTTTCCCAGGTCTTAAGAACCTCGGAAAGCTCCAGAAGAAAGCCCAGCAGATATATGGCAATAAACACTCCGGTTGCCAGAGAAACCAGCATTGCCCATTCATTTTTACAGGATTTGAGTACAAGAATAAGTATGGTTGCCACCACTCCGAACAAAGCGACCTTTTGCACATCCATCTCTTATCCTCCCAAGTCAAACAATTTTTCCACCGTATCAAACAAATCGCTGATACAGGGAACCAGCCATGACAGCACAAGTACAAGTCCTGCCAGTCCCACAAAAAAGGAATACTCTTCCTTTCCACTGTTTTTTAGTACCTGTCCGAGAATCATAACCAAAATTCCGACAGCGGCCATCTTAAACAGCAACGCTACACTCATTTGTCCTCTCCCTTCTAAAGCAGAAGAATACATACAAACACGCCCGACATAATTCCCAGCGTCTGATATAATTTGCACTTTTCTTCCTTTTGTTCCGATAATCTGTGAAGCAGAAGCTCCACTCTCTGTTCGTAGGCTTTGAGTGCCTGACTCTGCCCCTTGGCATCCATAAATCCTGTCTGCTGCATACATTCGGAAAACTCTCCGTAGTCTTTTTTATTCATTATCCCACGGAGCATCTGCACATTACTTTTCCAGATAAAGGAGATATCCTCCCCCGAAAACTCCTCCATCTGCTCTGCAACCTTTTTTAAAAAATCTGAAAAAGGCGGTTCTATACGGACGGCAACTCTCCGGAAGGCATCCGGCAGCGACGCATACTCATATAAAATCATGTCGTTGATATATCGCATCATATCACGCACCTGCATAAGTGTCCGTATACGCAGGGAATACTCCTCCACCAGAGAAAAACCGACTCCTCCCGTTCCTGCCAGCACCAGTAAAAAGCCAATCCATTTCATACAAGCACCTCCCCGTTTTCATCACAGAGAGAAGCTCTTCCTCCGGGTTTAATCACAAGAAAACGCTTAAAATATTCAGCTTCAAACAGCGGTCTCAAATAGGGCTTTTTCTGCACCTCCTGTACGGAATCACCATGTATGGTCGCCATTACCCTGACCCCACAGTGCATCAGCAACAGCAGCGTAGACACATCCTGCCCGGTTGCAATCTCATCAACGGCAATTACCTCAGGTGACATGGAACGAAGCATCATTTCCATGCCAAAGGCTTTTGGGCAGGCATCCAGTACATCCGTACGAATTCCCACATCATTCTGTGGCTCTCCCTGAAAACAGCCTGCAATTTCACTCCGCTCGTCCACCACCGCCACGCCATATCCCCGCTGTTCTTTTGAGCCGTCGGAAATCTGTCTCACAATATCCCTTAGCATCGTCGTCTTCCCACAGCCCGGCGGAGCAATAATCAGACAATTATGTACCTTTCCTCCTTCCGGCTCGTACAAAAAAGGAATCAGCGGTGTTGCCACCTCCTTCACTTCATGAGAAATCCTTATATTCATAAACCGTATATTCCGTATTCCGCTGATTTCACCGCTTGTCCGAATCACCTGTCCTGCCACACCGACCCGGTGTCCCCCGGCAACGGTTAAAAACCCCTGCTTCAGTGCCTCTCCATAAGCATAAGGCGAATACTGGCACAGATAAGAAAAAATATTCTCTATCTGCATGGCATCAAGGCACAGCACCCCGGTTATATCGTTAGCTTCCGCTAACGCCTCTTTCCCATTCTTCAAGAGTACAAATTCATTTCCTCTCCTTTGAACCAGCACCGGTCTGTCAACCCGAATCCTTATTTCAGATAAATCTTCACACCTCCTCGCCGTCTGTTCAAAATACCCGCGCAGCGAACTCGGAAATAGCTGCAGAATACTGTTTTCTTTTTTCATTTTTCTTCACTCCTTTACGAAAGTATATGACTGCAGGACAAAAAAAATAAGCACAGAACAGGGTCATGCCCTATCCTATGCTTACTTTTTTACATATATGCTATTTTTCTTCCTGCGTCTGTTTCATTTGAATTTCCTGTAAAACAAACGGATCATCGATATGAAGCATCAGCACTTCTATCTGCTCCTTGTGCTGGTCAATTTCCTTACGAAGAGCAGCCATCTTATCTTTAAATGCTTCCTGAACCTCATCGAGCTGTTCATGATACAGTTTCTTCATCTTCTCAAGCTCTGCTTCATGTTCTTTTTTTAACACTTCTGTTTCATCTTCATATTCTCTTCTTATCTGCTTCTCTTTCTCAGCAAACTCCTTTTGTAAGGTTTCCCTGCACTTTGTCCTCTCTTTGGCAAGAATACCGTTTATCATGTCATTTGCCCTGGCAAGCTCCTTTTCCACTTCCTCCTCCAGAAGTTTCATCGTCCTGCGCCATTCCTGACCGGCTGTAATATATACCGCCTCTTCTGTGTCCGGCTGTGTCATCGCCGCCTTCATGGCTTCCACCGCCTTGATGGCTTCTTTGGATGCCTCTGCGGATTCTGTCACCGCCGCTTTGTCATTCTCTGTATTTCTGCTGCTTATTTCGCTCATCTGTCATCCTCCAGTGTCTTATTCTAATTACCCCAACAAATCTCCGAACCGTGACTTAAGCATGTCAATCTGCACCTGAAGTCCTGCATTCTTCTCCCGGAAAGCCTCCTGTACCTCGGCAAGCTGTTCATCATAAAGCTTCTTCATCTTTTCAAGCTCTGCCTCGTGAGACTGTGCATTGTTCTTGTAGAGCTGCATCTGTTCATTGGCTGCATCAATCTCCTTCTGCTGCTGCGCAAGCTTCGCCTGAAAAACCTCCTGTATCTCTGAAATCATGCTCTCATATATGTTCTTCATTCGCGTCATTTCGGCTTCATGATCACTCTGCAGTCTGTTTACATCATTGTTGCCGAAAAGCTCCAAAGCCATTGCTTCCTTTTTCTCACGGAATGCTGTCTGAATCTCCTCTATCTGCTCATGATAAAGCTGCTTCATCTTCTCAAGCTGTGCTTCCTGCTTTTTATTCTCTTCCTCAAACTGCTCGCTCTTTTCGCGATACTGCTCCATCTCCTGCTGCAATGACGTGCTGCGCTCACGAAACGCCGTCTGAATCTCCTCTATCTGCTCATGATAGAGCTTCTTCATCTTCTCAAGCTCCGCTTCGTGCTCCCTCTCCATTTCATCGGAATTATGTGTCGCCTTATACTCCTCAAAATCCTGCTTGATGCTGTCTGTCTTTGTGCGAAATGCCGTCTGGATTTCCTCTATCTGCTCATGGTAGAGCTTCTTCATCTTCTCAAGCTCCGCTTCGTGCTCCTTTTTACTGATTCCGCCAAGTAAATTCAACAAAAAACTCATACTAATCACACTCCGTCCGTTTCCGTCACTTTCTGCCGGATTTAAGGATATTCTAGCACTTATTTCTACGCTTGTAAAATAAAAAAGACAGCGCGAAGGCATTTCTGCCTTCTGTGCTGTCTAATACGCTGTCAAACCGGACAAAATTACTGGGCATCCTTAATAGAGAAGCTGAGTCTTCCCATCTTGTCCTTTCCAAGACATACAACTGTCACAACATCACCGAGTGTGAGAACATCCTCCACATGGTTGATTCTTTCTTTGGCAATCTTGGAAATGTGAACCATTCCCTCCTTGCCCGGCGCAAACTCAATAAACGCGCCAAATTCTTTGATGCTGACAACAGAACCTGTATATTTCTCGCCTTCCACGAAATCAGATGCAATCATCTGAATCATTTCGATTGCTTTATCCATTCCTGCCTGATCATTTCCGCAGACAGAAACTGCTCCGTCATCCGTAATATCAATCTTAACACCTGTACGTGCAATAATCTCATTGATTGTTTTTCCGCGCTGTCCCACAACATCACCAATCTTTTCCGGATCAATCTGAATCTGGACAATCTTCGGTGCGTACTGGCCAACCTCTTTACGCGGCTCAGAAATTGCAGGTTTCATACATGTATCCATAATGAATAATCTTGCTTCTCTTGTTCTGCGGATTGCTTCCTCAACAATCGGTCTTGTAAGTCCGTGAATCTTGATATCCATCTGGATTGCAGTGATACCGTCTGTCGTACCGGTCACCTTAAAGTCCATATCTCCAAAGAAGTCCTCAAGACCCTGGATATCCGTAAGAACGATATAATCATCATCCGTATCGCCTGTCACAAGACCACAGGAAATACCTGCAACCATTTTCTTAATCGGTACACCGGCTGCCATCAGTGACATACAGGATGCACAGGTAGAAGCCATGGATGTTGAACCATTTGACTCAAATGTTTCTGACACTGTACGGATTGCATACGGGAATTCCTCTGTAGACGGAAGAACTGCCATAAGTGCCTTCTCAGCAAGTGCTCCGTGACCGATTTCACGACGACCCGGACCTCTGCTTACCTTTGTCTCTCCAACAGAATAGGACGGGAAGTTATAATGATGCATGTATCTCTTTGCAGTGATGTTTGCATCAAGACCATCCACCTTCTGCATCTCTGATAACGGTGCAAGTGTCGTCACATTACAAATCTGTGTCTGTCCACGGGTAAACATCGCACTTCCGTGAACACGCGGAATAATATCCACCTCTGCACTAAGCTTACGAATCTCATTAATCGCACGACCATCCGGACGCTTGTGATCCTTTAAAATCATCTTACGAACAGTCTTCTTCTGATACTGATATACTGCTTCACCCAGAACAGCAAGCCATTCTTCATTGTCAGCAAATGCTTCTTCTAACTTCTCTGTCACCTTGCGGATATTCTCTTCACGAACCTGTTTTTCATCCGTGAATACTGCCTCTTCCATCTCTGCCGGAGGAACGATTTCCTTGATGGCAGCGAACATTTCTTCCGGAATTGCACAGCTTACATATTCATGTTTCGGTTTTCCAACCTCTGCAACAATCTTATTGATGAACTCAATAATCTCTTTATTGATTCCGTCTGCCATGTAGATAGCTTCCAAAATCTTATCTTCCGGAACTTCATTGGCTCCGGCTTCAATCATAATTACCTTCTCGGCTGTAGAAGCAACCGTCATCTGAAGGTCTCCGTTATCCCACTGTTCCTGATTCGGGTTGATTACAAACTGTCCGTCTACAAGACCCACCTGTGTCATCGCACACGGTCCGTCAAATGGGATATCGGAAATACATGTTGCAATCGATGTACCAAGCATTGCAACGAGCTCCGGACGACATTCCGGATCCACACTCATTACCATGTTGTGAAGTGTTACGTCATTTCTGTAATCCTTCGGAAACAGCGGACGCATCGGTCTGTCAATTACACGGCTTGTAAGGATGGCATTTTCGCTGGCTTTTCCTTCTCTTTTATTAAATCCTCCCGGGATTTTTCCTACGGCATATAATTTTTCCTCATACTCAACACTGCATGGGAAGAAATCAATTCCGTCTCTCGGTTTTTCTGAAGCTGTCGCTGTAGATAATACGGTTGTCTCACCGTAGTGCATGAACGCACAGCCGTTTGCCTGTTTACCTACTCTGCCGATATCCACTGTAAGTGTACGTCCGGCAAGTTCCATTGTATAACTCTTATACATCTTATTCTCCTTCTCTTTCCGGGCATTTGCCCTATTTGGCATTACTGCATGTATCAGGCAGAAGATGCCGAAACTACTGAACCGGATGCGAAGCAGTCGCATACGCTTCAGTGGTCTCGGAATAGTTCTTCCACCTTACAAAAGAGGCGGATATGCAATCCGCCTCTCTCAATTCATTGCCTATTTTCTGATACCAAGTTCTTCAATTAAAGTACGATATCTCTCAATATCCTTTCTCTTTAAATAGTCAAGAAGACCTCTTCTCTTACCGATCATCTTGTACATACCGCGTCTTGAATGATGATCCTTCGGGTTCTCTTTTAAATGAGCTGTAAGCTCTTTAATTCTCTCTGTAAGAACTGCTACCTGAACCTCCGGTGAACCTGTATCTCCGGCTGTTCTTGCATACTTCTGCATAATTTCTGTTTTCTTTTCCTTTGAAATCATTTTGATTTCCTCCTTCTTTTCATAGGGCTCATGCTAAGAACCGGGTCGGAATTCCCTTGCCTGAGCATGGCTAAATTTCATACCCAAAGAGTATAACATACGAAAACGGGTATGTAAAGGGGCGAAATTGTGTTTTTAAGCATTTCCTAGCATTATCATCAATCATATAAAAGTCTGACTGCTGCGACAGGAGTTCTGTAATAGGTGCTTGAAATACGGATACCCGTCTTTGGCGAGCTGGCATGAATAACCTGTCCGCCTCCGATATACATAGCCACATGGTTGATACGGCTTCCGTTTGAATAGAATACCAAATCTCCCGGCTTCATCTCGGACGGCTTAATCCGTGTACCACAATTTGCCTGTGCTCTTGAAGAATGAGGAAGACCCACACCGAATTTTGCATATATGCTGAGAACGAATCCGGAACAGTCAGCTCCCTTTGTAAGAGAAGTTCCTCCCCAGACATACGGATTGCCGAGGAACTGTTTGGCATATTCACAAATCTCAACGCGCACATCGGAAACACCTTCGCCATAAAGAAATTCCGTCATGTTAAGTGCCGTTTTTAATTTTCTGTCCACAGATACATAATCGGCTGAAACATAAACCCTCTGGCCATCAAAATCCACTGCCACCCAGCCGTCAAGCTTTTCCAGAACCTCAAGCTCTTCACCGTAAGCAACCATATCATATACCTCTGCCTCCAGTGAAGGTTCCATTCTCATTTTTAAACCATCTGCGTTAACCGTAGCTAACTCTTTTACAATGGAGCTTGCATAAACCTCGGCTGCCGTTCCCGTGAGAAGGTAATCCATGCTGACATAACCTTCCACACTACCGGAAATAATGTGTGCCATTCCGTCCGTAACTTCAAGAATCTCACAGCCGGAGTCATTTTCCATCTTACCTACAATCTTACTTCCCTTATCTGCTCCTGCACGGACATTCAGATGATCCTCCACCCGTGCAATACCAAGATTGGTATATCCGAACAGTCCGCCTGCTTCTTCTTCATCATCATAAGACTGCTCGTCCATATCTTCCGGTGCCACCGTGATGGACGCAGTCACAAGTCCTCCGGCTCCCGCCGTAAAACTGACAGGTGCTTCCGTTGTCTCCTGCTCCTGTGTCTCTGTCTCCATTCCTATTGACAACCCCGTAGTTCCTTTTTCCTCTGTCGGAGTCTGAATTTCCAAAGACGGTGTCTTCGACAATACCGTATCTGCTCCCGCTGTAAATCCGCCGATTGTTAATGCCGGTGCTCCCATACTCTGCATCGGAAATGCAACCGTAAGTGCCACTGTAAGTGCTGCGACCGATATCCCGGCTTTTTTCTTATTATACATAATATTCCTTTCTCTCGTTTGTTACATTTCATGTCCATAATTGTTACATATTTGTTACAAATGTTACAGACATTATAACAATGCGGTCACAATATGTCAAGCAGACAGTAACCGGCAGTATATGGAATTTACACCTCTATCTCATGTGCATCCGTCAGATGAAGCTTGGTATACAGGAAAACCCTGTCTCCTGCCTCAAGAATCATATTTCCATTCGGAATCAATGACTTATTGCGTCGTTTCACGAGTACAATAATGGATTGACGCGAAATATCCAAATCACGTATCCTCACCCCGGTCCACGGATTCTGCTTTCTGAGCATCACTTCTTTAAGGTTGATGCGCTCATTTTCATCCTCTTCATAAGGGATTGCGCCAAGCACAACCATATCCTCCTCCTGAAGCACCACATCACCGCGCGGGATAAGAACCTCATTTTTCCGTTTGATAATCGCAACAATGACTCCGGCCGGCAACAACAAATCTGCAATTCTTTTATCGCACCAGCGGTCTCCTTCTTCAATATGTACCCGTATAAAGTGCATATCGGCCTCATATCCGTAATCACTTCGTCTCTTCATGGTCGAATACTGGTCCACAAAACCGGCCGATATAATACCTGTCGGAATTGCAACCATGCCCACCCCGAGAAAGGTGATAAAAATGCCAAAAAGTTTTCCCAGCGTCGTAATCGGATATATATCGCCATATCCGACTGTCAAAAGTGTAGACGCTGCCCACCAGATACCGGAAAAGGCATTCTGAAACACCTGAGGCTGAGCCTCGTGTTCAAGACTGTACATACAAAGACTCGAGCCCAGCATCAGCACCAGAATAATGAACACGGACGAAACCAACTGCTGACGTTTCCCGTAGATAACAGCACTGATTACGCTCAGCGAATCGTGGTATGCATTTACCCGGAACAAACGGAAAATCCGGACAATCCGAATCATTCGGAATGCCACGGTTCCTGTAGGGAAAAAGATTGGCAGATAATACGGAAGCCATGAAAGAATATCCACGATTCCAAGCACAGAAAAAATATATTTCTTTACGGACTGCCCTTCCGTCAGATTCTCATCAATATATAAAAATCTTGCAGTAAATACCCGCAAAAAAAAGTCGATGCAGAAAAAAGCAACCGTCACTTCTTCTATAATGACAAGTGCTTCCCCGTACTGTTCTCTCATCGACTCATAGGTTGACATAATACTGACGACCAAATTCAATATGATGGTAAACGCATTTAAAAAATCGTAGGCACGACTGACATAATCCAAATCGTTTCCCACTTCCAGTATTTCAAACAGGCGTTTACGCCTTCTGTACCATTGCCGGCTCTTTAACGAGGTACTCTTCGGTATGATACTTTTGGATGAACGATTCATCTTTATACATCCCCTTGCTGAATATTTGCCTTAGAGCAAATACCTTTCCGGTCTTCTTATTTGTTTTTCTTCTTAATATTCAGATAATACAAAGGCAGTCCAAGAAGTATGGCACCACCTATGATGTTTCCTATAGTAACCGGGACCAGATTGGTCAATAAGTAATTCTGAACATTTAAGCTGTCAAGCTGCTGTGCGGATAAACCGTATGTCTCGGCTGCCAGCGTCGCATACTGTGTATTCCCTTTTGCAATCAGACCTGCAGTGATGTAATACATATTTGCCACGCAATGCTCAAATCCGGCTGTGACAAACAGCATAATGGTAAAAAAGCTCGCCAGCAGTTTACCTGCAATATCCTTTGCACACATTGCCATCAACACCGCTGCACATACCAGAACATTACACAAAGCACCTGATACTACGCCCTGTACAAAAGAAATATTCGCTTTTCCAACGGCAACTTTGATGGTATAAGCCCCGAGCATTCCAGCCGAATAATCCAATTGTCCGCTCATATAAATAAGCCATGCCAGTATCGTTGCCCCTACAAGATTACCGATATAGACGAGCACTAAAATACGAATTGTCTGTGTCAGTTTCTGTTTGCCGTCAAATACGCTCATGACAACCAGACAATCACCGGTAAACAGTTCTGCGCCGAGCAGTATCACCATCATAAGTCCGACCGGGAAAACCACCGCTGCCGTCAGCCTTGCCAGTCCCACATCAGGTATTGTGTGCGCTGCCACGCTGCTCGCTGCTGCTCCAAGTCCAATCATTGCTCCTGCCAGAACTGCTTTCCAGAACAAATCCCAGGATGATGTTTTCGCTTTTGCCTGTGCTGCTCCTATGTATTTTTCTACTACTTCTTTTATCGTAAAATAACCTTCCAATTTTCTTCTCCTTCTTATGTCTTCCTTTTCTGATTCTCTTTTCATTCCGGCTGTTCTCCGGATATCCTTCCGAATTATAGCACATTTTTTTAAAGTTGTATATGTGAAAATGAGGAATTCTGTCTGGTGCTGTCTCTACAGTTCTTTTTACAGGTATCCATCCAGACATCAAACCCTTTGCCGAATCTGCCAACAACTCCCTCCTGTAAACTATTTTTCTGTCACACTATGCTCCAAGAATCAGCACAGACATAATAGGATACAGCTCATGAATCCGCTTCAGGATTGTTTGTCGAAGTTCAAATTTGTGAAACTTTACACAGAACATCAGTTCGTTATGTGATATAATGACTTTAGGGAGTTTTTATGCCCGCAAGAGCGAAATTATCATTGACGGAGACTTGACCAAGAGTTGAAAAAAAGTTAGGAAGTGATGAATTGCCGAAGAAACCGATTAAGTATAGAGATAAATATTTTTCTAACAAAATAACTACAAACCAAATTCGTTACAAGCAGGACTAAGTCCATGATTATTAATGCAACTGGTACAGAAATATCCATACTAAAACACTCCAATGACTTTGAAAAAAACTATATATCATTAACAAATATTGCCAGAAGGAAAAATCCACATGAACCCAAAGATGTCGTAAAAACTGGATGCGCTTACGTTCCACTATTGACTATCCTGGTTTGTGGAACAATTAAACAATCCGGATTTTAAAGGGGTCGAATTCGACACCTTTAGAAAAGAATCCGGAACAAATGCATTTTCCCTTACCCTGCAGCGATGGATTGAATCAACAAATGCAATCGGCATAATATCAAAATCAGGTAGATACGGTGGTACCTATGCTCATTCGGATATTGCGTTTGAATTTGCTTCCCGGATCTCTCCCGAATTCAAGCTTTATATTATAAAGGATTATCAGCGTCTAAAAAAAGATGAAGCAGAACGACAAGCATTAAGCCGGGATAGCAAACGCGAACTGACCAAAATCAACTATCGCATACATACGGGTGCTATTAAAGAATTTTTGATTTTCCCAGAACTTACGCCACAGGAAATCAACCACAAATACGCCAGTGAGGCAGATATACTGAATATGGTATTGTTTTGAAAAACCACTAAGCAGTGGCGTGAAGAAACCGGTATTACAAAAGAAAATCTGGTCGAAGACCATTCCGTTTTCATAAAAATATTAATTTTTCACCTCATCATTATATCTGAAAAAAACATATGAAACCACAAAAGATATAATATATACAAACAAGGCAGTCACTCCGGATACATAAATTAACTTATCCATGTAATCCATATCATTTAAAATTTTATCAGAAAACTTTATTAAGCCCTCAACATTAAATGAATCTGGCAGCTCTCCATATAAACCATACATCAAAAATGCAATTAATATAATGTAAAACAACAACATTTTCACATACCTGCCATACTTGCTACCAAAACGTATTGATAACGGAATTTCAAGTGCCGATTGTATAAGAAAAAAAGCCGCAAGCATAATCATAAGCTTAATCATATTTTTACCATATCCGTTTACCACATTTGAAATCTCAAGCATAAGATAAAAATATCCTACAGTATAAAGCATGAACATAAAATTAATTATGTATTTAGCTATAAGCTCTCCTCTTTCAGGAATTGGTGATGAAGCAGCAAAATAATTCCAACCCACACCTTCATCTGATTTTATCAGACATCCCATAATCTCAGATTCTATTATAAATACTATTATCATCGCAAGAAACAGAATAATCTCCATGACAAAAACCAATACATCATAGTCATCTGGATATTTTTTCTTTATCATTTCACTAAAGGGTGCAACAAACAAAACAGCAAATACAATATAAAACATCATACTTATCAATAAGTTCTTTTTATTAACCATTAAATTTTTTCTAATCAGCCCCCACATATCCTATCACTCCTATCTAAAATTTTACACAGGCCAAAATACGATATGGCTATACCCAAAATAATTATCACACACATAACAGCTAACATCACCAGCCCATAGCCTTTAAAAAAATTTTCCAGACTACCCAAAAGCTTTATATCTTCCATAATCTCATCTGCCTTTTTAAGGAAAGTATCCTTTAAAGGTGTAAAAAACAATACAGCCGCCACAGAATAAAATAGTACGATTAAACCAAGCATTATTCCTCCAAATGCTTTGTCTGCACTTTTTAATTTGTATGTAAGCGGAGTTGCAATGCATAACACAAAGAAAAGAATCGATATAGCCATTGTTCCAAACCATAATCCCATTTTCACATTATCAAAGCTAAATAATACTCCAAATATCAGACCATATATAGTCTCAGAGATTATTCCTATAAAAAAGCATGAACAAAGCTCTAGAAGCTTTGTCTTTATACATCTCCTGTAATAATCTGGTGTAGAATATGCATACATCACAAAACCACTTGTTAAATCTCCCTCTATAGAGCTTAAAGGAAAACCAAAAGACTCAGCTGCTATGACAAATCCAGACAAAAAGATGCAAACTATCTCCGTGAATTCCCTACTAACCGTACTCTCAGGTGAAGCGTCTGCAAGATTTCCATATTCATAAGAAAAGCAAAAGGCTATACCAAACAACAAAAGGAATAAGAATGTAACTATCATTACGGATATCATCTTTTTATATAAATATATATCTTTTATATAATATCCTGTCATATTCTCCACTCCCTTCCTGATTTACCCTTCACATAAAACAGTAATATATCGTCTAAAGAAGTATTTTCAATAATTGCCCCTGAATACTTTATCTTACATTCCTGCCTGTTACGAACCATAATGGATGCATCAAAATCACTTAATCTGATACTTACAATATCTAACGGATCTATTTCATGTATCATGTCCTTTGAGCATTTTATAATTCCATGAGAAGCAAGAATATCATCCTTATAACCAGTCATAATAATATTACCGTTATGTATAAATGTAATACTGTCAGCAATACGTTCAAGATCACTTGTTATATGACTCGACATTAGTATACTGTTATCTTCATTTTGCATGTATTGCATAAATACATCCAACATCTCACTTCTTACAACCGGATCCAGTCCCGACGTAGCCTCATCCATGATAAGAAGCTTTGCATCATGTGACAATGCCACAGCAATCTGAAGTTTCATCTTCATACCCTTTGAAAATTTTACAGTTTTTTTCTTAATCGGTATATTAAATCTCTCAAGATAATCAAAAAAGAGACTGCTGTCCCAGCTTTCATATATTCTCTTTAAAATCTTATCTAATTGATACGCATTTAGATTTTCATGAAATGGAAATGTATCAAAAACAACTGCTATGTCATTTTTTATCTGTCTTTCACACATGACATTATCCATTCCAAATATTTTTATACTTCCATCATCCTTTTTTATAATATTAAGAATTGCCTTAATTGTTGTGCTTTTTCCCGCTCCATTCTGACCTACAAAACCCATGATACTGCCCTTAGGCAGTTTCAAATCTATTCCATCTAATAAAAAACCATCATATTTTTTTGTGAGATTATTAATTTCTATTGCATTTTCATAATTCATTTTCCTTACTCCCTTCGCAATTTGCTTTTATTATTCTACATATAGATTATCAAGAATCTCATGCATATCATCTAATGTCACATTACTTTGTCTGGCTTTTATCACCGCCATCTCTATATAATGCTCAATCTGCTTTAGATATTCTTCACGTATAATATCTTTATTCTGACCTTTAACATAACAGCCTTTGCCTGCATAGGTAACTATAAAACCACTTTTCTCAAGCTCTTCATATGCACGCTTCGTAGTTATAAGACTTATCCTTAACTGCCCTGCAAGCAATCGCATGGACGGAAGGACATCCCCCTCTGCAAGCTCTCCACTTATTATCTTCGCCTTAATTTGTGAAACAATCTGCTCATAAATAGGTTCATCTAATGTACTACTTATTATAATATCCATTTCTTCCTCTTTCTCATTCACTGTATATACTGTGCATATCGTATATATACATTATATACAATGTTATATCTTTGTCAATACTTTTTAAATATTATAAATAAAAAACTGTCCGCCATGCCTTAACACTTTCCAAATCTCTCGTAGCCAGACTTTGCATAATTGCCAGTCTGATGGCTTCTGACTGATTATCAGTTTTTAATTTCTATTTTAAAAGTTCTATTTCTCCTTCTTCAATCCTTAAAGTTACCTTCTGCTTACTCAAATGTACTCCTCCTTTACGGATGGAGCATCTTCAATAGAAAAACCTCGTCAGACTCAAAACCAGCATTAAAGTTGGCTAATTCACCATCAAACTGTTTAGAGTAATCCCATACTTTACCTGTTGTTTTACCACTCTTCCCCGCTCCCTTCGCTCCATCCTACTTCTTTAGGGCGGTCTTTATGGCGGTTTTGATGTCATCATACTTCCGGCCGGCACATTTTACGGCGGTCAAGCAGTGCATGATCGCTGAAGGCGGAAAATCCTCCTTCCGTGCAAAGCCCGAACGGGTCAACAAGACTGACCGGATTCCCCTGCACATAGCTGTATCGGTTCAGCGACTGGCTGTTATCTATGCTTCCCGTTAATACGTCCCGGTTCATAAACCTTCTTATATCCGTATTATAATAGCGCGCACGCATATAGTTCAAACGGTTTTTATCCGTGCTGACCCCGTACTCGCCGTTAAATAAAAAGCGGATACCGGATGCCATGTCCGTGCCGAGGGGTACCTAAAAGCTCGCCGCAGGTTCCGTAGCAGAAGGTATTTGCCTGCCACGCGCATTCCTCTCCGGTGCCCACTCTTCGCGCTTTCCTTCCCACCGCCCGGTTTTTCACCGCCTGCAGCTCCGCTGTTCCCGCAGTACGCCCGGCTTATGAGGTTCCCGTTTGCATCGTACTCATAGACGCTATATCCTCCGTCATCATATATCACTCTGCTGACGCGGCCAAGCTTATCGTATTCGTAGGTCTGCGCCTGTATCCCGGTCCTCATCAGCAAAACAAAAAAAGACAGCACCACAAGCGTGATAAACACGCCTGCGGTCTGTCTTAAAAATCTTAGAGCTCTTCTGCTCAAATGTCTCATATGCCTTCCCCCTCTGTTCCCTCAATGTTTCATCCTTACCAAATCCAAAGCATCAACTCACTGCTATTAAAGCAGCAATCCTATTCCTGCAAAAATCACAGAAATTATCGCCAGACCGACCGTACCGGCAAACCATTTTCTGCATTTATCGGATTTTGTGATGTAGGGCATCAAATCCTCCGTTCCCGGAATTACCCACGCCCGGGTATGTACGACCCAGAAATCATCGATACCAAACCGGTCAATGAGATTCATTACGGACAGAATGATGAAGCACTGCCAGAAACCGTTCCAGAATCCCCGTGCGCCATTAATTACATACACGCACATCCACAAATACGCTATATAAAGTGGCAGACAAACAATTTTCAACACGATGGCCCTTTGCCTGATTTTTTCTTTCGTGGTCAGTCCCAGTTCCACACAGCGCTCCTGCACCTTTTGGTCATACATATGCACCATACCTACAGCGCCTTTGCGGATGCCGACGGCGCAGACCAATACGAGCAATGCGCCCAATCCAACTCCTTCCAATATCACTTGCAATAACATTATGTATTCCTCCTCATCTAAATCTAAAGCATCAACGCACTGCTGAGAAATCACGCCAAAGCTACAAATGACACATTTGCCCGTTTGCATGCCGGCTCGCAATAGCGGGCGCTAACTCTAATTAGTTCTTCCTAACCTATAGCCTTTTAAAAAGCTGCCAATCAGCAGCGTTTGGTTAGGGGTCTCCGGACTCGAAAATCATTTCGTTCTTTCGGTCATGATTTTACTCTTTGCATTTACCTCTGTCAATAGGTTTTAAAAAAAGTTGCAAACGCAGATGTCGGAAACATACTTGTTTCTTTTATGAAAATCCCCTTGCTCCTTTTCCGGTTCTTATATTAAGATAGTAGGAAAGACAACGAAACCATTTGGAGGTTTTCAGCATGACAAGCAAATTATTTTATGAAGATATACATATAACCGACTTTACAGCCCGTGTCCTCTCCTGTGAGGAAATAACCGCCTCATCCGGAGACATTCTCTGGCGCGTCCTCCTTGATGCCACGGCCTTCTTTCCGGAGGAGGGCGGACAGAGCCCCGATATCGGAACCTTGGGCGGTCAGCCTGTGCTCGATGTTCAGATTGAACAGGATAATATTTATCACACGGTAAAAGAGCCGATAGCTCCGGGAGAAAGCGTGGACGGTCATGTTGAATGGCAGCAGCGGTTTGATTTTATGCAGCAGCATTCCGGCGAACACATTCTCTCCGGACTTGTTCACACGCGATTTGGGCTAAACAATGTCGGATTTCACTTAAGTACACGCGAGGTAACAATGGATTTTGACGGTGTACTCACGAAGGATGAGCTAAACGAAATAGAGATTGCGGCCAATCAGGCAGTTTATCAAAATCTTCCGATTGAAATCACTTATCCTGACAGTGAGGAGCTTGCCACGCTCTCCTATCGCAGTAAAATCGAAATTGAAGGTCCGGTGCGAATCGTTACGATTCCCGGCATTGATGTATGTGCCTGCTGTGCTCCGCATGTAGATACGACCGGACAGATTGGTCTGATTAAAATTGTCAGTGTACAGAATTACAAGGGAGGAATCCGGCTCAATATTCTTTGCGGATTACGTGCCCTTCTCGACTATCGCACGAAGCTTGACAGCATCACGACACTCGCGCAAAGTATGTCCGTCAAACAAGAGCAGGTTGTAAATGTCTACGAAAAGCTGAAGGAAGAGAATCGTATGCTGAAGGAAACAGCCGCCGGTTTACAGTCAAAATATCTTACACAGGCACTTGCCACCCTTCCGTCACCTTCACAGTCCGCTCATGCCGTTCTCTTTACCGACATCAGCGATAACATAGCGATACGAAATGCGGTCAATGACCTGACCGAACACTACGATGGCTATTGCGCCATCTTTTTCGGCGAAGAAGAAAATTACCGCTTCATCCTTGCAAGCAGACAGCTTGACTGCAACGAAGCGGCAAAAAAATTCCGCACTCTGCTCAATGCAAAATGCGGAGGAAATACGCTTATGATACAGGGAAGTGTCTCTTCTTCCAGAGAAAAGATTCTTTCACTGTTTTAAATTCCAAAATATTCTTTTCCTTTGCTCACATCTGCAGCAATTGCTTCCCTGAGTGCATCAAGGTCTGAAAATTTCTTCTCACCCCGCTCATAGTGATGCAAATGGACAACAATATCCTTTTCATAGATATCTTCATCAAAATCATGGATGTAGGTTTCCACACCCTTCCGGCCGGGTACCCCTTTGGGGGTCTCAATGGTCGGCTTACATCCTATATTGGTTACACCGTAAAAAGTCTGTTCCCCATAGGTGACGGTCGAAAAATAAACTCCGTCCGGCGGCAGAATTTTCTGCTTTTGCGGATGCAGATTGACTGTCGGCATACCCAGCTTATGACCGATACGGTTTCCGTGCTCCACTCGTCCGCTGACAAAAAACGGCTCATCCATAAGCTTTGTCACCAGCTCCATATTTCCGCGTTCCACCTCATTTCTGACATAGGTCGAGCTGATATCTCTCCCATCATGGCACAGTTTTGAAATAATACGAACCTGCACTCCACGGTTTCGGGCAATTCTGCATAGAAGCTCTGCATTACCTTCACCCCGGTTTCCAAATGATACATCCTTTCCGGCTGCAATAAAGCGGGCATTCATCTTTTCAATCAGAAAATAATTTACATAATCCTCCGGCATTACGGCCGCTGTTTCCCTGCAAAACGGATATTCCACCAGATAATCTATTCCCATCTTCTCAAAGGCAATTCTTTTTTCCTCCCGTGTCATCAGCTCCGTGACACCTTCGCCGCGGAAAAAAACTGCCGGAGACGGATCAAAGGTAAACACCGCCGTTTTCAATCCGAGCTGCCTCGCATCAAAAATCTCGCGCAGAAGACGTTTATGGCCTCTGTGAATCCCGTCAAACTTTCCGATTGCGACCGCACAACCCTCTTCAATTTTAAAATCTGTTGTTCCCGAAATTAGTTTCATATTAAAAATATTCTTTCCCGTACTTTTCTTTCAACGCCTCTTTGTCAAGAAACATCTTATATGGCTTAAAGCATCTCCTCTGTGCATCATAGACATAAATTCCGTAAAAAATTCCGTCCTCATTGTAAACACGGATTTGTTCCGGTGTCATATCCATGTCCGAAAAGAATTTCACCTTCGGCTCATACATCTTAGGATAAAGACTGTTCCCGTTGTCAATCACCTTACGGAATTCATTTTTCACAGTCACATCCGGGAGGTGCAAAAACACCTCATCCACCGGATAGAGGATTTCATCCAGTCTCTTTTCATCTCTGAACTGTTCAACCTGCTCAAGTGTGAGCGCGTCCTTTACCTCAAAACGATCCACACGGGTTCGCAAAAGACTCTCCATCGCTCCTCCACAGCCGGCTTTTTCGCCGATATCCTGACAAAGGGTTCTTATATAGGTTCCCTTTGAGCAATTGACCCGGAACCGCACAAGCGGAAGTTGAATTTCTAAAATCTCAAGCTCGAAAATCTCGATTTCTCTTGCTTTACGCTCAACCTCTATTCCCTCTCTCGCCAAATCCACAAGCTTTCTGCCTCCGACCTTAAGCGCGGAATACATTGGGGGAATCTGCATAAGCTTCCCCTTAAAGGTTGACATAATATCTGCAATCTCATCCTCAGAAACTGTAACCTCAGACTGTGTCAGAATCGTTCCCGTCATATCCTGTGTGTCTGTCGTTACACCGAGTCTTAGCACTGCTTCATATTCCTTTGTCTTGTCGGTAAGAAGGTCACAAAGTCTGGTTGCATTTCCCAGACATACAGGAAGCACACCCTCTGCCTGTGGATCAAGCGTTCCGGTGTGCCCTATTTTTTTCTGTCTGAGAATTCCGCGCAGCTTTGCTACCACATCGTGTGAGGTATATCCTTTTTCCTTATACACGTTTATGATACCATTCATCTGTTCTCCTCCATCTGAAGGGCAAGCTGCTCTGTCAGACTTTTTATAATTTCTTCACGATTTCCCGCGATATTGCATCCGGCAGCGCGCACATGTCCTCCGCCGCCAAAATGCGCAGACACCCGGGCAACATCTATGCTGTCCGTGCAGGAACGCATACTCACCTTATAGGAATCGGAATCGAGTTCATACATGTAAACTGCCACTTCAACACCCTTTACAATGCGCAACTGGTTCACAATACCGGACAAATCTTTTTTATCCGCTCCGTACTCCTGCATGGTCTTTGCATCCGTCACAGACACCATGACTCTGCCATCCATCAGTGTATATGCATCCATCAGTGCTTTTCCTAAAAGTTTCGACTGCACCTCGGTCTTTTCATAAAAGGTCTCATCGATGAGTCTCGGAAAATCAAAACCGAACTCTATCAGCCCGGCAACAATCCTCAGGGTTCTTGGTGATGTGTTTGAATACTGCATCACTCCGCAGTCATGAATAATTCCGATATAAAGTGTCTGAGCCAGCTCTTTATCTATCAGCTTTTTATATTCTTCTTTTTGTGCAATCAGCTCATAGACCACTTCCGCTGCTGAACTGGCATCCGGAATAATATGGTCTACATCACAGCCTCCCCGGTTGCTGATATGATGGTCAATGTTGATGACTTTTTTTGCCGTTTCAATATATTTTATGGCTTCGCCGCATCGCTCCGGAACCGTATCTGCGACAATCATCACATCATAGCTTCTATCTTCGGAATAGTCCGTCACAATCTCCGACACTCCTCTGATGAAGTCGAAAATCGCCGGTGGCTGTTCAAGCATCACATCTATCCGGGCTTGCGGAAATACCTTGCCAAGGAACTGCCACAGTGCCATCACCGTACCGACACAGTCACCATCCGGATTGACATGTCCGGTAATTCCAATCCGGCCTGCTCCCTCGCATTCTTTAACAATATCCATCATCCTGTTACCTATTCTTCCGTTTCCTCTTCCTCGCGGACGAGGTCCTTGTTCACTTCGTCAATTTTTTTGGACATATTCACACCATATGCAATTGACTGGTCCATAATAAATGTAATCTGTGGTGTGTTGCGCAGATTAATTTTCTTTGCAAGCTTGGTGCGGATAAATCCTTCTGCACTTGTCAGTCCTGACAGTGTGTCGGCAATCGCCCGGTCATCCCCGAGCACGGAAATCCATGCCTTACATGTCTTTAAATCCGGTGCCACTTCCACTGCCACCACACTTGTCAGCGGACTTATCCGCGGGTCCTTCATTTCGCCGCGGATAATGTCTGCAAGTGCACGCATTACTTCCCCATTGATACGGGTATTTTTTACACTGTTTTTTCTCATAATATTTCCTATCTCGGTACTTCTACCATAATATAAGCTTCTACGATATCAAGTTCCTGCATCTGGTCGTAGCCTTCAAATACAAGACCACACTCAAATCCTGCTTTTACTTCTTTCACATCATCTTTGAATCGTTTGAGCGATGCGAGCTCACCTTCAAATATCTGTTCTCCCTCACGTGAGATACGAACCTTACAGCCTCTCTGGAAATATCCGTCAAGCACGTAAGAACCTGCGATATTACCGATTGCCGATGCCTTGAAAATCTGACGTACTTCCGCATGACCGATTACTTTTTCTTCAAAAATCGGATCCAGCATACCCTTCATGGCTGCCTGTACGTCCTCAATTGCCTGATAAATAACCTTATAGAGACGTACATCAACACCTTCTCTTTCTGCAGTTGCTTTTGCCATTGCATCCGGTCTGACATTGAAACCGATGATAATAGCCTGGGAAGCACTTGCAAGAATAACGTCGGATTCATTGATTGCTCCTACGCCTCCGTGGATACATTTAACCACAACTTCCTCATTGGAAAGCTTTAACAGACTCTGTTTTACGGCTTCCACACTACCCTGTACGTCCGCCTTGATGATGAGATTGAGCTCTTTCAGATTGCCTGCCTGAATCTGTGAGAAGAGGTCATCAAGTGACATCTTGCTCTTAGTCTCCTCGAGTTTCTTAACTTTATTCTGTGCAACGAAGGTTTCTGCAAAGTTTTTCGCTGTCTTGTCATTTTCATGTGCAATCAGGATTTCTCCCGCATTCGGCACATCGGAAAGCCCTAAAATCTCAACCGGTGTACACGGACCTGCCTCTTTTACGCGACGGCCTTTATCATCCACCATGGCTCTGACCTTACCGTGTGCAGCTCCTGCCGAAACGAAATCTCCGACATGAAGAGTACCCTTCTGTACAAGAACCGTTGCAACCGGTCCGCGTCCTTTATCAAGCTCTGCCTCAATCACCAGTCCTCTGGCGCGTCTGTTCGGATTCGCTTTCAGTTCGAGGATTTCTGCCGTAATCAGGATGGTTTCCAGAAGCGTGTCAATTCCTTCTCCCGTCTTTGCAGATACCGGAACAAATTCTGTTGTTCCGCCCCAGTCAGCCGGAATCAGTTCATACTCTGTAAGCTCCTGTTTTACACGGTCGATATTGGCACTTGGTTTATCCATCTTATTCACTGCAACAATAATTTCAATACCTGCTGCCTTTGCATGGTTGATGGCTTCCACTGTCTGTGGCATCACGCCGTCATCTGCTGCGACAACAAGGATTGCAATATCCGTGGAATTTGCACCACGCATACGCATTGCCGTAAACGCCTCGTGACCCGGTGTGTCAAGGAAGGTGATCTTCTGGTCGTTAATCGTTACGGTGTAAGCACCGATGTGCTGTGTAATACCGCCTGCTTCACGGTCTGTTACGTTGGTCTCACGAATTGCATCGAGCAGCGATGTCTTACCGTGGTCAACATGACCCATAACACAGATAACCGGCGGTCTTGCAACCATATCTTCTTCTTTTTCTTCGTCCTCCTTTAACAGCTCTTCGATTACGTCAACCTGAACTTCTTTTTCACAGATGATTTCATACTCAATCGCGATTTCTTCTGCTGTCTCAAATTCTACTTCCTGATTTACCGTCACAATCTGTCCCTGCATGAAGAGTTTCTTCACGATTGCCGAAGGCTGGATTTTCATCTTATCAGCGAGGTCCTTGATTGTAATTGTCTCCGGAATTGTGATTACCTTAATCTGCTCTTCCGGTGCGGTCTCCTTCTTTTCAGGCTTAATAAAGCGTCCTGCTTTATTTTTATTCTTTGTCATCATCTCGTTGTCATCTTCGTAGATATGATCTTTTTTACTTCTCTTATCGCGATCCTGATTGCTGCGACGCTTCTCATCATCACGATGCTTCTCCTGCTCTTTTATCGGACTTTCCGGAATGAACGAATTCTTACCGCCCTGATTTTTGCGCGGTCCATTCTGCGGCCTTCCATTTCCCTGACCACTGCGCTCACTATTGCCAAAAGGCTTTCCGTTACCGCCACGACCCTGTGAATCACCACGGCCGTTGCCACCACGGTTAAAATTACCTCCACTCTGTCTTTCAGAGTAGTTTCTGTTTCCTTCATGCGCGCCTCCGTTTCCGTACTGAGGTTTTCTGTCGTTAAAACGCTTCTGGCCGTCATTTCTTCTGTCCTGTGTCTGTGACGGTGCCTGTGTCTGCTCGGCTGCCACTGTCTCCGTTGTTTCCTGTGGTTTTGTCTTCGGCTTGCCCTGAGGCTGTGGCTGCGGCTTCGGAGTCGGTGTAATCGGCACCGGTTTAATCACAGGCTTCGGCAACGGTCTGTACGGCTGAGACGATACATTGTTTCTCTGATTACCTCCGTGTCCGTTTCTGTCATTATGTCCCTGTCCCTGCGGACGGTTTCCGCCCTGCTGGCGTTTTCCTCCCATGCTGCTGTTATGTGAATTGCTCACAATAATGATGCTGCTTTTTTTCTTCTTCGGGGCTTCTGTCTTCGGAGCCTCTGCCTTCGGAGCTTCCGCCCTCGGAGCCTCTGTCTTCGGGGCTTCTGCCTTCGGAGATGCTTTTCCGAAATTTGCTCTCACAGCTTCTGCAGCCTCATCCTCTACGCCGGAATCGCTTCTCTTTACCTCAATCCCCTTCGTTGCAAGAAATCCTTTTACGTCATCATTTGATATATTCAACTCTTCTGCGAGTTCACGTACTTTTATTTTCGCCATGTTACTACCTCCGTCTAATTTTGTGTCCCGTCAAGCAATTTACAAAGTGCCTGCGCAAATCCCGGGTCCGTTACCGCCAGGGATGCCCTGAGCTCTTTTCCCATCGTATGACCAAGTTGCTCCTTGGTTCCGTATATATAACACGGGACCTCATAAAAGCTGCATTTGTCCGAAAAAAGCTTTTTGGTATTATCCGAAGCATCCTCCGCTACAATCACGAGTTCCGCCGTAAATGCCTTTACCGCTTTTTCCGTTGAAAACTCTCCGCTGACAGTTTTCCGTGCTCTGGTCGCCAATCCGATCAGGGAAAGAACTTTTTTTCTGTTTTGTTCCTGATTATTCAATGTTTCCCTCATACTCCTTTTGCAGTTTTTCGTAAATTGACTTATCGATACTCATCTTGAAGGAGCGCTCTAATCCTTTGTTTTTCATAGCCATCTTTAAGCATTCTTCCTGCTGACAAAGATAAGCACCTCTTCCATTCTTCTTTCCTGTCACATCTAAGACGATATCGCCTTCCGCGGTTTTGATGACACGCATCATTTCCTTCTTCGGTTTCATCTCGCCGCAGCCGACACATTGTCTGAGTGGAATTTTTTTACCCATAAAACTCCTCTATTCTTCTACTTCTTCATAAGATTCTTCTTCGTAAGCTTCCTCTTCATAATACTCGTCATCCTCGTATTCATCATCCAGATAATCTTCATAGCGGAAGCCCGGAGCATCCTTGGCCTGTGTCTCGCTCTTAATATCAATCTTGTAGCCTGTCAGTCTTGCTGCGAGTCTTGCGTTCTGTCCCTCCTTACCAATGGCAAGTGATAACTGATAATCCGGCACGACAACCTTTGCGGTCTTTTCCTCCGGATCTGCAAAAACAGCGACAATCTTTGCCGGCGATAATGCGTTCTGAATCAGGTTGCCAGGGTTCTCATCCCAGTTGATGATATCAATCTTCTCACCGCGAAGCTCATCTACAATGGAGTTTACACGGGAACCGTTCATTCCTACGCAGGCTCCGACCGGATCCACGTTCGGGTTGTCACTCCAGACTGCCATTTTGGTACGGCTTCCCGCTTCACGTGCAATTGCCTTAATCTCTACTGTTCCGTCTGCGATTTCAGCAACCTCAGCTTCAAAGAGACGTTTTACAAGCTCAGGATGTGTACGGCTTACTAAAATACGTGCTCCTTTTGTTGTATTCTTAACTTCTACGATATATACCTTAATTCGGTCTGTCGGTTTAAAATGCTCTGTCTTTACCTGTTCATTCTCATTTAACAGTGCATCTGCCTTTCCAAGGTCAATGCTGATGTTTTTACCAATGTATCTCTGAACAATACCTGTCACAACATCTTTTTCTTTTTCATAATACTGATTATAAATAACGCTTCTCTCTTCTTCTCTGATTTTCTGAAGAATTACATTCTTTGCATTCTGTGTTGCGATACGTCCGAATTCCTTTGACTTAATCTCAATCTGAACCGTTTCTCCCACCTGAGCCTTCTTATTGTATTTAAGTGCCTCCTCAAGTGAAATCTGTATGCAGTCATCTTCCACCTCATCTGCTGTTGCCACGACCTCTTTTTCTGCAATTACCTTGAAATCACATGTCTCGCGGTTTACGTTTACAGTGATGTTGTCCGCTTTACCGAAGTGATTCTTGCACGCTGTCAGCAGAGAATTCTCAATCGCCTCAAATAAGGTCTCCTTGCTGATTTCTTTCTCTTTTTCAAGAATGTCCAGTGCTTCCATTAATTCCTTGTTCATTTTCCTTTTTCCTCCTAATCAAAACTCGACATACGGACGCACAAGGGCAAGGTCCGCTCTCGCAAATTGTTTCTCACCGTCTTCTGTCTCGATGGTGATACTTTCTTTATCATACGCTTTTAATATACCTTCAAAGTCTTTTGACTTATCGATCATCTTATAGGTTTTGAGTTCGATTGCTTTTCCGATGTAACGGTTGAAATCTTTATCCTTCTTAATCGGACGAAGAAGTCCCGGGCTGCTCACTTCCATAATGTAGGAATCCTCAATGAAATCCTCCTTATCCAGCAATTCTGAAAAAGCTCTGCTCACCAGTTCACAATCATCAATCGTAATACCGCCCGGCTTGTCAATGTAGGCACGCAGATACCAGTTGCTTCCCTCTTTTACATACTCCACATCCACCAGTTCAAAGGAATTCTCCTCCATAATCGGTGTCAGAAGCTGCTCCGCACGGCTTTCATAGTTGTCACGTTTTGACATTTATTCACCTGTCCTTCCCTGCTTAACAACGTAAAAGAGTGGACTTGCAAGTCCACTCTTTCATGTATCATTATTTAACCATTATCAAGTATAGCATTCCTCCACGGAAAATGCAAGTCTTTCTTAGGAAATAACTTAGCGAAACAAATCACCCTACCGGTATCTGATCAGACCGGACCATCCAGGTCGCTGAAGTCATTTTCATCTCCGATATCAATTTCCTTCATCTCTTTGCGGAAGAAAATGTCATACAGAACCGGAACGATATACAAGGTCATCACGGTTGCATATGCCAGACCTCCGATGGTAACGATTACCATTCCGCGGCTCATAACCGCAGATGCATCCTTTGACAGTGCCATCGTCATCATCGCAAGAATCGTCGTCATGGCTGTCATGAGAATCGGTCGCATACGCGCCTTTCCGGTTTCCACAAGTGCTTCTCTCTTTTCCATTCCCGCAAGCCGGAGCTGGTTGGTATAATCCACAAACACAATACCATTATTTACAACTACACCCGAAAGAATCAGGAATCCCATCATGGCTATCATGGAAATATCCTCTCCCGTAATCATCAATCCCAGCAATCCGCCCGTAAATGCCAGCGGAATCGTAAAGAGAACGATAAACGGTGAAAGAAGGCTCTGGAACTGAGCCACCATAATCAGGTAAATAAAGATGATTGCAAGGAAAATCATAAGCATCATATCTTCAACCATGCTCATAACCTCTGCACTCTCACCGGTAAGCTCTATCCGGACTCCGTCCGGTGCCTGATATTTTTCAAGCTTATCCTCTACCTGCCTTGAAAGCAGGGTTGTGTTATAGCCATCCATCGTCACGGCTGAAACCGTAATATATCTTTCCTGATTGAGACGGGAAATGCTTGCGATACTGTCGCCTTCTTCTACAGATGCAAACTCTTTAAGCTTGTGCTTCTCTTCCGTTTCCTTTCCGTCCTCATCCGTCGCCTTAACCGTAAACTCATAATTCATCAGATTGTCCTGTGTTATTTTTTTCGTTTCATTCACAAGCACTACCTGATATTCGTCATCCGCCGTCGTCAGGGTTGTGACATCCGCATCGGTTGTCAGACTTCCGGAAATTTCCATGAAAATCTGTGCCACCGATAATCCGAGACGCATCGCTTTATCCTTGTCTATGGAAACCAGTAGCTGTTTATCCGCCTCTTCCTGTCCATTCGTGACATCCTCAAAGCCCTTTACACTTTCAAGGAGCTCTACCATATCGTTACTGGCAGCAAGGATGGAATCAATGTCTTCTCCGTAAACCTGTATCTGAAGCCCGCTGCTCATTAGGGCAGAAATATCCATATTTGAAGTGGCTATGGTATACTCGGTTTCTGCATATCCGTTCTGCAGGATTTCCTCAAGCTGCTCTGCGACCACATCATTGTTTTTACCCGTGGCATCATCCAGAAGAAGGAAGAATGAAAAATCACGGTTAGAACCGGAGCTCATCATCATATCTCCGCCGCTTCCTCCGCCTGACATAATTCCGACATTTTCCACGCCGTCAATTTGGCTGATTTTTTCCATCAGATCATCCGCTGCAGCATAGCCGTCTTCCACTGCCCACTCCGAAGGTACGGACATGGAAATGCTCATCTGATTTCCTCCCATGGACGGAAGGAGTACCATTCCCATGCTGAACACCCGGATTACGCATATAATTAAAAGTGCGATTGCAAGTGCAAGCGGAACCACCTTTACCTTCAAACATGCACGGATGGACTTTTCATATGCCCCAAGCATTTTATCAAACCATTTATGCGTCTTTTCCGTCGAGTTCTTCAACACAGTTGCACTCATGCAAGGCACAAAGGTCAGTGCAACAATCAGACTGGCTACCAGACTGTATGCAATCGTCAGTGCCATGTCCGTAAAAATCTGTCGTGTCAGTCCCGTTGTAAATACAATCGGAAGAAATACACAGATGGTTGTAAGGGTCGAAGCCGTGATTGCACCTGCCACCTGCTTTGCTCCCATAACGGCTGCTCTCGCCGCCGGAACACCTTTGTTCCTGAGTCTGTAGATATTCTCAATAACAACAATGGAATTGTCCACAAGCATACCGACACCCAGCGCGAGACCGGAAAGCGATATAATATTTAATGTAATATCCGAAAAGAACATCAGCACAATGGCAAAAAGCACACTCATAGGAATACTGAATGCAACCACAAGTGTCGGCTTATAATCCTTCAGGAATACAGCCAGCACGATAATTGCAAGAAGCGCGCCCCAAATCAGGTTTGAAAGCACGGAATTGATAATCAGTCCGATGTAATCTCCCTGGTCCATCATAGGAATCATGTGAAGTCCCGGGTATTCTTCCTGAAGCTGCTCAATCGCCTCATTACAGGTCTTTGAAACATCGGAAGTACCCGCCGTACTTGACTTCATAATGCTCAGAATAACCGCCTCATTGCCGTTAAGCTTTGCGTAGCTTTCATCTGCGTTGTCTACCACGCTCACAGTCGCCACATCGCTGATACGGACATCTCCTATTTTATCTACCTTGCAAAGAATCATGTTTTCAATTTCATCTATGCTGCCGAATTCATCTCCGATACGGACAAGCAGGTCTGTATCGTCCTCATTGTGAATATATCCGGCCGGCATGGAAAAGTTTTGAGCAGCGATTAACTGGGACAAGGTTTCCAGTGAAAGCAGCGCGTCCATATTGGCATTTTCCAAAGCTGCCTCACGGCTTTCATCAAGCTGCTCCTGTGCCTGCTTCATCTGTTCTCTGCCTTCTTCAATCGCGCTCTTGCCCGACTCCATCTGCGCTGTATACGCTCCAAAGGAAGCTGCTGCCGTCATCTTGCCGGCTTCCACGTCCACATATGCATCTTCCGCCTCTTTGATGGAAGCATCTACCTTCTTGTTTACTTCCTCAGCTGCTGCAATCTCCGTCTTTAAGTTTGCCAGCTCTGTCTCTATCTGCGGAATACGGACTTCTACTATATCATAAAGCTGCTGAAGGTTTTTCTTGGTCAAAGCTTCCGCAGCCTCTTCCTGCCCCTGTTCCTTGAGCATTTTCTTAAATGCCTTCAGTTTTTCCGGATGCTCGAGTGCATCCTTAACGTCTGCCGGAATATTCTCAAGCTGCTCATTTACCTGCTCGCGGGCAATCTTATCAGCCTGTTGTGCTGCCTCAGCATTGATTTTTGCCGCTGCATCTTCTCCGAGCATTGCCATATACTGTTCAATATTTGTCTCATCGACCGTTACCTGACTCATCCCTGCTGCCGTCAGTGCCTGCTGAACGGCCGCAATGCGGACCTGCATGTAAGCTGCATTATAAATTGTATTATATGTATCCTCGGACGTAAGTGTGGTTCTTGCATCCGTGAATCCTTTATTGATTTTTTCATAGGACTGCGGAACCTTATTGTCCTTATACGCCTTCAGTTCTGTCTCAAGTGCCAGTTGATTGGTCTGAAGCCCCACCAGCGTCGCAGCATAAGCTGCCTTAGTGGCAAGTGCCTCATCCAGCATCTTACTGTATTTTGCCAGTTCCTTCGTTGTATTTGACTGCTCTTCTTTTAATTTTTCCTGACCGCTGTTCAGTTCTGAGGTGGCATCATCCAGTTCTTTTTTTGCATCATCCAGCTCTGCCTGCGCATCATCCAGCTTATCTGTGGCAATGCCGAGCACCTTTGCATTGAGGGCATCCACCTTCTTTTCATCCAGACGGATTTCAACCGTCTTTTCCACCATACCCGTCGGTGTCACGCTCGCCACGCCGTTCTGGCGTTCCATATACGGTACCACCGTCTCGTCCACAAACGCGGTAAGATCATAGATATCGCTTCCCTCGTAGTCCACTGCCACATACATCGTCGCCATCATATCCGGCGATATCTCCATCAGGGTCGGCGTGCTGACCTTGTCCGGAAATTCAATCTGGTTAATCTGCGTGGACAGCTTGACCATCGCACTATCCATATCCGTGTCGTCCGCAAACTCCAATGTTACCATGCTGTAGTTTTCAGCAGATGTACTCGTAACATTCTCTACACCGTTCACCGTTCCGAGTGATGCTTCAAGCACCTGAGTGACATCACTCTCCACCTTCTCCGGTGATGCTCCCGGATAAGTGGTAATGACCATAACATACGGAATGTTGATTGTCGGCAGCAAATCTGTGGTCAGCTTCGTAAAACTGACTATGCCCAGCACAATCAACATAACAACTGCCACTAATACCGTAAACGGCCTTTTTACACTGAATTTTGACATTGTTTTTCTCCTGTTCATTTTTCTTTAATATTTTTTATTTTAAATTTATATTTCTCTTTACATAACAATACGAAATGAGAACGACCCATTTCGTATTATCATCTGTCTGTATTTGATTTCTCTCTTAAATGTCTCCTGCCGTCTTGATAAACAGAGAATCCTCTTCTGCTTTCTTTTTAGCCTTCTCAACATATTCAGGCTCCACCTCGTTCATAAGCGGTGCTGCCTCTGCCTTTGCCATTTCATCCAGAGCCTGCTTCACAGCCTCCTCATAAAACTCAAGTGCTGCAATATCCTCATAACCCATATAGAAATCCGCATATTCGGAATCTCCCTTTCTAATCTGTCCGCTGTAATCATAAGACACTTCCATCTTACGACGGACAGCCACATAAGTCTCTTCAATCTTAATAAAGGTAATCTGCGTCGTCGTCGTCTTATTACCCTCAATCAAAAGATCACGGCTCAGCTTCATACCATTACTTAAAATAACGCTCACCAGAGTCGCGTCAATGTTATCTACAACAATCTGATTAAATACCTCTTTTTTCATTTGAGAAAACCCTCCCGAAACCACATTACTGCTTGTATTTTACCACTTTCAGATTAGGTCGTAAACTGTTTTTTGCAAAAAGAGTTAAATCTTCGCAAAAGAAAAAAGTATTGAAAATGTTAAATCTTCAATACTTTCCCGGGTTGGGCTGTTATAGATTATAAAAAACAAACAGCAGCTCGTAGGGGAATCGAACCCCTGTTTCCGCCGTGAGAGGGCGGCGTCTTA
>CAZFLR010000017.1:0-46043 GCA_964519385.1 uncultured Kineothrix sp.
GATGGTTGCGAGTACATTCTGCTCTTTTTCCTCAAATTCAGACTGATGCACAAACACTGTCATGGTATCAATACCCGACGGAACGTGCTCAAAGGAAATACCGTTCTCCTCAAATGCCTGAAGCACCTTTCTTCCGAATCCGACCTCCGAATTCATACCATCTTTTTCAATGTTAATTGCACAGAAACCTTTTTTGCCTGCGATACCCGTGATGGTATATTTTGATCTCTGGCAGGTATCCTCCACAATCCAAGTGCCCTTATCCTTCGGCGCATTGGTATTTCGGATGTTAATCGGAATACCCTCCTTGCGAACCGGGAAGATTGCATCTTCATGGAGTACGGAAGCTCCCATATAAGAAAGCTCACGAAGCTCACGGTATGTGATTGTCTCAATGCCCTTCGGATTTTCAATCACTCGTGGGTCTGCGACAAGGAATCCCGAAACATCTGTCCAGTTTTCATACACATCCACCTTGGCTGCCTTTGCCACAATAGAGCCGGTAACATCAGAACCGCCCCTTGAAAAGGTCTTGATGGAGCCGTCCGGTTTTGAACCGTAGAAGCCCGGAACAACAGCGTTGTCACACTCGCTTAATCTTTTGCTGAGTACTTCGTTTGTTTTTTCTGACATAAAATTGCCGTCTTCATCAAAGAAGATGACCTCCGCAGCATCCACAAATTCATATCCGAGATAATTTGCCATAATAATGCTGTTTAAATATTCTCCTCGGCTGGCTGCATAATCGGAGCCTGCCTTGGCTGCAAAGTCGGCTTTCACCTTTTCAAATTCTTTATCCAGAGAAAGCTGCAGTTTGAGTCCGTCAATGATTTCCTGATATCTTGCTTTAATTGCATCGAGCTCTTTGTCAAAATTCTTACCTTTTTCTGCAAGTGCATATGCTCCGTAAAGCATATCCGTCACCTTGGTATCCTTGCTGTTACGCTTTCCCGGTGCAGACGGAACCACATATCTTCTGTCCTTATCCGCGCGGATAATCGCGCCCACTTTTTCAAACTGCTCCGCACTTGCGAGCGAACTACCACCGAATTTCACTACTTTTTTCATATCCGAATAATCTCCTCAACTTTATTTTGCAAATAATAAATCTATCATTTGACAGCCTTTTTCCACCAGATTGCCGGAAGCCTTCGCTGCTTCTTCCGTATAATCCCATTCTTTTGTAAGCGGGGCGGAAGAATCGTACAACATATACGGAACACTGTCAGACGTATGTGTGCGCAGTCGTACCGGTGTCGGATGATCCGGAAGTACGAGCATACGGAAATCCTCACCTGCACCGGTTAGTTCCTCAACCAGAGGTCCTATCACTTTTTCATCAATGTATTCTATTGCCTGAACCTTACGTTCATAGCTTCCCTGATGTCCCATCTCATCCGGTGCTTCAATATGAATATATGCAAAATCATAGCCATCGCGAACCAATGCCTTGACCGCTGCATCTTTTTTCCCTGTATAATTGGTGTGCAGACCTGCATTCGCTCCTTCAACTTCCGCGTTATCCATTCCGGCTCCGACCGCAATTCCCTTCAAGAGGTCTACTGCCGAAATCATAAGACCCTTCTTGCCTGTTTTTTCGTAAAAGGACGAAAGCATCGGCTTCGTACCAGCTCCCCAGAACCAGCAGCAGTTTGCCGGATTGAGGCCTTTTTCCTTCCGGGCGATATTTATCGGATGATTGACAAGGATGTCATAACTTTTTTTCATCATACTGCGAAGCATCTCATCCTCCGGGAGATAACTGCCAATCACCTGTGTGAGTACATCATGAGGCGGTGTCAGCTCCACCACCTGTCCTTTATCCCATATCAGACAGTGCCGATAGCTCGTTCCCACATAGAACTGATAAACCTCATTCTGCAGTTCTTTTTTTACAGCTTCCAGCAGCAGGGCACATTCCTCCGTGCTGATTTCTCCTGAGCTGTGGTCAATAATGGTCTTTTGCTCAAACGGTACATCATCCTCGGAAAGCGTCACAATATTACAACGGATTGCAATATCTGTATCCTTCATCGGGATTCCGATGCTGAGTGCTTCCAGCGGAGAACGGCCTGAATAGTAAATCTTCGGGTCATATCCCATCACGGAAAGGTTCGCTGTATCGCTTCCCGGTTTCATCCCTTCCGGAATCGTGTGTACCATTCCTATATCACTCATTTTACTCAAACGGTCGAGATTCGGTGTTTTGGCATAAGCAAGCGGTGTTTTTCCACCCAGAGCCTCTATCGGTTCATCTGCCATTCCGTCCTCAAGTACAATCACATATTTCATAATTCTGCCCGCCTTCTATTCTTCCACACGGATACGACTTAAAATCTGTCCTACCTGCGCGCTCTTTTCGTTAAATTCTTTTTCGCTCATCGCTTTGGTAAAGAAGCCTTTTTCTCCTGCTATCTGTGCATCAATCATTTCCACTTCTCCAAACACTTCCTGAGCCTTTGCAAAATCAGTCTCTGACACACGGACAAAGAAACGTTTTACAGAATCATCCATACTTGAAAGCGTAAGTTCTTCTGCATCCCAGAAACAGAATACGGTCTTTCCGATATGTTTTACGCAGTCAATAATATCCGAAACCACAGCACTTGCCGTAGGAAGCTTTCCTGCTCCTGCTCCGTAATACATGGTGTTGCCGAGGGTATTTCCGTGTACAAGGATTCCGTTAAACACATCATTTACGCTGTAAAGAGGGTTTGAGGCATTAATCATGCAAGGAGTAACCATTGCAAAATATTTTCCGTCAACTGCCTTGCTCATCGCAAGTAATTTGATTGTCCATCCGGCTTTTTTCGCATATGCAAAATCCGTCGTTGTAATCTTCGTAATTCCCTCTGTGTATATATTTTCAAAATTTACGTTCTTTCCATATACAAGGGAGGAAAGAATTGCAATTTTACGACATGCATCATAGCCTTCCACGTCTGCTTCCGGATTGCGCTCCGCATAACCTTTTTCCTGGGCTTCCTTTAATACAGCCTCAAAGTCAGAGCCTTCCTTTTCCATCTTGGTAAGAATATAGTTGGTCGTTCCGTTCAGGATACCTGTAATTCCGTCCACACGCTCCGGTGTAAGCGATGCATTGAGCGGACGGATAATCGGAATACCTCCGCCGACACTTGCCTCAAACATATAATTACATTTATTGTCGCGTGCAATCTGCAGAAGCTCCGGTCCATGTTTTGCAACAAGCTCTTTATTGGAAGTACAAACGCTCTTTCCGAGAGACAGTGCTTTTTTGGTAAAGGTATAAGCCGGCTCTACTCCGCCCATTGCTTCAGCAATCACCTGCACCTCCGGGTCGTTTAAAATCATCTCCACATCATGAACGACAAGGTTCTCATATGGATCTCCCGGGAAATCGCGGAGGTCAAGGATGTATTTTACATCAATCTCATCTCCTGCCTTTTTATTGACCATGTCCTGATTCGTTTTGATTACTTCCACGATACCGCTTCCTACCGTACCGTAGCCTAATACTGCAACTTTTACCATTTTTCTTACTCCTTAGCTATTATTTTCACGTAGTGAACGCCCTTTTGCTGTTCCATGACATCAACCATCTTAGATACATTCTCCGTTGTCGGAAGAACCTGAACGCTGATGGAAAGTGATGCAACTCCGTTAATCGGAATACTCTGATGAATCGTCAGAATATTCGCACCGAACGTTGCAATTGTCTTGAGCACATCTGAGAGAAGTCCCGGCTCATCATCCATCTGAAAGGTAAGCGTGATTGTCGTACCTTTCGCGGTGTCGTGAAACGGAAAAATGTCCTCTTTATATTTATAGAAGGAACTCCGGCTGATTCCCACCCGGTCTACTGCTTCCTGTACTGAAATATTACGTCCGGAATCAATCAGGCGTTTCGCTTCTACCACCTTGAGTAGTACTTCCGGCAACGCCTTCTGCTTCACTACGAAATATTCGGTTGTCTGTTTCATGATTTCACCTCGTGTTCGCCATTCACGTACATTTGTATGTCACCGAGAGATATCATAGCATAATCGCCAAATATGCGCAAGGGAATTTGTGTATTTTTATGTGTACAATCTTCCTGGAAATCCATTTGCAGGACAGAATCCCGAAAAAAAGACATAAAAATCCCCCGGTGTGAGCAAAAGCCTTGGCTTAATGTCCTGCTCACCTCCGGGGGCTTATTTTTCTTACTTCAATTAGTCAAGCGGATATTTCTTTGTAAGCTCTGCCACGATAGCTGCTGCCTCAGGAACCTTCTCCTCGCCGCCTTTAATCACAAGCGCGATTGCCTCTGCAATTCTGTCCATATCCTCTGTGTTCATACCACGTGAAGTTACGGCCGGTGTACCGAGACGGATACCACTTGTCACAAACGGTGACTTCGGATCATTAGGGATTGTGTTCTTGTTGGCTGTGATATGTGCCATATCAAGAAGCTTCTCAACCGCCTTACCTGTCAAATCAAAGTTCGTAAGGTCAATCAGCATCAGGTGATTGTCCGTACCGCCGGACACAATCTTGATTCCTCTGTCCATAAGACCTTTGGAAAGAGCCTGTGCATTGTCAATCACTGCTTTTCCATATGCCTTAAACTCATCGGAAAGAGCCTCTTTGAAACATACAGCCTTTGCTGCGATTACATGCATGAGCGGTCCTCCCTGGATTCCCGGGAAAATTGCTTTGTTGAAGTTAAATCTGTCTGCTGCTTCCTGATTGCAGAGGATGAGACCTCCGCGTGGTCCGCGCAGTGTCTTGTGCGTTGTCGTTGTCACAACATCTGCATACGGAATCGGGCTCTCGTGCTGTCCTGTCGCAACAAGACCTGCAATATGCGCCATATCTACCATGAGAACTGCACCGACTTCATCTGCGATTTCGCGAAATTTCTTAAAGTCAATCTTTCTCGCGTAGGCAGATGCTCCTGCGATAATCATTTTGGGTTTGCAGGAAAGAGCAATTTCTCTTACTTTATCGTAATCAATAAAACCATCGTCATTCACACCATAAGGCACACAGTTGAAATATTTACCGGACATATTCACCGGTGAACCGTGTGACAGGTGTCCGCCATGGTCAAGGTTCATACCCATATATGTATCTCCCGGCTCCATTACGGCAAAAAATACTGCCATATTTGCCTGTGCCCCGGAATGTGGCTGAACGTTTGCATAATCACACCCAAACAGTTCTTTGGCTCTCTCTCTTGCAAGCTCTTCCACAACATCAACGCAGTCACATCCGCCGTAATAACGTTTCCCCGGATATCCTTCTGCATATTTGTTCGTCAGAGGGCTTCCCATAGCTGCCATTACAGCCTTGCTCACCCAGTTTTCAGAAGCAATCAATTCAATATGATCATTCTGTCTCTTCTGTTCTGCCTCAATCGCCTGTGCGATTTCAGGGTCTGCGTTTCTTACTTCATCTAAAGAATACATATCGGTACCTCCCGTTTTTTAATCGGTGTCACTTCCGCGCCAGACTGCGCCTTGCGTACACCTTGTCCGAGATTATATCACATTTTATTGCATGTGAAAATCCTATTTTTTTATTAATTATATATTTATTAATTAATTTTTAATTTATTTATTTGATGTAGAAGCCGGACTTTCTTTATGTTATGATTAGAAAAAGTATGAATCTGCAAATGAGGTTGGGATTATGTATCATATTATTGTAAATCCGAGTTCCAAATCCGGACTCGCAAAAACCCAGTGGAAAGAACTGAAGAAAATACTGGACCACAAGAAAGTGACCTACATCGTTCACTTTACGAAATCAGAAAAAGAATTAAGACAATACACAAAATCCGTCACAGATAAGAGACTTTATCTGCACAATGCCAGACCGAACCGTCTGATTGTACTCGGCGGAGACGGGACGCTGAACTGTGTTCTGAACGGTGTGGATGACATGCAGCACACGATTATTTCCTATATGCCGACCGGCACAAGCAATGATTTTGCCCGTGCCACGAAAATCGCAACAGATGCAACAGGCGTTGTAAGTGCACTTAAAAAAGGTGGCACCACCGCCCGGACAGATGTCGGTCTCGTTCGTTTCGGACGAGGTGAAAGACGTTTTGCAACAAGCTGTGGCTTTGGTTTTGACGCTGCCACATGCGAGGAAGTCATGCGTTCTCCTGTTAAGAATCTGTTTAACAGACTCAAACTCGGCCGGCTGATATACTGTATCATCGCACTAAAACAGCTCATTACCCTGAAGCCTGTTTCCTGTGATTTGTATCTGGATGACAAACCTCCGGTTCGCATCAGGAGATTCCTATTTGCATCCTTTATGCAGCTTCCGTATGAGGGCGGCGGTTTTAAGCTTTGTCCCGATGCCAATCCGGAGGACGGTGCGCTCGATATCTGTATTGCAAGCAATCTTACTGCCTTACAGGCTCTTCCGATTTTTCCGAAGGCACTGAACGGCCGGCACGTAAACTGCCCGGGTATTCGTATGTACCGTGCAAAAAAAATCCGTATTGTCGCTTCACAGCCGCTCTGCGTACACACAGACGGCGAAATATGCGGACACTACAAGGAGCTTTCCTTAAGCACCTGTGACACTCCTATGTACTTCCGCAAATAAGCTGCTTTTTACTAATTTTTCAGGATGGTTGCTCATGTTTCAAAAAATAAAAAAAATGTTACGTTCCTATTCCCACCTGCTTCTGCCGGTGATTTACGCGCCGTTTTATATCTCGATATTTATATGGCTGGAAAACAGACAAGTACCATGTATACACATTATAGAAATGAAAATCGACAAGTATATTCCTTTTTGTGAATACTTCATTATTCCCTACTATCTCTGGTTCTTTTATATTGCTCTGACAGTCATTGTCTTTGCATTCCTTCCGGACCACAGGGACTACTACAAGCTCTGCACGATGCTCGGAGCAGGAATGACTATTTTTCTGTTTATTTCCTACATCTGGCCGAACGGCCTGAATCTTCGCCCGGAGGTTCTTCCCCGCGACAACTTCTGCACGGACCTTGTAAGGCTTCTGCAGAAGTCAGACACCTCGACCAATGTTTTTCCAAGCATCCACTGCTTCAACTCCCTGGCTGCCAATGCAGCCATTTGGGAAAATGAGCTTCTCAGCCGGAAAAAGGGAATCAAATGGAGCTCACTTATTCTCTGTATCCTGATACTGCTGTCAACGCTTTTCCTGAAACAGCACTCCGTGATGGATCTGCTTGCAGCAGTTGTGATGTTTGCAGCCTTTTATATTCCGCTTTATGCCGTTCCGAAATGGCAGGATAAAAAGCAGGATAAAAAAATTGTCTCCGGCAGGCTTTCTTAGTCTGTCAGGGACAATTTTCTTTTTCTCTTTGATACCACACGTGCAACCTCATAAGCCTGCTGTGATATGCTTTTATTTTCACAAAGCTCAGCCCATTCCCGGGTACTCATTTCTTCTTTTGCATTTGCATCCGCCAGCATGTTCAGCTCACTCACCCACGCAATCATCGTCTCAAATTCACGTATCTTATTGAAAATGTGATTTCTTCCCGCTGCTGTTTCCTGCTCACATATGGTAATAATCTCAAGAGCCAGCATCAGATGTCCGTCCACATCAGAGGCCTCCATCAAAATATCCGGCCGTTTTTCAAGTGCTTCCTTAAAATATTTTCCTGCCCCGATTACATCCCCCTTTGCAAAAAAAGCGACCAGCTTGTCCTTTGCCTCTCCGGTCTCCGCCTTTTCCTGCGGCATTCCGACCTTGGTCTCATACACCTTCAGGCGATTATGCGTGGTATATACCAGCAGTAATATCTCTGATATGAAGCCGAACACACGCTTTCTGTAGGCATCATAATCCTCGACATTTACCCGTTCCTTCACCCGGAAAAGTATTCCGAACAGCCACCCGGCATAATCGTCAAAAAGCTCTTTCCGACAGACAATCATATTTCCGAAATAGGTTTTATTTCCGTGAACAATACGTTCAAAATCTTCATAATATTCCGGATAATACTCCCGAATCACGTTTCCCGTCTCAATCAGGTCGCGGATATGATGATTGGCCGCGTAACCGTCATAATAGGAATTATTTAAAACCACCTGCCTTGTCGTAACAAGATCATAGCTTGCAAGAATACTGTCATATTCCTTTTCGGTGATGACCTTTCCGTTTTCATGAATCAGGAACCTCCGATAGTGACAAAGCCCGACATTCCCCTCCATCCGGAAGTTTTTCCAGACCCAGTACATTCCCGTGAGCTCACTAAAGTAGGGATTCCACCGTGAAATGGAATCCCCTGTATCATCTCCGATATAACCAAGATTTTTTCCGATTGCGCGCCCGACCTGCAGCGGAACAAACATCGGATCCTTCGGCGGCACAAATTCCTTATGTGTCATTGTAAAAATAATGGTACTCATCAATTAAATTTCATCACTTTCTGAGCTATTTTGTATGCTGCAACGCAAATTTCACGGCCGCCCTTTCCCGGAAGATTGATTGCATTTCCCAACAGTCCGTAGCGCAGCCTGCGAAACAGCCGCATATCTTTGGTGCGTATATACTGCCAAAGTTCTTCCTTCTTCTCCAGAGCCTCCTTCGTACCGGAGCGTATCAGCAGAATAGAAGAAACCGTTGTGATAATATCAAGATATTTGACCATGTATTTGTAGGTTTTTCTGTTAGAAATCTTCGTCTCCGTAATATAATCAATCATCAGCCTGTTCACCTTAAGCTGCTGGTCTATCCTTCCAATCATGACCTTTTCGTTTACGGACTGATCCTCCCTGCCGATATGGTAACGGTAAAAATTCGTATCGACATAATACATTTTCTTAACATACGGAAGCGGATTAAAAGCAAAGATGTTGTCCACATAAAAGGTGTGCTCAGGGAGCTGCAGCTTGCATTCGTGCAGAAGCCTCGTCCTGTAAATAATTGAGTGCATCAATATGTATTCTGTCTTTTTGAAATGCCTTACCTCGTCCCACGTAAAAATTTCATTTTTAGGCAGTGCACGCCGGAAGGACACAACTTTTTTATGCTTCTCGCCCTGCTTCTCATATACATAATTTGCCAGCAGCATATCCACCTGCTGACCTGAAATAACCAGTTCACTCAAGGTATCCAGTATCTGCCGGTAGGAATCTTCCTTTACCCAGTCATCACTGTCCACGACCTTAAAAAACAATCCCTTAGCATTAGCAATTCCTGAATTGACTGCCGAACCGTGGCCTCCGTTTTCCTTGTGAATCGCACGGACTATAGACGGAAACTTCCTTGCATAATCATCGGCAATCTGTGCCGTGGCATCACTTGAACCGTCATTGACAATAAGAATCTCCACATCCTCTCCGCCGACAAGCAGAGAATCTATGCAGCGTTCCATATACGCTGCCGAATTATAACACGGTACAGTTATTGATAATAATTTCATTTAAAACTCCCCCTTATGTTTATTTCCCTCACCAGTATGATTTTAACGCAAAAACCTCTCATTGCCAAGTGCTACATTTACATATGGTGTGAATGCACGGAACGCACTCGGAATCGGGTATTCCGACTGTATCATTTCCGATGTGACAAGATGACATTCTCTCCCCTGTCCGTCATCCCCCTCTGCTTTCTCCTGCGAAAATCCCTTTTCCTCCACCCTCACAAGATAGCCCTTCATATGCCACTCTTTATGTGAAAAAATATGGACTGCCGGCGGAAGCTCTTCTGCATAAAGCGCGTGATACCCAAGCTTTTCCGCTTCTGTGCACACCTCCTCCGCGGTGAGCTGCCCCTCAAAGGTCGGGAACTCAAAAAGTCCTGCCAGAAGTCCCTCATTTGGCCGCTTACGGATAAGTGTCTTTTCTCCGTCACGCAGCAGAAGAACCGTTTTTTGTTCGATTGAGCGTGCCTTCTTTTTCTTTTTATGCGGGATTTCATCAAGCCTTCCCTGTTTTCTTGCCTCACACAGAGCATTCCACGGACATATGTCGCATTTCGGTGCTCCGTTCGGAACGCACACAGTCGCGCCAAGCTCCATAAGAGCCTGATTGAAATCTCCCGGTCTGTCCAAGGGCACAAGCTTCAAAAGCTCCTCCTGTATCTTCCTTTTAAATTTCTCATTTAAGACATCACTGTCATCTGCCGTAAGTCTTGTTATAATACGCAGGACATTTCCGTCCACCGCCACAACAGGTCTGTCAAAAGCAATGGACGCAATCGCTCCCGCCGTATAGTTTCCGATTCCGGGAAGCTGAAGCAAAAGCCCATACTCTGAAGGCATTTTCCCTTCGTACTCATCCATAAGAATACGCGCAGCCTTCTGCATATTTTTCACACGGTTATAATATCCCAGTCCCTCCCAGAGTTTAAGGAGCGCGTCCTCCTGAATATTGGCAAGACTTTTCACATCGGGCAATTCGCAAACAAAGCGGTCAAAATATGGTTTGACCGCTTCCACTCTCGTCTGCTGGAGCATAATCTCCGAAACCCAGATACAATACGGGTTCCGGCTCTCTCTCCACGGCAATATTCTCTTGTTTTGATCGTACCACTCCAAAAGCGGTTTTACGATTTTATCCGTAATCATAATTTCTCTTATCCTCTGTCGAATATACATTAAGCCGAATCCCTGTAAGGCACTCTTGCCGCCGGAACAACTTCGGCCGCTGCCATGGTATGTACTGCCTGGTCATCAAAGAAAATATGCGCACCGAATGCCTTTAAAAACTCTTTTTTCGGAATCCCTCCCAGAAAAAAGGCTTCATCCACACGGACATCCCATGCGCGCAGCGTGCGGATTACCCTCTCATGGGCAGGTGCACACCTTGCGGTCACAAGTGCAGTACGAATCGGCACCTCACTGTCCGGATATTGCCTTTGCAGTTCTGAAAGTAAACGCAGGAAGCCGGCAAAAGGTCCTTCCTTCAAAGGCTCCCGTGCCTGAATACGCTCATTTTCCTCAAAGGCTTCCAGCCCCTTCTGCTTGTAAATCTGCTCGGATTCATCCGAAAAAATAACCGCATCTCCGTCAAAGGCAATCCTTATCTGCGCAGGCACATGCTCGCTGTCATAGGTATGTATTCCGTCACTGCATATAATCCCCGCAGCAATTCCGCAATTGACCGCGCTTTGCACATCATCCTCATATGCTGACAGAAACAGGTCGGTATGAAACGCCTCCAGATACGGGGCAAGTGATGCTCCCGAGACAAGCACTGCACGCGTGATGGAAAGTCCGTATTCCCGTATGGAATGAAATACGCGAAGCGAAGTATCCGCACTGTTTCTTGACATAATAATCACTTCTACCCGGTTCTCATTGCCCGGCACATGGTTTAAATTCAGAAGTGCACGTACCAGTGAAAATCCCGGCCCCGGTTTCAGGCATTCTGTCTCATGCTCCCTCTGATAAGCCCGATATGCTTCCACGCCCTCCTTCTCGAAAATTTCATTTTCGACCGTGAGGTCAAACAAAGCTCTTGAACTGATTCCGATTACAATTTTTTCTTTTAAATCAAATCCCATAAACCTTCCTCCCTATTCCTGCATTTTTCAGAAGGAAAAGGAAAATAGGAATCTGCATACACAATTGAAAGCTTAGTATCTTGTTTTTTCAAACTTCTGCTTCATCAGCAGGCAATTCTTTAATTCCAGAAATCTTTGCTCCAGCGGTCCGTCGTTAATCTCCACGTCAGTAACTATCGCCATCGTATTGATCATCTCATCCGTGATTCTGTGATGAAGTGCTGCCAGAATATTCAGACGTTCGTCCACGCTTTGTGCTTCCAGATACTCCAGCACTGCCGGATCAAGCTCTCTCTCCGAGCTCTGCTCCGTCATAGCCGGCTCCTGCTCTGCTATCTGCTCTGTCGACGGCTCTGCTGCCGGCACCTGTCCGGCCGGTGAAAGGCTTACCTTCTCAAAGCGGAACTGCTGAAGTTCCTGAGGATATTTTTCCCTGTCCGTCTCACTCAGGAACATTGCAAGTTCCCTGACGTAAACCCTGTAATCACCATAAAGTGCCTGATAGACAACGCACTCCTTTCCTGTCTCCGAATCTGTGGCAATCGTGAGAATCTGATACATATTTCCTTTAAAATGCCTGTAGACTTCAAACGGTTTTGGTATTTCTCTCATATATCTTACCCTTCCAATATTAAAAAATATAAATCTTCCAGATAAGTATACCCCTAATTCCGCCGTATGTCATGCAGATTTTCCTCTATTCCTTCTGACAAATAGTGTCAGTCAAAATCAAGCTGATGTTTCCAAAAAGCTCACCGTAACCTGATACTCTTTTCCGTCTTGCGCAATCACTTTATAGGTGTCAATTTCCTCCTTCAGCTTCCGGTATTCTTCTTTTTCAAGTTCTTGAAGCTTTGAATTGTAAATCTGTATATCATATTCTCTTTCCCCGTCCAGCGATACAATCCTCGTCATTGTCAAACCGCTGTTATGACATCCGAAGTTCTCCAGAGCGGAAGCAACCTTTTCTCTATATACAGCTTCTGCCTCCTCATAGCAGCGGTTATCAAATAAAATTCTTTCCCTCGTGCGGCTTTTCACACTCACGGACATCCACATCGAGATGGCTGTCACCAATAAAATTCCTACAATCATATAAGCTAACATATCTTTCTTTTTCGTACTGTTCATACCTGCTCCTCTCCTGATTCACACTCAATTTAAGCTCAATTTAAGATTCACACTCTTGATTTACCGAGATTATCGCACATGGTATGTACATTTTAATGGACTTTTTAATCTCCGGGCAAAAAAACTGCCGGACCATAAAAATCCGGCAGTTTATATACTGTAAATATAGAACCAAACAACGATTATTCCGGGTAGCAGAGGTGCTTTTCGTCTATCCCGTATAAGGTGCGCTTTAAATATCTGTCGGCAACATAGTTTGCCATTCCGAGATTCATATCCAGGTAATTACCGCAATCCCTGGCAGATGCTCCCGGCACCTCTCCCTTAAAATCCCTGATAAATTCAAACATTTCCGTCACCTGTGATACGATATCCACGGATGCGTAATCTCCTGCCAGAAGCAGATAAAATCCCGTTCTGCACCCCATCGGACCAAAGTAAATCACCTTATCCTTCATCGATGAATTACGAAGGTAGGTGGCACCGAGATGCTCTATCGTGTGTATCTCCGCCGTATTCATCACAGGCTCATCATTCGGCGATGTAATCCTAAGATCAAATGTCGTAATCACTTCGGCACCTGCGTAATCCTTCCGCGAAACGTATATTCCCGGTTTAAGCTTTATGTGGTCAATTGTAAAACTTGCTATTTTTTCCATATCTTTTCTCCTGCTTTCAGTCCGAAGCAATCAGTCATTTATGTCCGGATTACTTGTTGTCTTCTGAAGATGTTTCGTCAACGCCGCTGTGTCTCTCATACCACCAGCCCCAGATGCCGGCTACAACGGCTAAAACTCCCATAACGATTACAATAATATCTCCTGACATAAATTTTTCCTCCTGTTTTGCTGTTTCGTTTATAAGTTGCAAAACATTCGGTCTTTTTCTCCGTCCTGATTATGTATGTAACAAACAATAATTTCCCTGCAATGCAGCGGTCCCAAACTGTGTTCCGGACGCCAAAAACCGCCGAAACGGCTGTACCCGGTCACAATCTCCGGGGCAACGTCAAAAAGTCCGGTTCCTTTCACTCCGCCCCTGTTCAGACACATCGTCTCTCCGGCGCGCAGTACAGACTGCCAGTCTGCGGATACCTCCATGACACTCTGCCTCTGTCCTTCCAGAAGCAGGTCTGTAAAAAACTCTCCTGCCGGCAGATGTTCAAGAAGCATCACCGGCGAACACTGCGATTTCTTCTCTATCTGTCCCCTGACATCACGGGAAAGAACCGCATCTGTACTCAGCGTACAAAATACCAGCATTACAGTTAAAAATAATGCTATTCTCCTTTTCATTCTTCCACCTCTGAACCTATGGTATCAAATACCGTGCCCTTTTGCAAGATAAAGCAAAAATAGTTTGACACAAAAACTCATACAGTGCTATAACTATAATAATACAAGGGAGTAGTCAGCAGCATACGCTGTTGTGTTATTCGTCATCACGCCTCTACGGCCGGATAACACACTTTCAAAGAATACTTTGTCTGTGACGAGACTTTTATTGCAAATTCAGTGTGCGATAAAAGCCTTTTTTATTGCATAGAAACGGAGGAATTTTATTATGATGTATTTGTTGCTTATTGTCGGATTCGTTCTTTTAGTGAAAGGCGCAGACTTTTTTGTTGACGGTTCCTCTTCCATAGCGGGTATTCTGAAGGTTCCGTCCGTCATCATCGGTCTTACGATTGTCGCCATGGGAACAAGCGCGCCGGAGGCTGCTGTGAGTATCACAGCCGGACTTGGAGGTAACAGCGACATTTCACTCGGCAATGTCATCGGATCGAATATGTTTAACCAGCTCGGAGTCATCGGACTTTGCGCAGCCTGCTTTGTAGTGACAACGCACAAGGATATTTTAAAGAGAGACATGTGGGTAAACATCGGTATTTCCGTTGCCCTTCTTGTTCTTATCCTCGACGGAAAGCTCAGCCGGATGGAGGGGCTGCTTCTCCTTTTGGGAATGGCGGTTTATCTTTTCTTTATCATCAGAGATGCACTCAAAAACAGAACGCAGGGAGAAGAAATTCAGGTGATGTCCGTCCCGAAAAGCCTTCTTTTCATGATTATAGGTCTTGCAGCCATCATCCTCGGCGGTAATCTGGTTGTAAACAATGCCAGTCTGATTGCACAGTCACTCGGCATGAGCGAGACGCTTGTCGGACTTACCATTGTTGCCATCGGAACCTCTCTTCCGGAGCTGGTAACCTCCGTTGTTGCCACACGCAAGGGAGACACAGGAATTGCCCTCGGCAATGCCATCGGTTCCAACATTTTTAACATTCTCTTCATACTTGGTCTTGCATCCGTTCTGACCCCGATTCACGCCAATACGGAGCTTATCATTGACACGACTATCCTGATTGCCGTATGTATCATTATTATGATTTTTGCAAAAACCAAACTGAAGACAAGCCGTACAGAGGGTATTATCTGCGTCCTGCTTTATCTTGCATATACAGCATACATTATTATAAGATAACAGTGGTATTGACAGACCCCTTTCTTTTTCATTATGATAAATGGAAAAAGAAAGGGGTCTTTTATGCAAAAAATTATAGACAATTTAAACCGGAAGAAACCGCTGATTATACAGGGAGCCATGGACAGCGAAATCTGTCTGCTGATACAGTCACTTGACAATTGCCGCGAGGAAAAACTGATGGGCTTTTCCTACTTTACAGGCACACTCTGTCAGTATCCCGTAATTGTTTCACGAACCTGCCAGGGCATGACAAACGCTGCTGCTGCCACCATACTTGCCATCGAGCATTTTTCTCCCGCCCTCATCATCAATCAGGGCATCTGCGGCGGACATTCCCCGGAACTTCACCGCGGCGATATTCTTCTCGGCAAGGAAATAATGAATTACTCTAACCTGAAAATTGGTTCTTCTCCTTTGGGCACGCCTATCGGCTGTGAGGTATTTTCGGCTGCCTCACCGGAAACTCCTCTCGAAAAGAAAACCTGTTTTTACAGTCATCCCGGCCTTCTTGCCCTCGCGCAGTCCTGTACTCATCCGGAATCCGGCGGAAAAATCCTGACCGGAAAAATCGGTTCTGCAGACGCATGGCTTGACCGCAAGGAGCTCATCGCCCGGATGAACGAAACCTTCAAAACCTGCGGGGAAGACATGGAAACTGCCTCCGCTGCACAGCTTTGTCACTGCTTTGACCTTCCGTTTCTCTCCATACGCATGCTCTCCAACACCCGCGTATATGATGAGGATTATGACGAAAACGTCACAGAGACTTTGCAGGAATATACGTTAAATGTAATCCGGAAAATATTCGCTTAATACACTTCTTTACGAAATCAGTGCTTCTATCGCATCTTTCGTAATTACTCCCGTACTCTTCTTTACGACCTCGCCGTTTTTTAAAACGACGAGTGTCGGAACACTCATAATGCCGAAACGCTCCACAAGCTCTGACTGCTCATCAATATTGACCTTTCCGACAGACACCTCCGGATGCTCATCCGCGAACTGCTCTATAATCGGGGTAAACATTCTGCACGGTCCGCACCACGATGCCCAGAAATCAAGAATTACAACTGAACGGCTCTGCATTACCTCCTGCTCAAAGTTTTCTGCTGTAATTGTTTTTATCATCACTTATCACATCCTTTCTCTTATGTACCATTATTGCCGCCCGGTCTGCATCTTATTCCGTAAGGACGACAAGTGCCTTCTCATAATCATAATCCCTCAGTGCCTTCTCCGCTCTTTCAACCTGCTGCCTCTGCTGTCTGCTCAGTGGAGATGACATAAGCTCCTTCATTTTTTCTCTCGCATTTTCCGTCTCAAAATCATCAATCAACCGTGCAAGCTCTGCTGTCATATTCGTGTATACATCCGCATCAAGTCCGCCCTCTTCCGCCTCCGGCTTTTCACTCATCTGTGCAAGCTGATGCTTTACGATGCCAAGTTTTGGGATATATTTCAGCCCTGCAAGCAGCATCTGCCACTCAAAGACAAAGTCTGCATGATTTTCCTCGACAAAATCCCCATCGGCTGCTTTTGCCGCCTTTTCAAGTGCAAACGCCATATCTGCAAGCTTATCCGCGCCGAGACTTCTCATATTGCTCTTTAATGCATGTACTAAAATTCCATATGCTTCCCATGTCCGGCCGTTTTTCATTTCATCAAGGGAACGCCTCTTTTCATCCGACTCTTCCGCAAATATCTGTAAAATTTCCGCATACTGTTCCTCGCTGTTTCCCATATAACGCATGGCCTCACGGGTATTGATTCCCTCTGCCTCCAGTTGCGCAAGAAATGAAGAGCCCGTCTCCCTATCTTCCTTTTCAGCCACACTCTCAGAAATATCCGTTTTTTCCGTCTCATGCATACAACATTTCTCCTTCTTGTATCCTGCCAGGAATTTTGCAAGCACTCTGTATATTTCTTTTTGCTCCAGCGGTTTACTCAGATAATCCGCAAATCCTTCCTTCAGGTACATCTCATCTGCACCCTTGATGGCATTTGCCGTCGTTGCGACTACCGGAACTGATACCTCTTCCATCCGTCGCATCCTGTGCAGGGTTTCGATTCCGTCCATCTGTGGCATGAGATGGTCAAGAAGCACAAGATCATAGTGCTTTCCGGCAACCATCTTCAGGCATTCCTCTCCGCTTTCTGCCACATCTATTTCCATCCCATAATCCTTCAGGAAACCCTTAGCAACCTTAAGATTAATCCTGTCATCATCTACCACAAGAATTCGTGCGCCCTCAAATGTCCAATTTTCACCTTCTGCCTGCGGAAGCTTCCCTCCATGTTCTGCATCAAGAGCCTCTGCGTAGGTGATATTTCCTTCCGCCGGTTTCTGCTCAATCACAACATGAAAAACAGTTCCTTTTCCCCATTCGCTCTCCACGGAAATCTGACCGGACATAAGCTCAACCATATTTTTACAGATAGCAAGTCCCAGTCCCGTCCCCTCTATCTTGTGAATACTTTCGTTTTCCACACGTTCAAAGCTCTCAAACATGCGCTCCTTATCCTCCGGACGTATTCCGCAGCCCGTATCGGAGACATCTATCAAAAGTTCCAATCTGTCTTCCCTGATTCTCTGCTTAATCGAAAGTGTAATGGTTCCCTCATTTGTAAACTTCACTGCATTATTCAAAAGATTAATCAGTATCTGACGGATTTTAATTTCGTCTCCGAACATTTTATCCGGGATATCCTCCTGTACATCCACCACCAGACTGACAGGCTTTGTCTCCAGCCGGAAGGAAATAATATTCACAACACCCTTAATCAGAGAAACCATGGAATATTCATTCTCCACAATCTCCATTTTTCCGGATTCTATCTTTGAAAAGTCCAGAATATTATTGATGGTTCCCAGTAATTTACGGCTTGCACCTAAAATATCAATCAGCTTGTCACGCACCGTGTCAGACACATCCTCCCTGAGTGCAAGCTCACTCATTCCGATAACTGCATTCATCGGTGTTCTGATTTCATGTGACATATTCGCAAGAAACATACTTTTAGCATTATTTGCACGCTCCGCCTCCTCTTTAGCCGCACGAATCTGTTCATACTGACTGCGGATGACACCCATGCTGCTGATTCTTGTCAGTGTCCACGTAATAAATGCGACAACAAACAAAATAACAAAAATCAGATATGCATAAAACCACATATGTTCATAAAACTGTTTTTCCTTATTCAGCAAAATTGTCATGCTGCAAAGAGTCTCCATCGTATTCTCGTCCAGCACTGCATAGTGGAATCTGTAATTTCCACTCGGAAGATTCGTATAAGTAATAAAATCCACTTCATCCTGACGCGCCAGCGTGGAGTGCTCATCAAAGCCTTCTAAAAAATATTTCACATACGGCTTGGACAGCGTATAGTTGAGTACCACCGGTTCAATTTCAATCCTCTTATCACCTTTTGCCAGAGAATAAACACCCTCTTCATCCGGCAGAATTTCGCCCGATTCACCTAAAACAGAGTTCATTGCAATTTTATACTTTGTCCGGTCACTCTCCTCATCCGTTGTCTCAACTGTCTTTACACCGTTTGCGCAGGAAAGATAAATTTTTCCCGTTTCATCCATGTAATTCCACGAGTTTGCCGTGATTGACGTAAAAAGTCCGTGCGAAGAGGCGTACAGACGGTATGACATATCTGCCTTGTCGTTATAAAGCGTATCGGAGCTTACCACAAAAATTCCCGCACTGGAAAGTATCCAGACATTTCCGTTTGCATCTATCTTTGCATCCAGATTATTGGAATACGGGAAATTATTTAACTGACGCACATTTCCTTTTTTATCCATCGTGCACAGAGAATTGCTCGTAATCAGGAGATACCCTTCTTTGAACCGGCAGATTCTCAAAATAATCTGTGAAGGCAGTCCATTTTCATAAGAGATACAGCCGGTAATCTTCCCATTTTCCAGAATAAATATTCCATCTCCGTCACTGCCGGCAAGCAATCTTCCGTCCGGCATTTCATACATACAGAGAATCTGTGGATTGGTAAGTCCGTCCTCCTCACCGACCGTAGCCGTCACTTTTCCGTCCCGTATAAAACTCAGCCCCGTGCTGGAGGCCGCCACAATCGTACCGTCTGACATTTCCATTGCAGAGCGGAATCTGCTTCCCATCGTCCCGGTGTCCGCCTCGTTATAGCAGACAATGTTTCCGTCAGAGTACAGACAGACAAGTCCTTCCTCGCCGTATGTGGAAACCCAGAGATTGTTTTTTGAATCCTTCATCAGTGACCGGACTCTGACTCCGTCAAGAAATCTTGACAGATTATCTCTTACTTCCCTGTTCTTTTCCTCATCTATAACAACCATTCCGTTGTCGGTTCCCACGTATAAAAGTCCGTTGTATACACAGGTGGTATTGACCACACGGTCTTCAACACCCGCCTTGGCAAAGACATCCGCAAATTTATTTTTCGTCAATTCAAGAATACCGAGTCTTGACGATGCAAACCAATAATTTCCTTCATAATCCTGAATCATATTCTCCAGAGAACTGTTATATTCCGGAATATAAACAGACGAAAAAGAAAACTCATTTTCCATATATCCAAATCCGTCATCCGCGCATATCCATATCTGCCCTTCCGCATCCGCCGATATGCTTCTCACCGCTGTAACTCCGGAGAGATATACCGTCTTTTCTTTTTTTATTTTTCCACCGCTTTCAGAAAATCTGACCACCTTTTTATCACTTGTACCAACCAGATATTCTCCCTCTGACGTGCAATATACACATGTATAATAGCCTCCCTGAGCAGCCGGCACCTTCTCACTGTACACAATTTTCTTATCCTTCATAAAAAAGAGAAGTCCGTCATTGGCAACGCCTGCAATCAGTCCGTTTTTTTCATCAGTGAGACTGTTTACATAGCTCACATCTACCGGTGTATCGAGCGTTTCAATCTTTCCTTCCGGATACAGAACGGACATCTTTCCCGTTGTTCCGATATAAATTTCACCGTTTTCACCCTCGCAGAGTGAACGGATGGAATTGACATCCAGTCCTTTTTCTATATTGTAAAGTGTAAAATCATTATTCTCATACACGGCAAATCCCGAGTCATTTGTCCCCACCAGCAGTCTATCCTTACTATCGACATAGAGAGTCGTCACATTGGTGATATTTTTCTTTTTTCCAACCATCGTAAACTGCTTCCCGTCATAGCGGTACAGACCGGCATAAGAACCAACCCATATGTAACCGTCCGGTGTCTGAACCACATCATTTGCCTCAGACGAGCTCATTTTATTATCACTGTTATAGATAATCGGCACATAATCACCATTGTCTATCACATTAGCCTTTGTCTCAACTGCGCCGGAAACCGTCACCGAAGCCGTAAGAATCACAAAAAGCAGAAAATTCTTTACGTTGCTGATTTTTTCCCATTCCTTGTTATCCCTGTACTTTAAAAGAATAGTAACAAAGAACAGGGAAAGAATTTTATCGGGAACATCAATAAAAGCCTCCGCCAGAACCGCACAGACAACATAAGAAACATTGTTATCCATCAGCAGGTCAAACAGAGCATCTCCCCATATATTTCCGCACCTTCCCCCATAAAAAAGAAGATTCAGAGGTGTCGAAATAATCACGGAAAGAATACCGACAATAAAGCTCGTCGTTATAATTCCGTAGGTGTCCTTCATGAGCCCTTTTTTTGCCGAAAGCCCTACAGCAACTCCCACCAGGGCACCTGTCAGCGTATAAGACAAAGACACGAGGTCAAACACTGCATACGCGACATTTGAACACATTCCGCAAAGCATTCCCATCCACGGCCCTGTCAGATATGCCACCAGTGCTGTCCCTACACAATCAAGCCAGAACGGTGCACTGATTTTCACCGCAAGTCCCTTGCCCGCGACGTTGAGAATAATCCCCGCCACAAAAAATAAGCTCCACTTTTTCCACTGTCTTTTTTCCATGTATATCTCCCCGGCCAATTATGCCATGTACAATTGAATTTCCCGAATTTCAAGTTACCTTTTGCTAACTACTGAACCGGATAATCAGCAGCTCGACCGCAAGCATATCTGCCATCCTTCCGGTCTTAACGCGCTCCTCCGCATCCACACACTCTTCGATTGCCTTTCGCAGCTCTTCTGTCTTAAATCTGGCTGCCTGAGACATGTATTTAGACGCAATAAACGGTGCAAGGGAAAGTTTGCTGCCGATTGCCTTATTGTCATATCCCTTCCCCCGAAGAAGCTTTGCCTGATACAACAGATTAAACTGTCTTGTTATCAAAAACAGAATTCGCATCGGCGGTTCCTTGAGCGCGATTAAATCGTAATACAGGTTCAGGGCCTCACTCTGCTGCTTCGCCGCCACCTTCTCAATCATCTCGAATATCCGGTTGTTAATCTGCCTGATACAGACAGCATCGACATCCTCCGAAGTAATATCTTCTTTATGCATGGTATAGCAAAACAGCTTTTCCAGCTCACTTGAAATATTGGCCATATCGGTTCCCGTGCGTTCCATGAACTCATCCAGTGCCCTCTGCGTAATCTGTTTTCCTTCCTTCTGAATCATGCCTAATATCCAGCGTTTTAAGACCTGCTCATCCTGCGGGGCAAATTCAGCCGCATATCCGTTGTCCTTACATGCCTTAAACAGTCTGCCGCGTTTATCCACCTGTTCTTCCACAAACACAAACACCGTGGTCGGCGGAATTTCCTTCATATAGTCTGCAAGCTTGTCCTGCGAGCTTTTAAAAAATCCGCTGTTTTCAACCACAATCAGGCGGCGTTCTGCCATAAAAGGCATGGTCTCTGCAAGATCAATCAATTTTTCCGGCACAACATCCTTTCCTTCATAATAATGATAATTCATTTTATCCTCCGGATCGGACAATGCCCTTATCAGGCGGTCTCTGTACTGTTTTCGCAGATAGTCCTCTTCGCCATACAAAAGATAAATCTGCTTAAAACGCGATTCTTTTATGTCATTCGCAATTTTTTGCATAATACACCTGCTTTTTAATATAATCTGCTTTATTTTAACATATTGAAGGAGTTTTTTCTATAGAAAAAGACCCCCGTCTCCTTCCCGCGGAGCCGGAGCGTTATCTGTCCACAGGCGGCCGTTGTAAATGTTCTGCAGCCGGCTTTTTCAAGTCTCTCCAGCAAATCCGCATGCGGATGTCCGTAAGAATTGTTCTCCCCACACGATATAAGCGCCAGTTCAAAATCAAAGGCGTCCAGAAGTTCTTCTCCCGTCGATGTTCCTGCTCCGTGATGCCCCACCTTGAGACAGGTTATTTTGTCTATTCCCAGCGCAGAAAGTCTGAGAATCACTTCCTCCTCACAAGCATCTGAGGCATCACCCGTAAACAGCATGGAAAATTCTCCCAGTCTTGCCAGCAGAACCATGGAGCGGTCGTTTTCATCTGTCACATCTGTCCCTGCTTCCGGATACACACAGTCAAATTTCATTTCGCCGCAGACAACACGTTCTCCGGCTTCCAAAAAAGCAATCTCACATTCTGCTTCTCCCGCCAGCATTGCCAGTCTGTCATATACTTCTTCGGAAATCTCCTGCGCCGCCACTGTCAGGCAGAGCGTTTCGACACGTATATTTCCGTTTCCTGCTTCCTCCAAAAGCTCCGCAATCGCCGAGTAATGATCTTCATGTGCATGCGACAGAAAAATAACATCGATCTTTTCTATTCCGTGATACTTTAGAAACGGAAGCAAACGATACGTTCCTGCATTTTTAACATCCGTACTTCCACCATCCACGAGGGCAACATGTCCAAACCGGTCACGCAGACATATACAGTCTCCCTGCCCGACTGAAAGCATATCCACCCTGTCTTCCCTATGTGCAGGTATAAAAAAAATGAGCATACACAGCAGCGGAAAAACAAATCCCGGAATCCTCGGGGCTTTTCTTTGTTTTTTTCTGTTTTCGTATACAATCCACGCACCTATGAGCAGATAATACACCACGACCTGCCATATCTGTGGTCTTCCGGTAACAATATTTGCAAAGGGCAGGCCCTCCGCCGCGAGGCACAGCCACTCATAGCCTTTCAGCATACCATCCACAAGATACAGCAGACCTCCCCCGCCCGGCAGTGCTCCGAAAATTCCGCAAATGAGAACAAGACTCATACACGGAATCACTATCAGATTGAGCAGAAAGGAATACAGCGGAACCTCAAAATAAAACCAGAGAGTAACCGGCAGTATAAGCACCTGCACGCTAAAACCCGAAAGAAGATTGGCACAGATACGCTCTCCCCATCCCCCTGTCGCCTTTCTCTGCTCCCTTCTGATACGCATCCGTTCCTCGGAAGCCCTCTGCAGCAGAGGATTGACAACAGCAAGGGCAAGCACTGCCAAATAGGACAGCAGAAATCCTGCCTGAAACAGGATTTCCCGTTCTTCCGCCAATGTCAGCAGCGCAGAAAAAGACAGGGCAGACAGCATATCGTAGGTTCTCTCCAGAAGGTCCGCAAGCATATACAGCACAAACATACAGACCGCCCGGAAGCTCGATACGCTGAATCCTACTAGCCTTATATAAAACAGTACAAAAACAATGCCTGCAACAGCACATATCCGGGGCGGAATATAGATTCTTCTCATCAGACGGTAAAAAAACATTCCGATCAGGGATATATGGAGTCCCGAAATCGCCAGAATATGCGCAATTCCGTTTTTCCGGTATAATTCCTTTATTTCCGTATCCATTGACGTTTTATCTCCAAGGAGCATTGCCTGCAATATTCCTGCATTTTCCCGGCTCATATAGTGATGAAAACGCCCGGAAACATAATCCTTGATTGACAACATACTTTCTCCGAGGCGGTCAAACCGTTTCCCCTCTGAAACCACCCTTGTGTCCCAGAGGCACAGGTCCAGGCCAATGCTCCCGTAATACGCTGCTGCATCAAACTGTCCCTCGTTCTCCGCATCCGAAAAGGGCAGCAGAACACCCTCAACCGCCAGCCATCTGCCGAGAGGCTGCGACACTTCCCCTGCCATATAACACAGAGCACCCGTTTTCTTATTCGATTGATTTAATTTTGGAAAATTTTGTTTTGAAGTTAAGTCAGAATCTGATTCTGAATCCGTCCCAAGAATGTGGACGTTTTTCAGATAATAGATGAGATGATTATTCTTGATTTCTTTTTTACTTAGCTGTCCCGTAATCCGTATTCCGGCTCCTTTATCTCCACCGGATATGTTTCCTCCCGGATATATCTTTTCCGCCGCCGTCCCCTCCGGAGACGGAAAAGTAAATATCTGCACAAGGAAGGAAAAAATAACAAATGAGACCGCCAGCAGACACAATGGTCGCTTCATATGCACTCTCCTTTTAGGATTTTATTGTCCTCCTTCAACCAGTTCAAGGTTTCTTCCATACATTTCAGACAAAGGCATGGTTTCCTTGTAGGTCAGCTCATTCTCACCGCCCACAAAAAACTGCACTTTATTTACGTTGCTCAGCTCGACCAGTGAATTGGCAATGGAATACAACACAACCTCCGCACTGGCATTGGTGGTCGGCACAAGAAAATCTTCATCCAGATTGACATAGCAGACTCCGTCCCTGACCGTAACCGAAACAACCTCCGTCGCCGGATTCAGAACCGGATAAACTTCTTCCTCGTCCTCTTCCACACCCTTGATAAGCTGTTCGATTACAAGCTTTTCAAGAGAAATATTGCTGCTGTAGACAACCTCTCTGTTGACCTTTACCAGTTTGTTTCCCTCTTCATTCGTAAAATAAAGTGTCAAAGAAGCAATTTCCTCTGTATTAATCACATTTCCGGAATTATCAATAAACTGCTCTGCAGTCAGAACACCGACCGGAACTCCGGATGAGTTCAAAAGCGGATTTCCGTCAACCAGGATTGCAACAAACTTTACCTCAGGTATCTGTGTAAGCGTGCGCACAATTGCAGCCCTGGACAATATTTCACCGATATGCGACATCGAATTATAATCCGTGCCAAAATCCAACGTCACCGTTCCGTCGGAAAGCATGTAGCTATTGACTGTCACATTGGAAGGAATCGCCGGTCTTGCATCCGCGTTTCCGGAAATGCGTGCGAGCTCATCCATAAAAATATTCACAAGCTCTGTGGCATCGGTTTCTTTGGTATAAATCTTACGCTCCGTCACCTTCGTTTCCTCTTTATTCACTTCACAAATCGTATATGCCTGTCCCTCCTGTTCCTGACTTTGCCGTGCGCAGCCGGCACCAAACAGCAGTACAAGCACTAACAGAAATATGCCTGTTTTTTTCATTTTCTTTTCCTTTTCCTATTTGTTCACAAAAATAATCGGAATCCTTATGGTAATCTTTGTGCCCACTCCCTCTTCGCTGTCCACGCGGATAGAGCCTCTGTGCATAAGGACGGCATTTCTTGCAATTGCAAGTCCAAGCCCCGTACCTCCGATTTCTCTTGAATGGGATTTATCCACCCGGTAAAATCTTTCAAATACATGCTCCTGTTCTTCTTTCGGAATACCGATTCCGTTGTCTTCGACAACGATTGTCGCATACTGATGATCGGCATTTAAAGAAACCTTGACATAACCGTATTCATTGTTATATTTAATTGCATTCTCCACAAAATTGGACAGGGCAAGCGTAAGCTTCACCTCGTCAACCTCTGCGTGGACTTCCCTCTCGCTCTCGTAGAGAACATCAATATTTCTCTGCTTGGCAATCGGGCGGAGACGCTTGAGAATCAGCTCAATCAGTTCATTCAGACTGATGTTTTCAATATTCATGTCCGCTGAGGTCTTATCCATTTTCACCAGCGAAAGCAGATCATTGATAATTTTATTCTCACGTTCAATCTCGGCCGCAATATCCACCATAAACTCCTGATACAGTTCCACCGGAACATTCTCCTGTGCAATCAGCGAATCCGCAAGCACCTTCATGGAGGTTATCGGTGTCTTCAACTCATGCGAGACATTGGAAACAAATTCCTGACGCGATTCGTCCAGCACACGCATTCTTCCGAGAAGCTCATTAAACGCTGTGATGATATGCTCTGTTTCCTCATAATCCATGACGCTGATTGCCTCGGTATTATACCCTTCTTTTGTCTCCCTGATAGCTGTTGTGACACGTTCAAACGGCTTGACCAGTGCCTTGGCAAGAAGCCATGCCAGTACCAGCAAAAAAATCGTGGCAAGCATCTGGAGCGTGGTTGCCTGACTTTGTAATATTTCCACATTCGTGGCAATATTATCGGTAGATACACTGGTCAGCATAACACCCATAGCCGTGGTTTTTTCCGTTTTTACCTCTTCAGCCGTCACATCCTTTGTATCTTCCTTCGTCTTGGTTTCCACAATCGGTGTGATTACTTCTATATACTGGTTGTCCGCATCATAGTTCGACGTGGTCTGTCCCTTCATTCCGAGCATTACTTCCTCAGATATGATGGTTTTGCCCTCGCTGATGGAATATGTGTCCTTTATAATGTTACAATTCTGGTCAATGATGATTACTCGCCCGTCATAGAGCTCTGCAAGCATTGCCAGCTCTGCATTGACAACCTCCGACGAGGTATCGGTGAGATAATTATATGTAATCAGATGATCTGCCAGAATCTTAAACTGATTCTGCACATCATTGATACGTACACTGACAGCGCGCTCCTCGTAATTCTGAAGAATCGCGTAACGCAGTATCATGGTAGGCAGAATGCCCACCGACAGGATAATGAAAAAAATACGGTATTTTAAACTTCTCAGACCCGGTATTTTGTTTAATATTTTCGCCATTATGGTCTTCACTTGTCTTATCACCCTTTAAAGTAATATCCAACGCCCCATTTGGTGTGCACGTATTTCGGCTCGCTGGAATTCTTCTCTATCTTTTCACGCAGTCTTCGGATGTGTACGTCCACCGTGCGCACATCTCCCGGATAATCCGCTCCCCATACGAGTGTGAGAAGCTTTTCACGGCTGTAAACCTGATTCGGATTCGTTGCCAGAAGTTCAAGCACATCAAACTCCTTCGCAGTCAGGTTAATCTCTTTGCCGGCGATGGAGACACGCCTGTTATCACGCTCGATGCGCATTTCTCCCGAAACCAGCAGCATATCTTTGTTTTTCGGGGAAGTGTTCTTGTTCGTTCTTCGTATAATCGCCTTGATACGCGCCTTTACCTCGAGAATATTGAAAGGCTTGGTAATATAGTCATCCGCACCGTACTCAAGGCCGAGAATCTTATCCATATCATCTCCCTTGGCAGTCAGCATGATAATCGGAACATTGGAAAATTCCCTGATTTGCTGACACACCTCAAAGCCTGTCAGTTTCGGCAGCATCACATCGAGAAGCACAATATCAAACGTCTGCTCTTTTGCATATTGCAGTGCTTCCTCTCCGTCATATGCACATGTCACTTCCATTCCGTCCTGTTCAAGACTGAAACGAATCCCTTTCACAATCAGTTTTTCATCATCCACTACCAAAACCCTGTATGCCATCTTTTTCTCCCTTAAACCTTTATCTTTTCTTTTATTTTTTGAAACAGCCCTTCTTTGATTCCGCTGACATTTTTAATCTCTTCAATGGTTGCGAATAATCCGTTCTGCTCCCGGTATGTAATAATACTTCGCGCTCTCGTTTCCCCGATTCCCGGAATCGTACAAAGCTGCTCCTCCGTTGCCGTGTTAATATTGACACGGTCGTCCGAAAGACCGGTATCCGATAACTCTTCTGCCCGGCTGTTCTCCTGATTTCTGCTCCACTCTTCCTGTGTCAACAGTACAATCATGTCTCCGTCATGCACCTCCACTGCCTGATTAATCGAGTCAGGTGCTGCCTCGCCGGTCATTCCGCCTGCCTTTTGGACCGCTTCAAAAACTCTCGAGCCTGTCGGAAGTCCGTAGACTCCCGGTATTTGCACTGCACCGGTCACCTGGACATAAATCATTTCCTGTGCTTTTTCCGTGCTCTCCGTCTCTTTAATCTCCGTTTCCTGCTCGTTCTCCGCTTCGGAAGTCCCCGTCCCGATCTCCTTCGCCTGCATGGTAATCTCAAGGTCGCTTTCCCGGTCACAACCGCAAAGCAATAAGACTGTCAGCACAAGACAGCCCGCAGTATAGAATACTTTTTTTAAATTTTTAAGCATAACATAGTCTCCTTTATCAAAAGAGCCCCTTATATGTCATTGCCATTTTATTGTATTCCAAATATCTTTTTATAGCAAGGGATTTTTACTTCCATTTAAAGAGAATAATTCCCGAAATTGTCACGGCCATCCCAAGCACTTTCTGCCATGTAAAAGGCTGTTTTTCCACCCCGAAAAGTCCGAAAACTTCAATTAAATACGCGCTGATAAGCTGCGCGGTCACAATAAACATAACCGCCTTTGCCGGTCCCATCTGATTCATGCTCACAATCACCGTATAGGTGATGAATGCACCTATCAGTCCTCCTGTCAGAAAATACCTTGGGCGGACACTTAAGACCTCCGCAAATCCGGTGCGCTCCGTAATAAGCCATGCACACAGGCAAACCAGAAGAGCCGTGAAATGCACAAATCCTGCCGAAGACCATATTGTAGAATTTTTTGTCACTTCCGTGTTGAATACTCCCTGAAGACTCATTAATATTCCGGATATAACAGCAATTAAAAAACCAAGCATTCTCATGACCTCCTATATTGTCTATCATGTCCGAATGTTTGGTTTTTATTCATCTTATTGTATTTGTCTGAGCATCTGCTCCTCAAGTGATTTCATTTTTGAATCGGCATCTTCTCCCTGCCAGATTCCGGTGTAAGCCACCTCAAGCTGAACCCAAAAGTTGCTCGCCTGCATTATCTTCGGAAGGCTCACACTCTGTTCATAGGAATCCATTGCGATTTCGAGCTTTGAATTATCATAGGAAATCCCCTTTGCCGCTGCCAGCTTTCCTGTTCTCTCATAAAGAGAGCCGTCTGCCCTGCACGTGAGACAGGAGGCAAATTCATTCGCAATTTCCTTCTTTTCTCCAAAACCGTTGACAACCACCGTATTTGTCACCGACAGCGATCTTGTTTTCAGATTAGCATTAATATCAGGCATTGTTGCAATACCGTAGTCCCACGCAAAGCTACCGTTCGCCTTCGCCTGCTCAAGCTTGGCAATTGCGTCTGTGGTCGCCACGGTGAACATTGTCTTTCCCTGCACAAACTCATCAAGAACCAGTTCATAATCCGTCTCATCCGCCTCGATGGAGAAGAATTGATTCAGACTCTGGTACATCTGCATGCAGGCAACTGACTGTTCATTGTACACATCGACAATCGACGCGTCATCACCTGTCTCCCCACCGATATCCATATAATTGCCGGCGAAGAAATAATTGTAAAAAATATCAGAGACATCCCATTTCAGAATCGCCTCCACACCTTCAGGTGCATCATATGCATCTGCCAGTGCCAGAACATCATCAAAGGTCCGGGGTACCACGGCATCTGCTCCGCTCACCGTCTGTGTCATCATTTCCAGATACGTTTTATTATAGAGAAAAACCGAGGTTTCATAATAAAACGGATATGCGATTTTTTCTCCCTGATAAGTCACCGCATTCAGTGCCGTATCCGAGAAAAGACTTTCATTTACCATATCCTGCGGATCTGTTATCTCTGTGGCAAGCCCCGCCATATATGCTTTTTCCAGACTGTCATTGGTGAGAAGGAAAACATCCGGATACACATCCTGTTCCATCGTCGCCTCATGAATGGTTTCAAGATATTCCACCGCTGAGACAAGTGTCGGCACAACCCTCACCTGTTCATTCTCTTCCATAAAATCAAGTGCACGGCTGTTCATATAATCGGTGAGTGCTTCATCCGTATACCAGACATGGATTGTCTGTCTGCCTCCAAGTGCATCTTTCGCGGTGTTTCCTCCGCCGTTCTCCATACGGATACCCTGCGCAAGCACCAGACACAACATAACCGCCACGAGGATTACTGATGTAAATCTACTTCTAAAACTCATAGCATTACCTGTCACTTTCCCGTCCGACAGCAGCCAGACACCTGTCAAGTATCTCAATCATCCGGTCCACATCCTGTTTTCCAATCACAAGAGGCGGAACAAAACGAATGATATCAGAGCCTGCATTTATAAGAACAAGTCCTTCCGAAAGTGCCATCTTAATGATGTCTCCTACCGGTCTGTTCAGCACAAGTCCCTGAAGCAGTCCGACACCCCTGTGCGTTTCTACAAAGTCATATTTTTCTGTCAGCACGTCCAACTGTCCGGCAAGATATTCCCCGACCTCTCTGACATTCTCCAAAATATTCTGTTCCTCAAATAAATCAATTACCTTGGAAATAGCTGCGCACGCAAACGGATTTCCTCCGTAGGTTGTTCCGTGATCCCCCGGTACAAGTGAATACTGCGCAACTTCTTCCGTCATCATAAATGCACCTACAGGAACTCCGCAGCCAAGTGCCTTTGCAGAAGCCATCACATCCGGCTTAATTCCGTAACGCTGCCATGCGAACATCTCTCCGCATCTTCCCATTCCGCACTGTACCTCATCGAGCATTAAAAGCAGCCCTTTCTCATCACAGAGCGCGCGTACCTTTTTCATGAAATCTTCCGTCGCCGGATAAATACCTCCCTCTCCCTGTACGGTTTCAAGAAGAATCGCGCATGACTTATCCGTCACCTGTGCAAGCACACTGTCAAAGTCATTGAGACGTGCGAAACGGACATTGCCTATCATCGGTTCAAACGGAGCTCTGTAAGCCGGATTTCCGGTTACCGAAAGTGCACCCATGGTTCGTCCGTGAAACGAATGCTCCATTGCGATAATCTCATGGTCTGTGCTTCCGTCCTTTGTATAAGCATACTTGCGTGCCGTCTTAATCATTCCCTCAAGTGCCTCAGCACCGCTGTTCGTAAAGAAGACACGATCCATTTTGGAAATCTTTTTCAGCTTACGGGCCGCCTCGACCGCCGGGACATTGTAATAATAATTGGAAGTGTGAAGAAGCTTGTCAATCTGGTTCTTCAGGGCATCATTATAAGCCTTGTTGTTGTAACCCAGTGCAAACACCGCAATGCCTGATACAAAATCCAGATACTCTTTTCCTTCTATATCATACAAATGCACTCCGTCACCGTGGTCAAAAACTACCGGATATCGATTGTAGGTGTGGAGCAGATCCTGCTCAGCCTGCTCTATGTATTCCTGCATCTTCATTTTGTCATCTCTCCTTCATCTTTTACAATCGCCGTACCAATACCTTCGTTGGTGAATATTTCAAGCAGTAAACAGTGGGCAATTCGTCCGTCAAGAATATGTACACGTCCCACTCCGTTCTTTACCGCATCCGTACAGTTGTTAAGCTTCGGAAGCATTCCTCCGCCAATGCAGCCTTCTCTAATCAATTCCTCTGCAGCAGATGCTGTCAGGCGGGAAATAAAGCTTGATTTATCGTTGATATCCCTGTAAAGACCTTCAATGTCGGTAAGAAATGCAAGCTTTTCCGCACCGACTGCCTTTGCAATCGCACACGCTGCATCATCCGCATTAATATTGTATGTATCATAATTGTCATCAATACCGATCGGTGCAACAATCGGAAGATAATCATTTTCCAGAATATCAAAAAGAATCTTCGGATTCACAGCTTTGACATCCCCTACGAATCCGATATCCTCCCCATTGGAATACTTTTTATCCACGTGAAGCAGGTCTCCGTCCTTACCGCTGATACCAATCGCTTTCACACCAAGCTCCTCAACCATCGACACCAGACGTTTATTCACCTTTGAGAGCACCATCTCCGCTATTTCCATGGTCTCGGCATCTGTCACACGGAGTCCGTTGACAAATTTTGCCTCTTTCCCAACCTTAGAAACCCAGTTGCTTATCTCCTTGCCTCCGCCGTGTACAATAATCGGCTTAAAGCCTACAAGCTTCAAAAGTGTTACGTCTTTTACCACATTTCTTTGCAGCTCCGGATTCGCCATCGCGCTTCCGCCGTATTTCACAACAATAATCCGGCGATTAAACTGCTGGATATACGGAAGTGCTTCTATGAGTACCTCCGCCTTTTCCATAATCTGATTCATATCCTTTTTATCCATGTCTCTCCTCTTTTCTGCAGGCTTTGGGGCTTACCGCGTTTCAGTCAGCCCAAGCTTACCGGTTAAATTGTACTATATTCTCTGTGTTTAATGTAAAATCATAATAATTCAGGTCCTCGCGCTTTGTCCACCCTATTTCTTTCCAGAAAGTATTTCCTATATCATTGACCGTAAAGGCAATCAGTGACACCTTATTAATGCCTTCTCTGTGCAGGGCGTTCATACAATAAACCACCATTTCCTTGCCGATTCCGCGAAGTCTGTATTCCGGATCCACACATACATGGTACAGACAGCCTCTTCTGCCGTCATGTCCGCAAAGAATTGCTCCCACGATTTTTCCGTCCTCCTCTGCAACCACACTGATGCCCGGATTGCGTTTCAGGAACCGCTCAACACCCTCAGCCGAATCATCAATGGTCCGGATTGCAAAGCCTTTTATTTTTTTCCAAAGCACATATACCTTGTCATAATCTGTTATCTGCATGGCACGAATCATACTGCTATCCTCTGTATCCTCTTATTTTTTATGGGAACATCGGAACAAGCTCAAGCCCTTCGCTCTCTTTCAGTCCGAACATCAGATTCATGTTCTGGACTGCCTGTCCTGCTGCCCCTTTCACCACATTGTCAAGTGCACCCATCATAATAATTCTTCCCGTGCGCTCGTCAATTTTAAAATTGACATCCACATAGTTGCTTCCCTCTACCCATTTCGTTTCAGGGAATACATCCTTTTCGAGCACGCGTACAAATTTTTCTTCCTTATAATATTTATCATAAACTGCCTTCACCTCTTCATAGGAAGGAAGCGAGCCGTCCGGTTTTCTGACGAGGGATGCGTACTCTGTCACCAAAATTCCACGGTTCATCGGCACCAGATGCGGTGTAAAATTAATCCTAATCTCCCTGCCCGCTGCATATCCGAGCTGTTCTTCAATCTCCGGCGTATGTCTGTGATTTGCCACTCCATATGCCTTGATATTTTCATTCACTTCGCAATAAAGGTTCGGAAGCTTGGCTCCTCTTCCGGCTCCGGAGGTTCCGCTCTTGGCATCTACAATCAGAGTTGCCGTATCAATCAGACCTTCCTTTACCAGCGGATAAGCCGTCAATATGGAGCATGTAGTATAACAGCCCGGATTGGCAACAAGTCTTGCCTTCTTGACATCCTCCCGGTTTATTTCACAGAGTCCGTAAACAGCCTCATCAATATATTGCGGCGACTTGTGTTCTATACCGTACCATTTCTCATACACGCTGACATCCTTAATACGATAATCAGCAGAAAGGTCCACTATTTTTGTCCTGGAAAGAATCGAGTCATTCATCACCGATGCACAAAAGCCCTGCGGAGTCGCAGTAAAAATCACATCCACCCGGTCCGCAAGTTCTTCCATATTATCATCAAGACATGTGTCCTCCACAATCTCAAACATATTGCCGTACACCTGCGCATATTTCTTATCTATATAACTTCTGGAGCCATACCACTGAATCTCCACTTCCTTATGCTGGGTGAGAAGTCTGACAAGCTCTCCTCCCGCATATCCGGTTGCTCCGATAATTCCTGCTTTTATCATTTTTTCATCCTCCTTGCATCTGCCCCGGCTCTTTCATCATCACAGCACAAAGGCCAAACCGTTTTTATCATACTTTAAAATCATGTTTCATTCAAGTTATTTCCTATATTTTATGTATATTTGCCGGACGGTTCTGTATTTATTGCATAATTATACAACTATAGTGCATATTATGCAAGTCTTTTTCTGTTTTATGCACTATTTTGGCGAATATTCATTGATTTATGCATCATTTTATACTTGCATTATACAAAGTAATGATGTATATTAGATGAAGAGAAAAAATATTTTTATAAAATACATAACGGAGGCATAATTATGAAAGAAAAAGTTATTTTAGCGTATTCCGGCGGACTGGATACAACAGCGATTATTCCATGGCTGAAAGAAAACTTCGATTACGAAGTAATCTGTGTCTGTGTCGATTGCGGACAGGAAAGTGAATTAGACGGCTTAGAGGAAAGAGCTAAGCTTTCCGGCGCAGAGAAATTATATATTGAAGATATCACGGATGAATTCTGTGACGAATACGTTGTTCCATGCGTACAGGCACATGCTGTTTACGAGAACAAATATTTACTCGGAACCTCAATGGCTCGTCCTGCCATCGCAAAAAGACTGGTAGAGATTGCACGAAAAGAAGGTGCAACAGCTATCTGCCACGGAGCAACAGGTAAAGGAAACGATCAGATCCGTTTTGAGCTCGGTATCAAAGCTCTCGCTCCGGATCTCAAGATTATCGCTGCATGGAGAAATGACAAATGGACAATGAATTCCCGTGAGGAAGAGATTGAATACTGCCGTCAGCATGGCATTGATCTTCCGTTCTCCGCAGACAACTCTTACAGCCGTGACCGTAACTTATGGCACATCAGCCATGAAGGTCTTGAGCTTGAAGAGCCGGGCAACGAACCGAATTACGATCACCTTCTTGTTCTCGGTGTTTCTCCTGAGAAAGCTCCGGACGAAGGCGAATATGTGACAATGACATTTGAAGCAGGCGTTCCGAAATCCGTAAACGGAAAAGAAATGAAGGTTTCCGACATTATCCGCGAGCTCAACAGACTCGGCGGCAAACACGGTATCGGCATCGTTGACATCGTAGAAAACCGTGTAGTCGGTATGAAGAGCCGCGGCGTTTATGAGACACCGGGCGGAACCATCCTCTACGAAGCACATCAGCAGCTTGAAGAACTTATCCTTGACCGTGACACATACAGAACCAAAGAAGATATGGGTAACCTTTTTGCTCAGATCGTATACGAAGGAAAATGGTTCTCACCGCTTCGTGAAGCTACACAGGCGTTCATCGAGAGCACACAGAAATATGTAACAGGTGAAGTGAAATTCAAACTGTACAAGGGAAATATCATCAAAGCCGGTACGACTTCTCCTTATACTCTCTACAACGAGAGCATTGCATCCTTCACAACAGGGGATTTATATGACCACCATGATGCAGAGGGCTTCATCAACCTCTTCGGTTTATCCACAAAGGTTCGTGCCATGAAAATGAACGAAGTAGAAGGAAAATAATTTGAGGTAAGCATGGACGTAGTTTTAATCATCATTACTTATGTCATTATGATGAATATTGTATCGTTTGCCCTTATGGGCATTGACAAATATAAGGCCAGAAAGAAAGCGTGGCGTATCCCCGAGGCAACCTTATTTTTATTTGCCGTATTCGGCGGAAGTCCGGGCAGCATACTCGGTATGTTCTTTTTCCACCACAAGACACGCCACTGGTACTTTCTTTACGGATTACCGTTGATTCTGATTATACAGCTTGCAGGAATTTATCTCCTGTGGCAGTCACCGATTCAGTTTGGCATTTTGTAAGAAATAAGTGCTGTCGTTTTACGGCAGCACTCATTTTTATAAGAAGGAGAAATAATATGCATATTGCAGTTGTAGCCGACAATGTCGCAGACAGAAAACAGGCTGAACGCCTTTTAGACCGTGCAAACACTGCTCTCTCCGGAAGCATCGGAACACTTTTTATCGATTCTTTTGGTGACGAGGAGTCTTTTTTACATGCCTGCATGCGCTATGACTTGTTTATCCTTGATTTTGATAATGATGCCGAACATTCCCTGAGCGTGGCACAAAAGCTCAAATCCAAGAATGCTCCCGGACTGATTGCAGTCTGTAAACACACGGATGCCCCTTTCCAGTACGAAACAGCCATTCAAGGACTTTTTACCCTTGACAAGCCGATTCTTACCGCCTCACTTCACAAGCTTCTCTTCGATGTTCACTTAGAGCTCCAAAAGCTGCAAAGCCAGCTTGACCTTGTCGAACTACGCACAGATACCGACACGCATTATGTATCGCGTTCCACGATTATTTATGCACGTGCCAACGAAAAAGAGCACCGGATTTTCTACCATTTTGTTGACGGAACAACTCTGGAAAGCACCGGTGGCTTTGATGATTTAAAACGATATCTGGGAGACTATGAAGAATTTGTCATAAGACCTTCCTGCACTATCGTAAACAAAGATCATATTAAACAGGAAACAAAAAAGAGCATCCGGCTCTCCAGCGGAGAAACACTCGAATACTCTTTTTTTGCACGTTTCACTAGTTTCTAGTTCTATATTCTTTATACGACTATATCGTCACAATCAGTCCGCCGTCATTTGCATACATACTGCTGATGCCGGCCGTATCTAAAATCAGCACATCCTTACACTTAATCATGGAAAGAAGTATTTCCTTAAACTTCTCTGCCCTTTCCCTGCAATTACAGTGCGAAATCATAAGTGTGCGCTTCTCAGCATCCGGTTTTTCGGAAACTATCAGCTCTGCCATCTTCTTCATTGCCTTTTTCATACCGATTGCCTGTCCGCGCTGAATGATATTTCCATCCTGTGTTGCCCCCATAACCGGCTTAATGGAAAGCGAGGATGCGACAAATGCCTTCACCTTTGACAATCTTCCGTTTTTGCGGAGAGTTTCCAGATTATCCAGAATAAAATATGTATCCAGATCATCCCGGAATGCCTTTGCCTTTTCTATGATATCCGTAAAAGCCATTCCCTTTTGTGCCAGTGCGTGAATAAACAGGGCAATCTGTGTCTGTCCTACCGATGCCGAACAGGAATCACAGATAAAAATATTTTTTTCAGGGCATTTCTCCAGAAACATCCCCTTACCTACATTTGCGCTGTTGTAACTGCCACTCAGATTTCCGGACAGCGTCACAACATAAATATCATCGGCCTCCGAGTCATAGGACTGCATATAACGCTCCGGCGACGGACATGCAGATTTCGGACATGTCGGACACTCTGCGACTCTCTTTAAAAAATCTGCCTGATCAAAGGTTTCATCATCCCACGTCCGGTATTCTCCCACATGCAGCTCAAGCGGAACATGCTCAAAATGCGAATCCTCTTTATATTCCTCCGGTAATTCACCGCAACTGTCTAATATGATTTTGTATGACATGACATCCTCCAACTGGTTTTACTTAAAATATAATGTAGTTTTCGTTACTACTTATCATAACACATCTTCCTCTTCTTGAAAAGGGGTGATGGATAATTCTCTATAGAATTTTTTCACGATATCGTATACACTATAAACATAGTTGCAGAACATCTGCTATTGAAAAGGAGCTACCATGATTGCTTTAAAAATTAAAGACACGAAAAAAATGATGCAAACCCTTCTTACCTCTGAATCCTTTGACCGTTTTTCCATGCAGGAAATCTCCATTATAAAAGATATCTCTCTTTTCATGGAGGGTCGTCTTAATAAGGAATATTATTCGGAGCGGGAACTGGCCACACCGGAGCTTGCCGGGCGTGAATTTTCTCTTTGGGGAGAATCAAGAGCTCTTATTTCCGGCTTTCTCGGCCAAGACCATGCCCCCCTCTCCTTCAAATTCATTCTTCAGGCACCGACTGCTTATGTTCAAAAGCTTTTAAGCAGTCCCGATTTTACTGCCGACCCATCACTGGTAAAATCGCTTAATCTGACATTCCGCTATGAGAATGAAACGCTCACCTGTCTGACAGGTACTGCTTTTACCACCTTTGTTCCCGACAAATCACTCGACATACTTTGGGACCGGGCAATACGCAAATCGCTGGACAATATGCAGATTGCCTTTGAAGATTTGTAAACGAATTTTATTTTTTAATTTTGGGCTGAAACAAAAAGCTGGCGATATAAGCGAAAATAAGTGCAGCACTGCATCCGACGGCTCCTGCTTTAAAGCCTCCCATAAAAAGGCCGAGGAATCCGTTCTGGTCCACGGCTTCTTTTACGCCTTTCATCAAGACATGCCCAAATCCAATCAGCGGAACACTTGCGCCCGCGCCGGCAAATTCCGCAAACGGTTCATAAACACCTAAGAAGCTCAAAACCGCGCCCAGACACACAAGAAGAACCATGATTCTTCCCGGCATAAGTTTTGTCTTTTCCAGTAATATCTGAACCAGGGCACAAATGAGTCCGCCCACCCAGAATGCATTTACATAGCTTAACATATCCATTGTATTTCCTTTCTGCCGGACTGATTGCTCCGGTCTACACAAAAAACAGAGAAGCAATTGCTTCTCTGCTAGTATTTGTCTTTTGTATTTTTTTATACATCCATTACCACTTAAAAACAAAACGGTTTCTGCTCTTATTACTCGCCAAGATAGGCGATAACCTCCACCTCACAAAGCACATTTTTCGGAAGTGTCTTTACAGCCACACAGCTTCTCGCCGGCTTTCCCGTAAAATATTTTGCATAAATTTCATTAAAGGCTGCGAAATCACCCATATCCGCCAAGAAGCACCCTGTCTTTACCACTTTATCGTAGGAAGCTCCTGCTGCCTCCAGAAGTCCGCCAATGTTTTTCATCACCTGCTCCGTCTGCGCTGCAATATTGTCCGGTGCAAGTTCTCCTGTTTCCGGAACGATTGCAATCTGTCCTGATGCAAAAAAGAAATCCCCTGCTATAATTCCCTGGGAATACGGTCCGATTGCTGCCGGAGCATTTTGTGTACTGATTACTTTCATGATTTTTCCTTCTTTCTGCTGTTTTTCATATTTTTATTGTAAAACCTGAGGTCAGTCTTCACAAAAACTGACCGTTACATAAAAACCGCGTTCATTTTCCACGACATCCACCACAGTACCTTCGCGGCTCTTTAACCGCTCACGAAAGGGGATATTGCCTGACATCGCAAGCGAAGGGTCTATCGTGTAATAATAACTGCTCGGAAGCACGCCTTCCGTTACCGTAACCTTTTGTCCGGTTTCCAACAATCCCGGACGTTCCATTTTAAATTCCATTTCACGCATCCGGCATCGCCTCCATCTGCTCCTTCGGTAATTCTTCGCGTTCGAGAAGTCTTACAAAGAACTCGACTACGTGTGGGTCAAACTGTGTACCGGAGCAGCGTTTCAGCTCTTCAATCGCATCCGCCTCCGGCATGGCTTTATGATACGGTCTGTCATTTACCATAACATCATGCGAATCGACTGCCGAAATAATCCGGGCAATCAAAGGTATTTCCTCCCCCTTCAGGCGGTTCGGATAACCCGTTCCGTCCCACTTTTCGTGATGGGACAGTATTCCGTCCGCAATATCTTCAAGCTCCGCAGAGCTTTTTGCGATTCGATATCCTTTGACCGTATGCTGCTCGATAATGTTTCTCTCCTCCGGAGTCAGCTTTCCCTGTTTTTTGATAATATCCTGCGGAATTGCAACCTTTCCTATATCATGCAGAACCGCGAGGAGCTCAAGCCGTCCGATATCCGAATCGGAAATTCCCATCTCACGTCCGAGTCTTGCTGCCATCTCCCTCGTTCTCTCCACATGCTCTTCCGTCTGATAATCACTCTCACAAAGTGTCTGCTTCAGGGAATCTACAAGCGAACTGCTGGCCGACTTATCCTTGAGCATCTTCTTTTTCTGCATACTCGCGCGAGCATTCTGAAGCGTTTTTTCTATAGACAGCTCACTGTCCTCTTTCGTCGCAACACCGAATTCGATGGATACCGGCATATTTTCATAAAAGTCGGATATATCATTCTCAATCGCCTCCAGGAGCGTCGCCGCATCTGCATTTGACATTCCTTCCAGCACAATGACGATATCACCGTTATCTATCTTGGCACAGAAAACCTTGTCTCCGACACGTCTGCGTATATATCTTGCAATATTGCGCATGGCTGCGTCACCAAAGGCCGTACCGTAAGCCTCATTGATTGCATTCATACCATCAACATTGCACACTGCAACGGATACCGGCCAGTATTCCGGTATATTCCACTGAGGAATCTGCGTCATAAAACTCTGTTTATTATAAAATCCTGTCACGGAATCAAAAAGCATGGAGTGCTCAAACTCAAAGAAGGTCTGGCGCATACTGGTAATGTCATGAAACATAAACAGCTTTCCTACCAGCTTCTGCTCCTCATCCTTCATACAGTTGAGCTGACACTGATATATTCTCGTAATTCCGTTTTCCTGATAAATCCAGTCAATCTCCTGATTGAGATTCGTTCCGTTCAATCCTGAAAAACCGTTTTCACTTACAAACTCTTCAATCGTCACATCCTCTTTGAAACGGAAATCCGGCATCAAATCCTTCATCTGGTCACTGTATGCCACCAGCCGTCCTTCATAGTCAAACAGAATAATCGGATCTTTCATATACTGCAGAATCATGTTCCGGGTAATCTCAATCGTCACACTCGGCAGATAGTTAAATGTATAAAAATACAGAATCAGTCCGACGATAACATATAAAAGCAGCGTCGGGTCCACCGAAAGAGGAATATATCCTGCAATATACACAAAATAAATCACCACGGTGAGCATCATACTGAAAATCGGTCCGTAGTAACGGCTAAGATACACCTTCGGTGCTTCCTTACATTTCATAAACAGAAGAATGATTGTCGCCGCAATCATAATAAAATTGAACGCTGTATGTATATGGAACGGTACCAGAGGTACATAAGAAAGCACGTATCCCTGTGCAAAATCTTCACGCGTGTATGAGAGCGCGATTTCCGTAAAAGGATTGGCCAGCAGGAAAACCGAATCCACGACTGCATATGCTAAAAACACATACTTCAGCCACCTGGCAGCTCTTTTTTCCCATCCGATATACACAAGCACATAATCATAATAGCAATAAATCATAAAATCCATAAGCACAAAGCTAAGTGAACATCCTATGGACTTTATCATTTCCCGCTCCGAACTGATATTCAAGGTATACGCCAGAATCATCAGGAAGTTCATAAGCATGGCAATCGCCAGCTTTTTACTGATGACAATATCTCTACGATATGATTTTACCAAAAAGAAGGCTGACACCAACGCCGACAGATAATATACGGCAACCATGATTTCTTCCATCTTCGCTCCCCCTTTAAGCATATATGAAAATTATACCACATGCCTCTTAGATTTGGCTATCCCTTATTTGAGCGCATATTTTCACCTCCCTTGTGGCACACTAAGCAAAAAAGGAGGTAGCAAGATGAAAACTTTAGATTATATTGCTCTTACCATCGCCATTGTAGGTGCAGTAAACTGGGGACTTATCGGTTTCTTTGACTGGAACCTTGTTGCATCGCTCTTTGGTTCCATGAGTCTGGTATCCCGTATCATCTACGCACTGGTCGGTCTCTGCGGACTTTACTTACTGACCATGTATATGAAGCTCGGCGCAGTTGATGAAGCGTAGGACTTTTAAAAGGGCACCTTCCGGGGTGCCCTTTTTTTACATAAATACCATTCCGATCTATCGGTAACAGGAAACATTTATATCACACATGCTCAAGAACAATGGCATGTGCGATTCCGGGAACAGCAAGTCCTTCGTTGAAGCTTGTCTTACTCAGAAGTGCACCCGTTGGGAGAAACAGAACGCGTTGCCATTCTCCGCTTTTTATTCGTGGCAAAATATGTGAAGCAAGCGTGACAGCCGCACAGCCACAGCCCGAACCGCCGGATCCCACATCCTGATTTTCTATGTCAAAAATAGTTGTTCCGCAATCCATGTGCCTCTCTGCAAGATCAATCTCCTTTCCCTTTAAAAGATCCAGCAGTGCCTGACTTCCGACCTGTCCGAGATCTCCTGTGATAATACGGTCATAGTCTGTCACCTTACGTCCGAAATCTTCCAGATGCTGACGTATGGTGTCCGCTGCTGCCGGAGCCATTGCGCAGCCCATATTGGAATTGTCTTTTATGCCAAGATCAATGATTCTTCCGGTTGTAATTTCCGCAATTTTAGCCAAAGCCTCTGTCGTCCGTTCCCCCATCAGAAGGAATGCTCCGCTTCCCGTCACCGTCCAGGTCGATGCCTTTGTGCGCTGTGCTCCGTATTCAAGCGGAAAGCGAAACTCCTTCTCTGCACTTGCAAAATGCGACGAAGTCACACATATCACCTTAGATGCCAGCCCCGTTGAGACAGTCATTGCCCCGAGACTCAGCGACTCACCACATGTCGAGCAGGCTCCGTACAGTCCAAAATGCGGAATTTCATAATCTAACAGCCCAAAAGAACTCGCAATCGACTGTCCAAGCAGGTCACCGGCAAATAAATAACGGATTTCCCGTTGGTCAGATCCCGTTTTTTCAAGGACAAGACGCACGGCCTCCTTCTGCAGATAGCTTTCCGCAGCCTCCCATGTCTCCATTCCGAACTTGTCATCCGTCGAAAGAACATCAATCTGACCTGCCAGCGGTCCCTGAGCTTCCTTACTCCCCGCGATACATCCGCTCCCCGAAATATATGCAGGCATCGGAAGTCTGACACTGCTTCTTCCCTGCTCAAATATTGATTTTTTCATACCTTTCACTCCTGTCTTTCCTTATTTTTTCAGATTCCAAGGAGCGTTCCAATCCAGTACAGAACGCCTAATATCCAGCTTGTAAACACCCCGTAGAGAATCACCGGTCCGGCAATGGTAAAAATCTTAACACCAATACCGAACACCTGCCCCTCTGTCTTATACTCAATTGCCGGCGAAGCAACCGAATTTGCAAATCCCGTAATCGGCACAAGCGCGCCGGCTCCGGCCCAAGCAGCCAGACACTGGTACAGGCTAAAGCCAGTCAACAGCACACTAAAGAATACCAGAAGCAGTGATGCCCACGAACCTGACGTTTCCTTATCAAGTCCCAGAGCCTCACAGGTATTTAAAACAAACTGACCAAGCACGCAAAATCCGCCGCCGACCATAAAGGCTTTTATCATCTGCCACCACAAATTCTTTGTCGGAGTTACCTGTTTCACATACTCGTTATACTCCTTTTTTTCTTTTTCCTTTTCATCCTCACGTTCCTTATCTGCCTGCGCAGACCCCGGTTCCACCGGCGGGGTTGTCCCGTCCAAGGTCACACTGTTTTCCTGAATTTCTTTTGCAGCGCGCGGACTGATACGAATCTGTTCTTCATTTACCATTTTTTCACCTCATCCTTTTTCAAAATTACCATGTATACACTCCGTTCATATAATAAAATACAGAGCCAATTAATTTACCCACAGCTAACCCAAAAATCAGAAAACTGATTCCCTGCTTTACATTCATACGGTGCGTCATAATAGGAAGGGCATCAAGCATTTCCGCGATGGAAATAGCCAGTGTCCCGACATAGATACCGACAAAAAGCCCGAAAAGTATAATAAAACCTGATACCCCACCGCCAATCAAATGAAGAAGCTTCTCTTTAAAGAGCATTGTCATATCCGGAAGAAATCTTCCGACAACCTGTATCAAAAGTCCCTTTAGAGAAGTACCTCCTTTTGTTAATTTCTCTGAAAAGAGGCTAACAAGGTTCCCAAGAAAGCATCCCAGAATGATGGAATTCTCATATTTTAAAATATACGAGCCGCTCTTCGTATGTTCTGCAAACCTCGGAACCAGACCGACCGCCGTAAACACCGTGAAAACACCGCTTGAGACGGAGAAGCCCGCAGCCAGACCGAAAACTGCAAGAAAACACTGTTTTCCGATTGCTGCGGCTCCGCCCTGCATGCATATCCAGCTATCCCACATCTATCTTCTCCCCCTCTCTGTCACGCCGCTTTACAATCGCTTCATCCATGTCACGCTCATAATTCCTCATAGCCACTTCTATCGGTGTCGGCTCTGAACTGATTTTCCTCTTTCCAATATGATTATAAAAAACCAGGATACCAACAAGCAGTCCCACACTATAACTGATTTCAAGAATTGTGAAGCCCGAAGATTCGTTACCCGTGACTAACTCATAAAACTGCATAAATATATTGGTAATGGAGATATCGTTGTGAAACGCCATGATTGAAAAGGCTCCTCCGAACAGGCAGATGAGACTGACAAAAAAGACCTTGCTCTTTTTTACCCATGTATTTTTTCCATCTTTTTTTGACGGTTCCACAAGCTCCACTACGCAATCCGACTCTCCGTGCGGAATAACGATACATTCCGGAAAATTTGAAAGAACACTCCTTGTCAGCCACAGCAGACTAATTACCTGCTTTTGTGACGGCTCTGCCGAAGAATCTTTGAAGCCTTTCTTCTTTTTCCCGGAGGGCTGTGCCTCAAACCTATAGAGCACCAGATTTTTAATTTTTGCAGCAAGTACAGAATCCTCCGTCCATACTGTCGCGATGTCACTGACTCGAACATTTTTTTCAAACGCCTGCACACTGTCTTCCAATTCTACATATACATAATGCTTCAAAAAAATCACCATACTTTCACTTTTATTGTCTCTGCTGTGACAAATTTTATTCATAAAAAAAATGCCGGCTGCATTTGCAACCGACAGTAAGTCGTTCAAAAAATAAAATATATTTTACATAAATGTAATTCCGAGTGCCTTTATCAGGCAGCCGACTGTAAGTCCTATCATCCACAGAAGTGCGATAATCTTAACATTTTCCATAAATTTTTTATTTACGCGAATCAGCACCATAAGACCGATACCCGCTCCAACGAGAAGACCGGCAATCAGTGCTCCTTCTCCCAGCATTCCGCCGACATAGAGCTGCGTCAGCGCAACCGAAACCGCACAGTTCGGAATCAGTCCAATAAATGAAGCCAGTACAATGATACCGTAAGACTGACCGATAGTCACATACTGTATTCCGCTCACTCCGATATACTGCATGAAATAATTCACAAAAAGAGATAACACAAAGATAAACAGAATTACCTTTACACTGTGAATCAGTGCTGATTTCAAAATACCGTCCTCACAGTGGCAATGCTCATTCTCGCACATTTCATGAATATGATAATCCGTATCCTCTTTTTTCATTCCGATTCTTCCGACTGCGTCAATGATTATACCGGCCGTCATACCTGTAATGAGTTTCACCGCCAGAATCGAAACAATCACCTTAGGACTCGCCTGTGATGACAAAAGCACCGGAAGCATCTCGTCCGAGGTTGATAAATAAACCGCCATCAGCGTACCGAGCGACACAATGCGTCCTGCATAAAGACCGGTTGCCGCTGCTGAAAATCCACACTGCGGAATCAGACCCGCAACCGCCCCAATCACGGGACCGAGCGGTCCTGATTTTTTAAGCCAGCTTACCGTCTTTTGGCCTGCTCTGTGTTCTAAGTATTCCATCAGCAAATAGGTAAGAAACAGGAACGGAAAAATCTTGGCTGAATCCAGTATTGTATCTATTATAACGTCTTTTAACAAGTCCATTTTAAACTCCATTCTGCATATGTTCTAAACGCACGACGTTATGATAACACAAAAAAACTTATTTGGGTATAGGAATTTTGTAACATTTTCTTAATATTTAATGAATAAAGTTTGTATTATTTGCTAGATTTCCCCATTCTCTTTCAAATAATCAAACAACCCCTCACATCCGGCTTTCACATCCCTATATGTTGCCTCAAAATCTCCGGTATACCATGGATCCGCAACATCTCTTTGGCTGCCCGCAAACGACAAAAGCTTGTAAATTTTCCCTTCCGGATCTCCGCCCGCTATGCGTGTCATATTGCGTATGTTTTCTGTATCCATTCCTATCAGATAATCGTATTTGTCATAATCCGACTGCACCATCTGCACAGCTCTGTGCGGAACCACCTCAATCCCAACCCTGCGCAGCATGTTTACGGTTCCGTAATGCGGACTGCTCCCGATTTCTTCCCGGCTGGTCGCAGCAGATGCAATCTCAAAGCCCTGCTCCGCACGGCGGCTCTTCACTATATGTGTCATGACGGATTCTGCCATGGTGGAACGGCAGATGTTGCC
>CAZFLR010000018.1:0-43764 GCA_964519385.1 uncultured Kineothrix sp.
GGGTTCGAGTCCCGTCTCGCGCTCTTTTTATTTAAAAACCAAGTTCCTATTTGAGGCATTTGGTTTTTTTGTATCCAAAAATATTTACACAACGCGAAAGCCCCCGGCAGAGGCAACTACCGGGGGCTTTCTATGCAAAAAAATCCATTATGATACTGGCTGATTTAGTATCACAGATTTGCACCTGAATACCTATATATAATAAATGCGAAACGAAAAATAGTCAAGTCCTTATTTAAAAAGAGAATGCTGAAATCTGCAAAATAAAACCAATTTATATGAAAATAATCTTGATTTCTGTCCCAATTCCCACCTTACTGTCGATGCAAATCTGCGCATGATGTAGTGCAACAATATGTTTTACTATCGCAAGTCCGAGTCCTGTTCCTCCTGTCTCCTTTGAACGGCTCTTATCGACACGATAAAACCTCTCAAAAATGCGTTCCTGATGCTCTTTATCGATTCCGATACCGGTATCACGGACAGACAGATAGACATTGTCATCCTCCTCCCCTACTTCCACGTAAACATTTCCGTTTTCCTTGTTATACCGGATGGCATTGTCACAAAGATTGTAAATCACCTCATCAAGCATCTGCCTGTTTCCGTACACAATCCTTTTCTCTCCTGAAAGAGTGAGCGTAACCTTGTGCTTCTCCGCATTCATCCGCAGCATATCCACACAGGTCTGCGCGACCTCATATAAGTCTACCTGTTCAAAATTTTCCGTCTCTGAGGACGAATCAAGCTCCGACAGACGGAGAATATCTTCTATCAATGTCAAAAGACGGTTGGCACTCCTGTGTATTTCTTTCCCGAAACGCATCGTGTCCGTCTCGTTAACCATTCCGTTTTCAATCAGCTCCGAATACCCGGAAATGGAGGTGAGCGGCGTTTTAAGTTCATGAGAAACATTCGCAGTAAATTCCTGACGCATATTTGCATTTTTTAAAATATCCGCGTGCTGCTGGCTGATTGTGCTCAAAAGAGGTTTCAGCTCAGGATAGCTTTCCACCTGATCCATATGATCCATGTCCTCTGCCATCTTTTCTATCGGCTCCACAATACTTTTTGCTAGTGCACGCGACAGCACGGAACAGAGCAGCAAAAGAACTGCCAGTATCAGACACAGCATCGGAAGAGACTTTACAATAATATAAAGAGCACTGGAGGATTCTTTTGCAACACGGAGAATGTTCCCGTTTTCCATCTTTACTGCATAGTAATACATGTTTTCGGAGAGCGTTTCGGACATGCGCACAGCCTGTCCCTTTCCTTTTTCCATCGCTTCCGCAATCTCACTGCGCTCACCGTGATTTTCCATCTGCGTTTCCTCGGCAACATTATCATAAAGGACGCTTCCGTCTCCTGAAACGACAGTAATCCGAAGCCCGTCAGCTTCGGATATAAATGTCCTGTTATTTACTATTTTCTCTAACTCCGCTTCCTTCAAAACAACCGTATAAGCCCTCAGGTCATCAAATATTTCCTGCTTAAATACTGTATAAAAAACTCCTATCAGAGTAATCAATGTCGCCATAATTGCAAGAACGGCTATATACATCATCTGAAGATTAATCTTTTTTTTCATGCTAATCCTCTCTTGTCAGAATATATCCCACATTTCGTACTGTTTTGATATAAGAGCCGGCCTCTCCCAGCTTCTTACGAAGCGTTTTAATGTGCATATCCAGCGTCCGGGATTCTCCTTCAAAATCTGTACCCCAGATTTTCTCAAGTATCCGGTCTCGGCTTGTCACAATTCCTGCATTAATCAGGAGCAGCTTCAACAGCTCATATTCCTTGTAGGTGAGCTCACAGACCTGCCCATCCACTGTGACCATATGCTTTTCCTCTTCCATCCGGATTGTCTCAAAGGAAAATACAAGAGGGACCTCACCCACCACCTTACTCCGGCGGAGCAATGCTTTTACCCTTGAAATCAACTCCATCACTCCGAATGGCTTTGTCATATAGTCATCCGCTCCCTGGTCGAGACCTTTCACCTTATCAATCTCAGACGCTTTTGCCGTCACGAGAATAATTGGCGGATATGAGGTTTTGATATCGGACTTCAGTCTTTTTATAATGGAAAGACCGTCCTCATCCGGCAACATAATATCAAGTAAAAACAAATCCGGAACTCTTTTTTCCAGCGCGCGGTAAAATTCGCGTGCACTGGAAAAATTTTCTACCTCGTACCCTACATTTTTGAGTGCAAAGCTCTCAATTTCTGCTATATTCTTATCATCCTCCACGATATAAATAAGTGCCATAATACCTCTGCTTCTGAAACTAATAATTATGTTCTACGGTAACATGTATTTATTTTTATACATGCTAAAATAATCAGCAAATGTCGCATCCTTGGTTTTTTTCAAATTACTCACGTAATCATGGGCTTCAAAATCATCCTCATTCACCTGGAACAGGGAAAGAGCAATGTTGGAACAATGGTCGGATACTCTCTCGTAGCTTGTCACGATGTCAGATAAGATAAATCCCATCTCGATGGTACATTTTCCTTTGCGCAGTCTCTTTACATGACGCTTTTTAATCTCAATCTGAAGATGATCAATTGCATCCTCAAGAGGCTCCACCTGCAGCGCACGGTTCATATCGCCTGTCTTAAATACTTCAAAGGAAAGATTCACCACCTCCTGAAGTGCCTTGGTAAATACCTCCAGCTCCACAGAAGCCTTATTTGAGAAGGTCTGCTCCTTATCGTGCATCTCTTTTGCCGACTGGACAATGTTTACTGCATGATCACTGATTCGCTCAAAATCACCGATGGTATGCAGAAGCACGGACAACGTATGGGAATCTTTTTCCGACAAATCCTTGCTGCTGAGTTTCACAAGATAATTTCCCATCTCATCCTCATATTTATCGACAAGTTCTTCCATTTCATAGATTTTTTCTGCTTTATCCGCATCATATTTATGAAGCAACGTGATTGACTCAAACAAAGCTTTCTTCGTGATTTCCGACATTTCTACGACAACATTCTTGCACTGCTCAATTGCCAGACCCGGTGTGTCAAGAAAACGCACATCGAGAAGATGCAGCTTGTTCTCGTCGGATTCCTCCTCCTTCTGATCCGGTACTGCAAGTGTTGCAAGCTTTACAAGAAGCTTTGAAAACGGAAGCAGAACAATGGTTGCAGCCACATTAAAAATGGAGTGAGTCGTTGCTATTCCTGCAGCATTCGCGCTGGTATCCAAAAATGCGAAATCGACAAAAGCATTGACTGTGTAGAAAACTATCATGAAAATAGCTGTGCCGACAATATTAAAGAACAGATGCACCATAGCTGCCCTCTTTGCATTTTTCTTCGCACCGATGGCAGAAAGAAGTGCTGTCACACAGGTACCGATATTCTGCCCCATAATAATAGGTATCGCTGTTCCATAGCTGACAATGCCGGTCTGACACAGTGCCTGCAGAATACCTACCGATGCAGAAGAACTCTGAATAATCGCTGTCAGAACCAGCCCCGCCAAAAGTCCCAGAAGCGGATGCGAAAACATAAGAAGTATGTTTGCAAATTCCGGAACATCTGCCAGCGGTTTTACGGCTGCAGACATCGCATCCATTCCTGTCATAAGTATTGCAAATCCCACCATTATTTTACCGATACTGTGATTCTTTTCCTTCTTACTGAACATAATCAGTATAACACCAATCAGGGCAAGTACCGGTGAAAATGAAGAAGGTTTTAAAAGTTGTACAAAGAAATTATCTCCCTCAATTCCGCTCAGGCTCAAAATCCATGCTGTCGCTGTTGTACCGATGTTGGCACCCATGATGATTCCGACTGCCTGCTGAAGCTTCATGATACCGGAGTTTACGAAACCGACGACCATGACCGTTGTCGCTGACGAGCTTTGTATAACCGCCGTAACGCCTGCTCCGAGCAAAACTGCCTTGAGCGGATTGTTTGTCATCTTTTCCAAGATTTTTTCCAGACGACCGCCCGATGCCTTTGAAAGTCCCTCGCCCAGAAGGTCCATTCCGTAAAGAAACAGGGCAAGACCGCCTATCAATGATAAAATACTAAAAAAATCCATAATAGCCTCCTCTTTCGCTATAAGTAATCTTTTTTCCGTCTTACCCATTTTATAATAGGTTTGTAAAATTAAAAACATATCTGTGTAAAATTTATGTAAAAAATAGCCGCGCAGCGACTATTTTTTACGTTTCTTAACCACTTTGGAGAACCTTAACGGGATCCGGAAATCCTTCTCCATCTCGTAAATCTGAGCAATGCACGGTAAAGCAAAGGATAACTGTAGCTCAGAAAGGTTATCTTATCCAAATGGGTTTTAAACATCCGTGTTCTTCTTTGATATAAGTTACAGTTTCTCAAGTTATTCTGCTGTGCAAGCCATCGCAGGAACCTGCATCTCCGGACCGGCCGCCTTGTCTGCGGGCGATAGTAATACAAGGTCACGCTTTTTCCGCCATAATATACTTCATTCCCTCTGTAACCGATTGCCAGCAGAGCTTTCAAAAACTCACAAGACATTTTTTCATTCGGAAAAATAATTTTGATACACATTCTTAGTTCTCCCGGCTTTGAGAAAAGTCCCGGCACAAAGCCTGTCAGCCACCAGTGTCTCGACTGTCTTCTTATAATTTCATCCTCACAGCGATACAGGCTGTATTGCATCCTGAGCATTTCCTCATCTGATACGCTCTCATAGTGAAGCTTTCTTTCATCCCCTGCCTTAAAATCCCTCGGCTTCGCGGCGCAATATACCCCTATTTCCGCTCCGGTGGTCATTCCGTACTGACCTTTCCACAGCTCTATCAGCCATCTTCTTCCGTCGTATTCAAAATAGACCGGCTCGCAGTCAATTACCATGGAAAAAAGAACCGCTCCTTCATCAAAGGTTTTTTCATACCCAAACTTCCTCTGCCATGCGTGAAGTCTGGAATAAATAATGTCCTGTCCCGGATCATACAAAAAACCAAAGGGCCGCAGCAGATTATCCAGCCTTCTTATTTTCTTTTCCTCCGCTGTACCTTTGACCTTCCTGATTGCGCAAAGTGTCCATATCCTTGCAACCATCAGGCACAGGACAAGGACCCCTAAACAAATAATTCCTATACTGATTAAAAAATTATGCATCTGTTATCCTTCTGCTTTTTTATCAGTATATGAATTTCTGCATTTTTCGTGAGATAATGACATAATAAAACCCTCTCCAAGCTGAATTGAAGAGGGTCTTATATCAAAAAAATTATTTTAAAAATTCCTTCGTCTTTGTGTATACGCCCTGTGCGTCAAGTCCAAATTTTTCAACCAGAACCGCTGCAGGTCCGGATTCACCAAAACGGTCATAAACACCGATTTTACAAACCTTTGTCGGAGCCTTTTCAGAAAGTACATCACAAACAGCACTTCCAAGTCCTCCGATGACAGAGTGTTCCTCCACTGTTACGACCTTTCCTGTTTTCTTTGCGGAGGCAATTACAAGCTCCTCATCCAACGGTTTAATCGTATGAATATTGATAACCTCAGCATCAATACCGTCTGCTGCCAGCTTTTCCGCTGCACCGAGTGCACTTTCCACACAAATACCGGTAGCGATGATTGTCACATCTTTTCCTTCTTTTAAGAGCACTCCCTTGCCGATTTCAAATTGGTAATCGTCTCTATCGTTAATTACCGGAACGGCTGCGCGTCCGAAACGGAGATATACCGGACCATCCATCTCAAGTGCTGCGCGAACGGCTGCTTTTGCCTCAATGTCATCCGAAGGTACGATAACCGTCATTCCCGGAATCGTGCGCATAAGAGCCACATCCTCATTACACTGATGTGTTGCACCGTCTTCTCCTACGGTAATACCTGCATGTGTTGCACCTATTTTTACATTTAAGTGCGGATAACCGATAGAGTTACGAACCTGCTCAAAGTTACGTCCTGCTGCGAACATAGCGAACGATGAAATAAACGGAATTTTACCACAGGTAGCAAGTCCTGCAGCAATGCCTGTCATATTGCATTCTGCGATACCACAGTCAATAAAGCGGTCCGGAAATGCTTTCTTGAAAATACCTGTCTTTGTCGCGCCTGCAAGGTCTGCATCTAAGACAACGAGATTAGGAAACTCCTGTCCGCAGGCTGCGAGTGCATTTCCATAGCTTTCTCTTGTCGCAATTTTCTTAACTTCTGCCATTATGCATTTCCTCCTTTTGCAAGTTCTGCCATTGCAATTTCATACTCCTCATCATTTGGAGCTTTTCCATGCCATCCTGCGTTATTTTCCATGAAAGAAACGCCTTTTCCCTTGATTGACTTCATAATGATTGCCGTCGGCATTCCCTTGGTCTCTCTGGCATTCTTCATAGCTGCACGAATTTCATCAAAATTATGTGCATCTATATTTACTACATTAAAATTGAAAGCTTCAAATTTTTTATCAATAGGGTATACAGAACATACATCCTCTACCTTACCGTCAATCTGTAAACCATTGTTGTCCACGATAACTACAAGGTTGTCAAGCTTGTTTGCACCGGCAAACATAGCTGCTTCCCATACCTGGCCTTCCTGAATTTCACCGTCGCCGAGAAGCGTGTAAACTCTGTAATCCTTTTTATCCATTTTTCCGGCTATAGCCATTCCGACTGCTGCGGAAATACCCTGTCCCAAAGATCCTGAGCTCATGTCCACTCCCGGAGTTTCCTGCATGCACGGATGTCCCTGCAGATATGAACCGAGATGGCGGAGAGTTTTTAAATCTTCTACCGGAAAATATCCGCGATGGGCAAGTGCAGAATACAATCCCGGTGCTGTATGTCCCTTTGATAATACAAAACGATCCCTTTCTTCCATCTTCGGATTTGCCGGATCGATATTCATTTCCTCGAAGTAAAGAAACGTAAACATATCGGCTGCCGATAAAGAGCCACCCGGATGACCGGCTTTGGCACTGTGAACTGCAGTCACGATACCTTTACGAACTTCGTTTGCTGTTTTCTGAAGCTCTAAGTTTGTCATTTGACTTCCTCCGTTAAAATATTGTCTGGATATAAATCTACCCGACATATATTGTATAAAATATGTCGGGCGATTTCAATTCATTTCATCCTTTTTTGTTATAAATTCTTATGCAAATGGATTTTCTGTCGGATATAACATGCCTTTTGGCTGATTAAATCCGATTTCATCTACCTCTACGCCAATATATTTGAATACCTCATAGAGTGCTTTTCCGAAGTGACCGAAAGCAACTGCTCCGTGATGAGGATAATTTCCTTCAATTAATACATGACGGTAGAATCTTCCCATTTCAGGAATTGCAAAAATACCAATCGCTCCGAAGGATTTTGTAGCTACCGGAAGAACTTCACCCTGTGCAATATATGCGCGAAGCTTTGCATCTGCCGTAGACTGCAGACGGAAGAATGTGATATCACCCGGTGCAATATCTCCTTCCAGAGTTCCCTGTGTCACTTCTTCAGGAAGGCTTCTTGCCATAATCATCTGATGCTGCATTGCACAGAAGGATAATTTCTTGCTGCTTGTATTTCCGCAATGGAAGCCCATAAATGTATCCTTGTGTGTATACGGGAATTTTCCTTCGATGGATTCTTTATACATATCTGCAGGTACGGAGTTATTGATATCAAGTAATGTCACGATATCTTCACTTACCGTATATCCGATAAACTCGCTGAGTGCTCCGTAAATATCTACCTCACAGGATACCGGAATTCCCATACCTGTCAGACGACTGTTCACGTAGCAAGGAACGAAGCCAAACTGTGTCTGGAATGCAGGCCAGCATTTTCCGGCGATTGCCACATACTCACGATAGCCCTTATGCTCCTCTACCCAGTCAAGTAATGTAAGCTCATACTGTGCAAGCTTTGGTAAAATACCCGGTTTGTTATTTCCTGCTCCGAGCTCTTCTTCCATCTCTTTTACCTTTGCCGGGATTCTTTCATCATTTTCATGCTTCTTAAATGCTTCAAATAAGTCAAGCTCAGAGTTCTCTTCGATTTCAACTCCGAGATTATAAAGCTGCTTAATCGGTGCGTTACAAGCAAGGAAGTTAAGCGGTCTCGGTCCGAAGCTGATAATTTTTAATTTGCCCAGAGCATCCACAGCACGTGCAATCGGAATGAATTCATGAATCATATCCGCACATTCTGCTGCGTCTCCGACCGGATACTCAGGAATATATGCTTTTACATTGCGCAGCTTTAAGTTATAGCTTGCATTGAGCATACCACAATATGCATCACCTCTGCCCTGAACCAGATCATTCTGTGATTCCTCTGCTGCTGCACAGAACATAACAGGTCCGTCGAAATGTTTTGCAAGTAATGTCTCTGCGATTTCCGGTCCGAAGTTTCCGAGATATACACAAAGTGCATTACAGCCTGCCTTCTTTACATCCTCAAGTGCCTGTACCATATGAATTTCACTCTCTACGATACAAACCGGACACTCATAGATGTCTGCTGCGTCATATTTTGCTTTGTAGGCCTCTACCAGAGCCTTTCTTCTGTTTACGGAAAGCTCTTCCGGGAAACAGTCACGTGATACTGCTACAATACCGATTTTTACTGATGGTGCATTGTACATTTTTAAAATCCTCCATTCATTGTTCTTTTTCCTTAATTAAGTTCCTAATAAGCATCTGCTTACTCATTCAAATTTAAATTTTTTCCAATCAGACCAATATGTGCTCCTGCGTCCAGTCCGCCCTCTGCATGGCCAATCAGCCATTTATTCTTTGCTGTGATTAATTTATCTTCACAGTCTGCATGTTTATCCTCCAGCGGAAGGTTCGTATCCTTCGGAAGTACAACCGATACCTTAAAGCCTTCATCCTGACAGCTACAAGGCGCGTAATGAAGTGTTGTCGCATACAGCTCCACAGCCACTCCCTTCGGAACCTTAAACGCTTCCATCAGGGAAGTATCATATGTAAAATCATCCGTGATATCCTGCTGGCATCCAAGCATCAGCACTGCATCCGTCGCTGCCACATTAATCTCTGAACTGCGGTGATACTCTACTGCATTGAGCATCACATTGTGTCCGTTACAATATCCAATCTGGATTGGAAGCTCTCCAAAACACTTCTTCTGAATCTCTGCCATAGCCGGAACTGCTTCCAGCTCCTTAACCGACGGCTCATATTCTACTCCGTCAGGAAGCGGAGTGTTCTGCATCGCCTCTACGAGAGATGTAAAATCAACACCTTTTACGACTCTTCCGTATTTTTTGAATTTTGGGTCTGTAACTTCATAAATCTGCATGGGAATCTCTCCTTTCTGTTTCTGCCGTTTCACCTGTTATCCGGTTATAATGTCATAAATCGGCTTACACGCCGGATAAATCTCTTTAAACTGCTGATATTTTTCTTCATATTTAGCCACAAGCTCTGCCTCCGGCTCCACAGTGTCAACAATCTTCACTATTTTTGCCGCTGCTTCCTCCACGCTTGCAAATTCACCGTTTGCCACGGCTGCCAGCATCGCACCTCCAAGTGCCGGTCCCTCTTCACTCTCGATGACATCCACCTTGAGATTCATAATATTGGCAATCATCTTCTTCCAGAGAGGACTCTTCGCTCCTCCGCCGCAAATCTTGGTTCGCTTAATATCTATGCCAAGGCTTCTTGCAACCTCAAGTGAATCGCGGAGTGCAAATGCCACGCCTTCCAAAACTGCCTGTGTCATATCTTCACGGGAGGTATCCATCGTCATTCCGATAAAGGTTCCTCTCGCATTCGGATTGTTGTGCGGAGAACGCTCTCCCATCAGGTACGGAAGGAAGAATACATGATTCTCGCCCAGCTTATCTATATTTTTCTGTTCTGCACTGTAGTCCTGTGTGCGGATGATTTCATCCATCCACCACTTATTACAGCTTGCAGCGGAAAGCATACATCCCATCAGATGATAATGTCCGTCCGCATGTGCAAACGCGTGAAGCGCGTTGTTCTTATCTACGCCGAATTTATCCGAAGAAATAAATATGGTTCCGCTCGTTCCGAGGGAAATATTGCACATACCGTCGCCTACCGTTCCCGTTCCGACTGCTGCTGCAGCATTATCTCCGGCTCCGGCTACTACCTTACACGTCTCAGGAATGCCAAGCTCCCTGGCAACTTCCGGAAGAAGCGTTCCGACAGTCTCATAGGATTCAAAAATCTGTGCCATCCAGGATTCCTTCACTCCGCAGATTTCGCACATTTCCTTCGACCAGCATCGATTCTTCACATCAAAGAGAAGCATACCGGACGCATCAGAAACATCCGTGCAATGTACTCCCGATAATTTGTATGCTATGTAATCCTTCGGAAGCATAATCTTCTCAATCTTTTCAAAATTTTCCGGTTCCTTATTTTTAACCCATAATACCTTCGGTGCCGTAAATCCGGTAAAGGAAATATTCGCCGTATATTCGGAAAGCTTTTCCTTTCCGATTACATTATTTAAATAATCACACTCTTCTGTTGTTCGTCCGTCGTTCCATAAGATAGCAGGACGAATTACGCAGTCATTCTTGTCAAGAATCACAAGCCCGTGCATCTGTCCGCCAAAGCTGATACCTGCCACCTGCGATTTATCCGCATCTGCAAGCAGCTCCTTAATTCCCGCCATAACCTGCTCGTACCAGTCCTCAGGCTTTTGCTCGCTCCAGCCCGGATGCGGAAAATAAAGCGGATATTCTTTTGAAACAATATTCTGAATCTTACCTTCTCCGTCCATGAGCAAAAGCTTCACTGCGGATGTCCCCAAATCCACTCCGATATATAACATAACCTTCCTCCTTACATAGTCTTCGTTTGTGTGCCCGTGCACATTTATATAATAATATGATTCTGTCAAATTTGCAATATATATTTTAAAAATTACATATTTTTCTTGATTTTAAGGGGTCATCGGCTGGTTTTTTCTTGTTTTGCCAATCAAATGCAAGTTACGTGCACGTAGCACATTTTCATTGACTTTGTACTCTGCTTATGATAGCTTATAAATAAGGAATAAATGATTAGATTAAAGGAGGAGACCTCATGGCAACAATTAAAGAAATTGCTGATCTTGCCGGTGTGTCAAGAGGTACGGTTGACCGTGTCCTGAACAAAAGAGGTTCTGTTAATCCCCAGACTGCCGAAAAGGTGCTTGAAATCGCGCAGGCACTTGATTATAAACCGAATCGCGCAGGTCTTGTACTTGCTGCCCAGAAGAAAAACATAAAGCTCGGCGTTCTTTTATTCGGCGAGGGAAATCCTTTTTTTGATGACGTAATCGACGGAATACACCACAAGGAAGAGGAGCTTGCCTGTTATAACTGCAGCGTCGCCATCAAACGGGTCAACGTCAATACGGAGGAACAACTCCGCGCCATTGATGAGTTTGTCAAAAGCGGAATCAACGGCATCGCGCTCTCACCGACCAACGACCCACGGCTCGCCTTAAAGATTGATGAATTATACGAGCAGGGAATCCCGGTTGTTGCATTAAATACGGACATTAAAAACTGCAAACGGCTCGCATTTGTCGGAAGTAACTACTATCAGTCCGGAGCCACGGCTGCAGGTCTGATGCGCCTTATGGCAAAGGATGAGGATGTCAATGTCGGAATCATCGCCGGCTCAGCCGAAATCCTGTGCCACACGGAACGAATTGCCGGATTTAAGGCCGCCATTGAAAAATATGACCATATTCATGTGGTGGAAACCATTATGAATTTTGATGATGATTTTGTAAGCTATGATATGACCTCGCAGCTTTTAAAGTCGCATCCCGAAATAAATGCATTGTTTTTTGCCGCAGGAGGAGTTTACGGCGGATGTCGTTCCGTCATCGCACAGAAGCGGACTGAGGATATGACGATTATAACCTTTGATCAGGTTTCGACCACCCGGGAAATGATTATGAAGGATGTAATTTCCGCTACCATCTGTCAGGAACCGTTTGTCCAGGGAAGCCGTCCTTTGAATATTCTGTTTACATACCTTGCCACCGGGGAGCTCCCGGAACAGGAATACAACTACACGGCCGTAGATATCCGCATTAAAGAGAATCTTGATTAATCAAAAAGAAAGGATTATACCCCCATAAACGAGGTATAATCCTTTCTTTTTGTATCAGCTCTTCTATTTATTCTTAACCTTAACTTTTACTTTTACTGTTTTATTTCCGCATTTAACGGTAATTATAGCATTTCCAGTTTTCTTGGCTGTAATTTTACCTTTTCCGTTTACAGTAGCTACCTTTTTATTACTTGACTTGTAAGTCACTTTTTCTAATGTAGTTACCGGTGTTTTGGTCACTTTAAGCTGATAAGACTTTCCTTTCTTCAAGGTAAGACTCTTCTTATCTGTCTTAAGATTGGTACATTTAACAACCTTCTTCTTAACTGTTACGGTTACCTTGGCAGTCGCACCTTTTTTCGTTGTTACCGTAATAACCGCCGTTCCTGCCTTTTTACCTGTAATCTTACCATTCTTGTTAACTGTTACAATCTTTTTATTGCTGCTGCTCCAGTTCTTGACTGCATCGCCTTCCATGACTGTTGCCTGAAGACCTGTAGATGATTTCTTAATCTGGAGATCAACCTTTTTCGCATTCAGTTTTACCGTAAACTTCGGAATGACTTCCGTCTTAAGTGTTGCACCACAGCCTGAACATTTCTGTTCTTTTAATCCTGCTGCTTTTCCGGTTGCTTCCTTGGTTACAACCCATTCGCCTGCTTTATGTGTATGAGCAAGCTTTGCAATCTGTGCCTCTTCCAGTGTGATTCCGCAGCCTGTACATTTCTTAACCTTTAATCCGGCTTCCTTCTCTGTTGCTGCACGGACAATTACCCAGTCTGAGCTCGTATGTACATGTCCCTCTTCGTATACGATTGCATAAGTAGAGAACTTATCCGTCTTAAACGTAATCTTCTTTCCGTCTGCAGACATCTTAGCCTCTATATATAGTTCCTCCCTTTACTTAATATATAGTATGTCTCTACAAGAGTAGTTTATTACTACTATCTTTTTATTGTCAACACAAAATGTCAATTCGTTCCATCTTTTTGATAATGCAATATCTTTACGTCTGATTTACTATCATACATAAGGAGATTGACGTTCTATGATTTCAGACAAAATTAAAACACTAAGAGAACAAAAAGGGTTGACACAGAGTGAGCTTGCGCGGATTATCGGCATTACCCGTTCCAGTGTAAATGCCTGGGAGATGGGAATTTCTGTACCTTCTACTCAGTACATCGTAGAGCTTGCAAATATTTTTAAAGTATCTTCGGATTTTTTACTCGGTCTGGAGTCTTCTTACAGTGTAAACGTCTCGGGACTGAGTCAGAATGATATAGAATTTGTACATAGTACAATTGAATATCTGAGAATGAAAAATGAAACCTGGAAATGAAAAAAGAAGAATAAAAAACCATGCAGCCGGCACGGGCGACACTTCCACACGTTACCTTAACAGTTAGCTCGGTTCAGGCACCCTCACGGCACATGGGGTTGTCTGCTTAGTGCTGCTTTGTTCCCAACCTGACACGGTTCACAGTTCCCATTGCGTAAGACCCAAACGTCTCTGCCACTTATTAAGGGCGGCTATGAAAGCCAAAACCCGATGCCGACTGCACGGCCATTTCAGTATATAAGTTTTTACATACTTTGTCAAATCCCTAAAGCTTCCTTTGCAAGCTTATCTGCCAATTCATTGTAAGTATCTCCCGAATGTCCCTTCACTTTTTCAAAACGAATGTCGATATCGGTCGAAACTTTTTGGTAAAATCCGGCATAATCCATAGTCCCTTCCTGCTTTGCCTGCCACTCACCGGTACACCAGGCTGCAATTCCTATGTAATCATGATAAATGGTTATACTCTTAATTCCATGTTCAACACAATACTGCATCGCCGCGCGCGCTCCCTCAATTTCGCCGGCCACATTCCGCATGGAAGCAAGCTCATGATTCTCATATTTCTTAGAAAAATGCTCCTCTTTTCCCCCATGAAACATAACCATTCCGTAGGAAAAGCTTCCGCTGGTCACATCATAGCTCCCATCCACATAAGCAATTGCCTCCGTTTCCGCATCCGCAGCTACCGGCTTGTCCTGTTTTTCCTCTCTTGCAGCAAAAGCTGCCTCCCCCATAAATGCCAACGCTTCCTCCCTGGTCGCAAATCCTTTAAAAATCGCGCCCGAATATCCCTTCACCTGTGCCTGACACTCCGGCCAGCTTGTATATATCCCCGGAGTCAGTCCTTTTTTAACCGCATAATATTTCTTTGCCATTTCGCTTCTCCTTCATTATTATAAGCAGCTTTCTACACCTTCACTTTCTTCCGGAGCCGACTGAAAAAAACCTTCAGCATCTGCGAGCACTCCTCCTCCAGAATCCCTCTTGTCACATCCACGCGATGATTAAACTCCTTCATCTCCAGCAGATTGAGGACAGAGCCTGCACATCCGGCTTTCGGATTCATCGCTCCGATTACAACGCGTCCGGTTCTTGCCTGCACAATCGCACCTGCACACATCTGGCACGGCTCAAGTGTCACGTAAAGGGTACACTCCTCCAGTCTCCAGTCCGAAAGCTTTCGGCTTGCCTTGCGAATCGCAGCAATCTCCGCGTGCGCGAGTGTACTCTTGTCCGTATTGCGCCGGTTATATCCCCTCGCAATCACCTGTCCCTCGTGCACAATAACACATCCGATGGGCACCTCCTCAAGATCTGCAGCTTTCTGTGCCTGCTTCAGGGCTTGTCTCATATACATTTCATCCTTTTTCTTCTGCTCAAGAGCTGCCCTCTTTTCTTCCTCCTCCATGCGGAGACGTTTTTCTTCTTTATTCTTCAAACGGTTTTCCCGCCTTTTACGTGTTTTTTCCGATATAACATTCATAAATTAACCTGCCTTTTCATGCCCTTTAGTATAACAAATCACACCTCATGCTTCAACCTTACATCAAAATCGGGAACTATTTCTTGCAACGTTCCTTCCTTTGTTTTAAGATTAGGTTGGAGGTAACCTTATGATCATCTGTGGCTTTAATAAAACAACTTTACTGGACTATCCCGAACATGTGGCAGCAACCGTCTTTCTCGGCGGCTGTAACTTTCGATGCCCTTTTTGCCAGAATCGTGACCTTTTATTAAACCCTGCGGATGTTGCCTCTTTCTCTGAGGATGAGGTTCTGGACCATCTGAAAAAACGCCGCTCCATGCTTAGCGGAGTCTGCATCAGCGGAGGAGAACCGACACTCCACAGGGATTTGCCTGATTTTCTCACCCGCATCCGGGAGCTTGGTTATCTCATCAAGCTTGACACCAACGGTACACATCCTGAGCTTCTCCGTTCGCTCTATGAGGAGCATCTGATAGACTATGTGGCAATGGATATAAAAACCGGTCCCACCGATTACTACCGGGTAGCCGGTCTGTCCAGAATCACAAATTCCATTTTTACCGCTTCCGGACAGGATTTACTTGCCAATGTAAAAGAAAGCGTGGATTTTCTTATGCACGAAACCAATCCCGAAATTTTCACCTATGAGTTCAGGACCACCGTCGTAAAGGAGCTCCACACAGAAGAAGCCTTTGATGAAATCAGTGTATGGATCAAAGGAGCCATGCGATATTATCTGCAATCCTATAAAGACAGTGAAAACGTACTGTGTCCCGGCTTTCATGCCTGCTCTCCGGCTCAACTGAGAGCCTTTGCCGACAGGCTCCGTCCGATGATTCCGTCGGTCGCTCTCCGGGGCGTGGACTAATCAGCTCCGCCTGCTTATTTTTCTCAGATAATATCCAAAGCTTCCCTGCTTCGGAAGGTCATCCCTCGTCCCTTCTCCCAGTGTGCAGTTTTCTACAAATTCCGCCTCCACAAAATACGGGAAGCCCATCATCCTCGCTGCTATCGCCTCTCGCTCATAAAAATGGTCGGGAACACCTATAAAATCATTTCCCACTACAAAATACCGGTACTGATAAAATCCGTGCAGCAAAAAACTGTTGTAGTACAGCTTCTTCATTTCCTCATCTCCGGCCCTCAGATAATTTAAATCCCGGATATATTCTATTTTTCTTATATTCTCCGTCGGCTCAGTCTCTTCCGACAAAAGCTCTGCCGACAATACATCCTTATCGGAAACTATCATTTCCTTTCCCTGCAGTAAAATCCGGCAATCGTCGATTTTTTCTACATATTCCGGAGTCTGCACAGAAAATATGTAATGGGAATTATGTGTTTCCAGAGTGGTTTTCCAGCTTTTCTTCACTGCTGCCCCGGTCCCGTTCCTATAGGAAAGCACACATTCCATCGCAACACCGTAATAGAGCGGAAGCGGATTCAAAAAAAATTCAACACGAATTTTCTTATCTGTTGTTGTAATTTTTCTCAATCCTGCATTTACAGGCTTTTCCCCGTTTTTTATGAAAACAATATAATCTTTCTTCTGACTATACAAAAATCCCAACTCCTCATATACACGAATATTTGACATCCGTACAATATATGAGAAATCGGGATTTACTATTCTCTGTTTTTAATAATCAATCTTCTGTAAATACCGCATATAATTTACAACCATAAGTGCAATCTTGAGAGTCAGTGCATCATCAAATACTCTTATATCCAGTCCCGTCAGCTTCTCCAGCTTCTCTAAACGGTACAGGAGCGTGTTTCTGTGCACATAAAGCTGACGCGCTGTCTCAGATACATTCAGATTGTTATCTAAAAATGTATTGATTGTGATGAGCGTTTCTTCATCCAGCTCCACCGGAATCTTGTCGCCGAAAATCTCCTCAATGAACATTTCGCACAAATTAACCGGAAGCTGATAAATAAGACGACCTATGCCGAGTGTGCTGTAAGCAACCACATCCTTCTCCGCGTAAAAGATTTTTCCGACATCGAGTGCCATCTTTGCCTCTTTGTAGCTCTTGGAAACCTCCCTGAGCTCTGTGACAATGGTTCCATAGGAAAGCTTTACATTAATCATCGCCTCGGTATTCATCATGGAAACCGTCATATTGGCAATATCATCTACGGCTTCATAATCCGTAAGCGAATCAAGCTGCTTAATCACAATGATATTTTTTTCATCCACCGCCGTCACATAATCGCCGGAATGCGGAGTAAACATTCCTTTTAAATACTCCATTGCATAGCTTTCTTTTCCGGACTGGATTTCCAAAAGCATGACGACACGCGGTCTTTCTATTTCTATATGAAGCTTTTTTGCACGGTTGAAAATATCAACCAAAAGCAAATTATCTAAAATTAAATTCTGGAAAAAATTGTTTCTGTCAAAGCGTTCTTTATATGCAATGATTAAATTCTGAAGATTGGAAACTGCAACCTTTCCAATCATATATTCCTGACTGGAATCTCCGCAGATTAAAACATAAATCGGATCTCCGTCATCATATACCTTCAGATACTGACATCCCTTCAGAACCTGACTGTCCGCCGAAGACATGGCAAATTCCGTCACCATCTCCGTAACAATCTCAAAACGGTCTGAATTTTTTGCAATTAATACACCTTCCACATCAACAACTGCAAGATCAACCTTGGTAATAGCCTTAAGCTCGTCCAAACAACCCTGTATCACCTGTGTAGCTACCAATTCTGCACCTCTACCTTCTACAATATAAAAAGGGGAGATACGCGTTGTATCTCCCCAACTAATCTTAGACTAGTTTGTAATTACTAATTCTGTTTCTTTATCAAAGATATGAATCTTTTCAACATCAATAGCGAATTTAACAACGTCACCAGGTCTAGCTGTTGTACGAGGATCAACTCTTGCTGTCATCTGGAAGTCATCTAAATCGAAGTATAAGAATACTTCTGCACCAAGTAACTCGTATACTTTAACAGTTGCTTCAAATGTGCTCTGTGGAGATGCTTCAACCATCATTTCTGAATCATATACATCTTCCGGACGAATACCGAATGTAACTGTCTTTCCGTTGTAACCGCCTTCGATTAACTTTTTAGATTTTGCAGGCGGAAGCGGAATGAAGTGACCAGCTACCTTTAATACTGCTGTGTCATCAACAACTTCTACAACTGCATCAAGGAAGTTCATCTGAGGAGATCCCATGAATCCTGCTACGAAAAGGTTAGATGGTTTTTCGTATAAGTTCTGTGGTGTATCTACCTGCTGGATGATACCGTCTTTCATAACTACGATTCTTGTACCAAGTGTCATAGCCTCTGTCTGGTCATGTGTAACGTAGATGATTGTTGTACCTAATCTCTGATGTAATTTAGCAATCTCGATACGCATCTGTACACGAAGTTTTGCATCAAGGTTTGATAAAGGCTCATCCATAAGGAATACCTTAGGATTACGAACGATAGCACGACCCATGGCAACACGCTGTCTCTGACCACCTGATAAAGCTCTTGGTTTACGGTCAAGAAGTGGAGTTAAGTCAAGAATCTTAGCTGCCTCTTTTACCATTTTATCAATTTCCTCTTTCGGAACTTTTCTTAATTTAAGACCGAAAGCCATGTTATCATAAACTGTCATATGAGGATAAAGAGCATAACTCTGGAATACCATCGCGATATCTCTGTCCTTTGGTTCTACGTCGTTTACTAATTTTTCTCCGATTCTTAATTCACCTGAAGAAATATCTTCAAGACCTGCGATCATACGAAGTGTTGTAGATTTACCACATCCTGAAGGTCCTACGAAGATAATAAATTCCTGGTCTGCAATTTCAAGATTGAAATCTTTAACTGCTTCAAATCCGTTTGGATATACTTTACATACGTTTTTTAATGATAAGTTAGCCATTAAATCTTCCTCCTAAATTATGTTTGGCACAGTCGCCATCTATGGATAAGTATAAACGAAAGCCGTTTTTTTTCCTATACCACAAGTACACAAAGTTATTAATTATTTTTATACATGTTGCCTAATCATTTGAAAAAAGTTATAAAATTTGTCTAAACACTGCATGTTATCCGCTTTTGCATGGGGGTGAAGATAATGCCGTTTTCTGTCGTTTCCTCCCCTATATCCGCAAATCCGACCGCATGGTAAAACTCCACCGCATAAGGTGCTGCATTCACGGTCACTGAATTTCTCCTGCCGTCTCTGAGGACATGCTTCTGGACTGCTTCGATGAGCGCGCGTCCGATACCCTGTCTGTGATATGTGTCCGATACAAACAAAAGTGAGATATGGTTTATACTCCGCAGGGAAATCATGCCTGTCATCTTCTCCCCGTCAAAGGCTGCATATACCGGATATTCTCCCAGTTCATACAGACGCTTTAAACGCTCGTCGGATATAAGCTCAAAAAAGGAGCGGACCCCCTCTTCGTCATAAATTCCGGCTTCAAAGCGCAAAAATATCTTCCATGCAAGTGCCATCGCTTCATTCCATTCTTCCGGTTTTAAGTATCTGATCTCAAACTTTTTCTTTTCCATGTCTTTTTTCTCCCGGATACCAAATGCTATTGCTTCGGTATATCTGCCGTGATGAATGTCTCTCCGTTTTCACCGAATTCCGAAAGCGTCACCTGACTGCTCTCTTCAGAAATACTGTCACTCATGCTGAGAACATAAAGTAATTCTCCTTCCGCTCCCGCCGGAATACACTCCTTCATTCCATAGCCGTCAAGCTCACTTTCATAGTAATTGACCGACTGACATGCCAGATCGTGCCCGTGTTCATTTACCGCATCGAGAGACAAGTATGACAGGGGCTCCGAATAGCGGTTCTTTATACTGACCCTGACGAGATAGTACACATCCCGGTCATAAGGCTGATAGCCGTGCTGTCCGAGAACAGGGTCATCCGGGGCAATTTCGGTAAGCTCAGCACTTACAAAATCAAACTCCCTCCGGTCACTGTCATATGTTCCCGCCTCTACGACATATCCCAGACAGCCGATTACTTCAATCACCAAAAAAAGAATGAGAATGCTGTTGATTCCGAATTTTCGGAGCATTTTATATAACAGTCTGATAATCCAGGAAAGTATTGTACTCAAACCACGCATTATCTTTCCACCTCCACATAAAAGGCTTCCCTCAATGCTCCCTGTTCGTAATCCCGTCCCTTTACATTACGCACATCACGGCTGCTCACCGGCTCAAGGTAACTACCACTTTCCGTCATCAGGTACGGTGTCATACAGACCTCATAAAGTGTCTCGAAATCGCTGTCTTTGCCCGATTTTCAACATGATAAGAAACCGCCAGTGCCTCGTATTCATCCGTCAGTTGAAAGCCCGGATCCCCGTCCGCTTTTACGGAATCAATATAAATATCATATTGACTTCCCTCTGCCATATATGTAAGCGGTTCCGCCGTTTTTTGTGTCTTGACGGTGACTTCTTCCTTTATCGTCATAGCATCGTGCAATTCTGTTTTTAACATGTACACGGAAACCACCGTTACAATTCCGACGACCGCCATTATCATCAGAATAATTACGGTCGCTATAATTGTGACGGTTGTATTGTTTTTGTTCTTTTCCTGCAAAGTCTCGCCGGCCTCTGTCTCCCCGGCCTCTGTCACTCCCATACGCATATAATTGCCGCATTTCGGACAAATACCGCTGTACAAATCATAATCAAATCTTTTTCCGCACTCTTTACATCTGGCTTTCATAAGTAAACCCCTTTACGAAAAATTCCGGCAAAAAAAATCTTTGACTGCATCCACAATTTTAGAGAGGAATCCCTCTCTTACCTGTTTTTTCACTTCTTCTCCGATGGCCTTTGTGTCAAGATTGTCAAGAAAATCTGTTCCAAACTGACTGTAAAGGTCTTCTGCCTGCTCAATAAGGAGCTTCGGGTCAAGACCAAGCTCGTTGATTTTCATCATAATATCCACTATCTGCTGAATATTCTCTTCCGTTAACGTGACACCGAATTTTTCCTCGCCCTCTTTGATGGCATTTAAGATATCCTCTTCGCTTTCCAGCTCTCCTGCTGCCACCTTTGCCTTTACAAAGGCAATGAGCTCCTCTATTTCCTGGCTGTCACCGCCGGTCTGCTCAGCAATCGCATCTGCTATCTCACCGGTTGTAATCAGCTCATCCATCGCCGTATCCAGCGAGCTTTCCGCCACTGCCACACCTGTCATGGCCTCATAACCCTTGATGGCTCCGATAAGAGCAGCCGTACCCGACATCGGCGAAGGTGCTGCGACAAGAATTTCTGCATCGGAAACCCCCGCCGTAAGCAGCGCGTTCCGATACATTCCGGTCGTACAATAATTGATATTTTTAGTGGTGACCAAAACACCGTGTCCGCTCTCTTTCGGCGTAATAAGCACGCTTGAGAGGGACTTGGTTCCGATGACGGACGCATCCATGTAAGAGCCAAGATACTGATGCTCCATTTCATTGGTGATATAGATTACGGTGAAGGATGCCAGATCTGCATCTGTAATTTCCATCTGGGAAAAAACAGCTTCCTTCTGTTCCTGCGAAAGATCGGCTCCGAGTGCAAGGATAGATTTTGAAGCATCTATATTTACCACATCTGTTTCCGTCGCCTTCACATTAATTGTCATAACGGACAATATACTTATTAAGGCAACTACTGCCATACATACTGAAATCTTTTTCATACTGACATACCTCCATGAAAAATTAACAAATCTCTGCTCCGGCCGGCATCGGTTTCTCCGGTGTCATAAGTGCGAGATTTCCCTCTGCATCTTCTGCGCAGAGAAGCATACCTTCGCTGAGAACTCCTGCCAGCTTGGCCGGCTTTAAGTTTACAAGAACCATTACCTTTTTACCCACCATTTCTTCCGGTGTGTAATATGCTTTGATTCCGGATACAATCTGCTTTACGCTGCTTCCGATTTTTACCTGGGAGCAAAGAAGCTTTTTACTTTTCGGAACTGCCTCGCAGGCAATAATCTCTCCAACCTGGAATTGCATTTTCCCGAACTCATCAAATGTGACTTCTTCCTTCGGCTCAATATCTATCACTTCTTCATCCTCTGTCGGCGTGTCTGTAATTCCTGCCTCGGCCTTTCTTTTCTCGAACATCTCATCCGCCTTTGCCACAACCTCTGCCATGTCCAGACGTGCAAAAAGTATCTCCGGCTTCTCTGTTACCCTGTTACCGTTTTCATACAGGCCAAATGTAGTGAGGGTATCAAAATCGCGAAGACCGGTGTTAAGCTGTGCTGCAATCTTATCTGCAGTCTCAGGCATAAATGGTGCAAGAAGCGAAGCTCCGATTGTAATACTCTCCACCAGGTTATAAAGTACGGTTGCGAGTCGGTCTTTTTTGGCCTCGTCCTTTGCAAGTACCCACGGCTCTGTCTCGTCAATGTATTTATTGCAGCGTTTAAACAGCGCGAATATCTCTGTAATGGCATCTGCCACGCGTAAATCGTCCATCTTCTTTGACGCACGTGCATAAGTATCTGTCACTACGGCTTTTAAATCCGCATCAATCGCAACCTGTGCCTCATCACTGCTCTCTCCTTTATTCTCCACAACGCCGCCGAAATACTTGTTGCTCATGGAAATAGTACGGTTCACAAGATTACCCAGCGTGTTTGCAAGGTCTGAGTTGAGTCTTTCTACCATAAGCTCCCAACTGATAACACCATCATTTTCAAAAGGCATTTCATGAAGCACGAAATAACGGACTGCATCCACACCGAAGAAATCTACAAGGTCCTCTGCGTAAATGACATTTCCCTTGGATTTACTCATCTTCCCGTCACCCTGGAGAAGCCACGGATGACCGAAAACCTGCTTCGGAAGTTCTTCGCCGAGTGCCATAAGGAAAATAGGCCAGTAAATGGTATGGAAACGGATAATGTCCTTTCCGATGAGGTGAAGGTCAGCCGGCCAGAGCTGCCCGTACTGCTGACTCTTGTTTCCGTCCGCGTCATAACCGATACCTGTGATGTAGTTTGTCAGGGCATCCAGCCAGACATATACCACATGCTTATCATCAAAATCTACCGGAATACCCCATTTAAAGGAGGTACGGGAAACACATAAATCCTGAAGTCCCGGAAGAAGGAAATTGTTCATCATTTCATTCTTACGGCTTACCGGCTGAATAAATTCCGGATGCGTATTTATATGCTCAATGAGTCTGTCCGCATACTTGCTCATTTTAAAGAAGTAGGCTTCTTCCTTTGCCGGCTTACACTCGCGTCCGCAGTCCGGACATTTGCCGTCTGCGAGCTGTGACTCTGTCCAGAATGATTCACAAGGTGTACAGTACATGCCTTCATAAGCACCTTTGTAGATATCGCCCTGGTCATAGAGCTTTTTAAAAATCTTCTGTACCTGTTTTTCATGATAATCGTCTGTTGTACGGATAAATTTATCATAGGAAGTATTGAGCATATCACAGATATCCTGAATCTGTCTTGCCACATTGTCAACAAATTCCTTCGGTGTCACACCTGCTTCTTCTGCCTTCAGCTCAATCTTCTGTCCGTGTTCATCCGTTCCTGTCTGGAAAAATACATCATATCCGTCCGCGCGTTTGAAACGTGCAATGCTGTCTGCGAGTACGATTTCATAGCTGTTTCCGATATGTGGCTTGCCGGATGTGTAAGCAATCGCCGTTGTCATGTAATACTTGCCTTTGTTTGTCATAGTTCCCTCCATCTGAGCCTCTCCCGGCTCATATTTCTATTATTTCCGGAAAAGAAAACGCCTTCCGGGCCCGAGAGTCCGGAAGACGATATAATCGTGGTACCACTTCCTTTTGTTCCTGCCTCACGGCAAAAACCTTATAAAGTACATTAAAATCCTATACTTTTCCGCTATAACAGGCGGACCTGTCGCAGCCTAACGGTATTCTGACCGGTCGGTGCGCTGCTCTAAAGCCATCTTCCATCTGCCCGCCATTCATCCCTCCCAGCGAATCCGCCATGCGGAAACAGGATGTTCTCTGTAAATTTAAAACAGATGTACTCTCTTCTTCACTGCGTTTTCTTTTCTGTTACAAGTTAATGACAGATTAACACTTTGACGGAAAAATGTCAATTCTGCTTTGTCCTTTTAAAAGCATATCCGTATTCGGCTAAACATATAATGTAAAGAAAAATATTTTAGGCGGAAGTTTATGAAAAAAATTGTCAGCTCCTCTGCATTTTTTTTATTTCTGACCGGAGCTTTCATCTTTGCCGTATTCTGCTTGACACACGGCGGAGAAGATGCTCATTTCGTTGAAATTTCAAACTCGATTCTGCAAAGCAGCTTTGGTAATGATACTCTGAGCACACAGTTTTCTTTTCGGAATCCGAAGGAATTCTCCCTTGAAAAACAAGACTGCTCACTTCCTTTATATGACAGGGCCGAATACCTTTCTTCCGGCTCTTCTCTCGCAGAGACACTGGATGCCCTTGAGGATATCAACCCTGAGCATCTCAGCGAAAAAACCCGCTGCACTTATGAGGTACTGGTATCTTATTTGAAAACACAGCAGAGAGGAAGCTCTTTTCCTTATTATGAAGAACCTCTCTCCTCCACAAGCGGTATACATATTTCTCTTCCGGTTCTCCTCGCGGAATTTCCAATCAGGGAGGAGGATGACCTGAAACGCTATCTTTCGGTTCTCTCCTGTGTACCTCCTTATTTTGAGAGTCTGGCTCGCTTTGAGGCAGATAAGGCTGCTGCCGGAATGTTTATGTCCTCAGAGGATGCAGACCTTGTCATCTCCCAGTGTGACTTTTTTGCCTCTGAAAAGGGGGCTCTTTTCTTTGAAGAATCCTTTGAAAAAGTTCTGGAGAATTTATTTCCTGATGATGAATCCGTAAGAAATACTTACCGGAAAAAACACGCCGACATTATAAACAGACAAATCCTTCCGGCTTACCGTAAGCTGGCGGATTCTCTCCTCCTTTTGCGCGAAAGCGGAAAGAAAAGATCCGGTCTTTGCCGTTATGAGCACGGGAAAGAATATTATGAGTATGTTCTGCAAAAACAAATTGGCACGGACGCATCCACAAAGGAAATCACGCAGAAATTATATGTGCGTCTGGAGGATTTGTACGCGGAGCTGAACCTGCTTTCCGCCGAAACCTCCGTCACACCTTCCTCAGGACAGGAGCCTCTTTCTGCAGAAGAATGTCTTCCCGCGCTTCAGACGGAAATGAAGGAGCTCTTTCCTTCGCCCGGCGGCTCCAACACGGTAACTGTCAAAGAAATCCCTGAGGTTCTTGCCGATTTCACTGCTCCGGCTTATTATTTTGTTCCAGGAATTGCTATCTGCCGTGAGGGGGACACCTCCTATGTCGAAAATACCATTTATATAAACTCCGACATCAAAAACGATGGCGCGGAGCTTTTTACAACCCTTGCCCACGAGGGCTATCCGGGACATATGTACCAGAATATATATTTTCTTTCCTCCCAGGGTGTAAATAAAAAGAATGTGCTCCGCTATTGCATGGATTTTCCGGGCTACAGCGAGGGATGGGCAATGTATACGGAGCTTCTTTCTTTTTCTTATGCCGAAGGTAACCGTACTTACCTTGAAATGCTGAGACTCTCCCGGGAAATACAGCTTTGTCTTCTTTGTATCCTCGATATCCGTATTCATGAAGGCAGTGCTGAAATAGCAGATATCTCACCCTATCTTGCACGCATCGGAATCCGGGAACCTTCTGTTGTGGAAAATGTTTATTCCTACCTTGTGAACGAGCCGGGAACCTATCTGAAATATTACGGAGGATTTCTGGAGCTTCTTGAATGCAGGGAGCTTTACCAAAAACAGTGTATGTCTGAAGACCTTCCTTATTCAGAGCTTTCATTTCATACCTTTTTTCTCAGTCATGGTCCGGATTCCTACACCAATATCAAGTCCGATATTCTGGATGGCATACGTTAAATCAATAAAAGGAGCGGACCCTCAGGTGTTCTGCTCCTTGAAAAACCAATTTAACTTCTCTAATGATTTCTGAAATATTTTTTTCTCATCCTCATCAAGCTGGCCTACGATGGACTGTATCATGTCACTGTGGAACTCCTGATGATTTTTATATGCCTTTTTCCCCCGTTCCGTCAGTGAGATAAGCACAACCCGGCGGTCCTCCTCACTGCGGACTCTCTCCACAAACCCCTTTTTTACAAGTGCATTTACGGAAATGGTAAGTGTTCCCATCGTAACACCAAGGGCTTTTGCAACCGTGGACATATTTTTACTTTTTTCTGTTCCTATCGCCTCTATAACATGAAGGTCATTTACAGTCACATCCTTAAATGGCCCTTTCCTGATTGACTTTTCTTCAATTGTCATAATATCGTGAAACAACTCTACCAGAAGTTCGTTGAGTGTCTGATTAATATTCATAGTGTTTCCCCTTTTTCCGTTATTCTTGTAGTATATCGAATTTGAAGAAAAAAACCAAGACTAATCTTCCGATTCTTCCATCATGCGCTCTAAATACCCTCTGTCCCAAAGCAAAATTTTAAGCTTTTTTGCCGCCTCTACTGCCGGTGCGGTGAAATACTGGTTCGTGAGAACCGCCCCTACCATCCGGTCATAATACTCCCGGCCGGCGTATACTTCCTGAATTGCTTTTACGCCGACGGGGTCCGCGTACCTCTTACACTGGATGGCATAGGTAACGCCTTCTTTTTCTGCCAGTATATCCACTCCGAAATCTCCGCTTGCCCTCGTGATATTGACATCGAGAAAGCCCTTGTTTTCGAGTAACTGCGCGCAGAATTTTTCAAATTCCAGGCCGTCCATCTCATCTATGAAAAGTGGTTTCCGGCTTTGATATTTTACTTTTATAAAGTGAACAAGTGGCACAAATACCACGATAAGACCGAGTATAACGGCGCATAAAAACCATGTGTTTTCTGTATTTATCATCTATGACTATCCTTTACAAATAAATTTTTTTGTACTACTATTTCAAAGAACCAATATGTATGAAAGGAATCTGTTTATTATGGAAAATCTGTTTTTCAGTCTGAATGTGACACTTCCTATATTTTTGACCATTGTCATCGGTTACCTGCTCAAACGTTTTCATATGCTTGACGGCGGATTTGTCAAGACACTCAATACCTTTAATTTTAATGTGACACTTCCCGCCCTTATCTTTATGGATTTGTACCACGCAGATTTTTATGATGTATGGGACACAAAGTATTTCGTCTTTTGCTTCGTTGTCACGCTTATCTGTATTCTGGTAATCTTCGGGGCAACTCTGCTCTTTTGCAGGGACCGGTCTCTGGCCGGAGAATTCGTACAGGCTTCCTATCGCGGAAGTGCTGCTGTCCTTGGTCTGGCTCTCATTCAGGGCATTTACGGCTCCGCAACCATCGCTCCACTTATGATTATCGGAAGTGTTCCTCTTTATAATGTACTTGCAGTCGTTATCCTTTCCCTCACGAGACCGGACACACACGGGACGGATAAAAAGGCTCTTCTGAAATCACTGAAGGGCGTGGTGACCAATCCCATTCTTATCGGCATTGCCCTTGGGATGATTGCTTCCCTGACACGTATACAGTTCCCGGTAATCGCGGAGAAAACACTTTCCAATCTCGCCGTACTTGCGACTCCTCTGGCCCTAATCGGTCTGGGAGCCGGTTTTGAAGGTCGCGCAGCAATGCATTTGTTAAAGCCGACTCTTCTGGCCTCGGCGATTCGACTCGTCATTCAATGCGCTGTTTTTCTTCCTTTTGCCGTTCATCTCGGCTTTACCGGAGAAAAAATAATTGCCCTGCTTGTCATGCTCGGTGCCCCGACAACACCAAGCTGCTATATTATGGCAAAGAACATGGGACACGACGGGCATCTGACTTCCGGTGTCGTTGTCGTCACAACTCTTTTAAGCTCCCTTACCCTGACCTTCTGGCTGTTTTTGCTCAAGAGTCTCGGAATCGTATAAACTTTCACACTTACATATATAAGCTGAAAAGCTGTGCAGAATCGAAATAATATCTACACAGCTTTTCTATATATTAAGGATTATATTGGGCTTATTTATTACTCATTTCACAAAGCTCTGCAATCATCTTCGGAAGGTCTGTCTCCATGTTTTCATCGGAAAACTGACAGGTTCCGACCGCTTTATGTCCACCGCCGTTGTATTTGAGCATGAGACTTCCGACATTGACATCAGAGGTGCGGTTCAAGATACTGTAACCGACTGCTGCCGAACATCCGAGTCCTCCTTTTCCGTTTACAATCCATACGGAAATATTCTGCTCCGGATACATGGAATAAATCATGAAACGGTTACCGGAATAAATAGGGTCCACACCACGAAGGTCGGAAATAATCACATTTCCTTCCACTCTCGTATGCGCACTCACCATTTCTTTAAACTTTTCCGTCTGTTCAAAATATACAGCGATACGTTCTTTTACGTCCGGAAGATTCAGAATCTCCTCCGTCGTCATCGTTCTGCACGCATCTATCAGTTTTTCCATCAACTGGTAATTGCTGATTGTAAAATCTCTCCAGCGACCGAGTCCTGTACGCGGGTCCATCAAAAATCCGATCAGCACCCATCCCTTCGGATTCTGTACATCATCAATGGTAAGATTTCCGGAATCCACCTTATCCACCGCTTCCATCATATCGTCAAACTGCGGAAATTTCTCTTTTCCGCCGTAATATTCATAAATAATGCGTGCACAGGAAGGTGTCACACGGCTTTCACCTTTATATTTGCCCGCCAGCTCCATTCTTTCATGCTCGCTTGAGTGATGATCAAACCACAATCCGCAGCCTTCCACGTAAGGAACATTCGCAAGACAATCGTCCTCTGTCACCTCAACAAGTCCGTCCTGTAAATCCTTCGGATGTGCAAATTTCCAATGATCAATAATTCCCGCTTCTTTTAAAAGTGCCCCACATGCCAGTCCATCAAAATCCGAACGTGTAATTAATCTCATTTGCCATTCTCCTTTTCTCCATAGCGAAGCTTTTTTGCTCCGCACCCCAATATAAGATAATTATAGTAGAAGTGTCCGGATTTTTCAACTAGCCTTTTCGCTTATTTCACAGGTTATTTCACATATTACGCTCTTTTTTCTCATACATTAAAAGAAAAAGGTCTTATATGCTGAATTATCTCTGGGCTTTTATGCTTTTAACCGGAATCATATACGGCTCTTTTCACGGAACCATGGCAGAAATATCGGCTGCTGCGCTGGACAGTGCCCGGGAAGCGGTCACCCTGTGCATTACCATGCTGGGAGTCATGTCTTTTTGGACGGGTCTGATGCAGATTGCCCAAAAATCGGGAACCATTGCCTCCTTTACCCACAAAATCACTCCCTTTTTACGCTTCCTCTTCCCCTCTCTCAAAGACGAACCTCTGGCTCTTGAGTATATTTCCACAAATGTTATCGCCAATATTCTCGGCCTTGGCTGGGCATGCACGCCTGCGGGCTTAAAGGCAATGGAAGAAATGAGCCGGATACAGCATCGTCGCGGAAATAATCCGGATGTAGCCTCCAATGAGATGTGCGGATTTTTAATTTTAAATATTTCTTCTCTCCAACTGATTCCCGTCAATATGATTGTTTACCGGAGTCAGTACGGAAGCGTGGAACCTACGGCAATTATCGGTCCTGCCATTGTTGCAACGCTTTTTTCCACACTTGCAGGAATTTTGTTTTTAAAAATTGCCGACTCGAAAAGCCGTTATCACACCCATTGAATCGCAAAGGAGTTTTTATGAATCTTGCAAATGTGCTCTCTAATTTTTCCAACATTATCATTCCTCTCATCATCTTTTATATCGTCGCCACAGGTATCGCCAACAAAGTGAATGTATATGATGAATTTCTTGACGGGGCACGGGACGGGATGAAAACCGTAGTCTCCATAATGCCGACTCTGATTGGCCTTATGATTGCCGTCGGAGTTCTGCGCGCTTCCGGCTTCCTCGATTTTTTAGGCGAGCTTCTCGCAGGCCTTTTTTCATCCTTTTCCATTCCGGCACCGATTGTTCCGGTCATTCTTATTAAGATGTTCTCCAGCTCTGCTGCCACCGGACTTGTCCTTGATATCTTCAAAACCTACGGACCTGACAGCGACATAGGCTTTCTCACGTCACTTATCATGAGCTCTACAGAAACCATTTTTTACACTATGTCGGTTTATTTTCTCGCCGCGAGGGTAAAAAAAACCCGCTACACTCTTCCGGGGGCACTTGTTGCGACCCTCGCCGGAACTATAGCGAGTTTTTGGATTATGAAATATCTTAGCTGATTTTACCACTCTAAAACACACGCACCCCAGGTCAGTCCTCCGCCAAACCCTGCAAGTACAAGCCTGTCTCCTTTTTCGAGCATTCCTTTCCGGTTCATCTCATCGAGAAGAACCGGAACGCTGGCTGCAGAAATATTTCCGCAATGGTCAAGACTGACCGGAAACTTTTCGATATCTGCCTTCAGTCTCTTTGATACCGACTGTATAATCCGCAGATTTGCCTGATGCAGCACAAAGTATTTTATGTCATTTATCGTAAGTCCGGCTTCCGACAGCACTTTCTCAATGCTGGCAGGTACGGTTGTCACGGCAAATTTATAAACCTCCTGTCCGTCCATGTGAATGTAATGCGGACCGGCTTCGTTTTCCACACAGGGATTGTTATTTAAACGGTTTATGCCTGAAAGCACTGAGCCCCCGGCTCCGTTACTTCCGAGTGTGACAGACACAAGTCCCCGGCTCTCTTCTTCTGACGGGCAAATTACCGCTGCGCCGGCTCCGTCGCCAAAAAGTACGCATGTACTCCTGTCATTCCAGTCCATAACCTTGGAAAGTGTTTCTGCACCGATAATCAGCGCATTTTTGTATATGCCCTGTTTTATGTACACATCCGCCGTCCGAAGCGCGAATAAAAATCCCGAACAGGCAGCATTGATATCAAAAGCAACCGCATTGTCCGCCCCGATGATTGCCTGGACCTCACAGGCTGTGGATGGTGTTATGTGATCCGGGCTGACTGTTGCCACTATGATGACATCGATATCCTCCGCCTTCATTCCAGCGTCCTCAAGAGCAAGCTTTGCCGCCTCTGCAGACATGGTCGCCGTCGTCTCTTCCGTTGCAAGTCTCCGCTCCCGTATTCCTGTTCTGGATGAAATCCATTCATCCGATGTGTCCATAATCCGGGACAAATCGTCGTTGGTCACGACGGTTTTCGGCAGAAAATGTCCGGTTCCTGCAATTCTGGTTTTCATAGGTGAAATCCTCCAAATTTCTTTTTACATAAGCTTACTGACCGTCTCCTATTGCAAATGTAAGCTCCGCCTTTGCCACTACCTTTCCGTCCACAGTGGCCCGGGCCGTTCCCACGCCGATAGGACCCTTTATCTTGATAATTTCTGTCTCAAGCATCAAAACATCTCCCGGAACAACCTTGCCCTTAAATTTTGCTTCCCTGATGGCTGCAAAATAGGCAGTTTTTCCTTTCCATTCCGGACAGCTCAGGATTGCGACCGCACCGACCTGCGCAAGTGCTTCAATAATCAACACCCCCGGCATTACAGGTTCCTGCGGAAAATGTCCTGCAAAAAACGGTTCATTGTAGCTGACACATTTTTTTCCGACCGCACGTTTTCCGACCTCCATCTCCTCAATGGTATCAATCAACAGAAACGGCTGTCTGTGCGGAATAATTTCCATAATTTCTTTTGTTTTCATTAATGACATACGAAACCTCTTTTTACATTTTTATATTCTAATCAGTCAAAAGCCTTTTTGACAAGGATACTTGCATTGTGTCCGCCAAATCCCAGAGAATTGGAGAGTGCGTATTCTATATCCATGGAAACCGGCTCCATACAGTAATCAAGATCACATTCTTCGTCCGGATGCTTCAGACCTACCGTCGCATGCAGATAGCCTTCCTGAAGCTCTTTGACGCAAGTGATAAACTCAAGTGCTCCGGCCGCTCCGAGAAGATGTCCCACCATGGATTTGGTCGAATTGATTTTCATCTCTTTCGCGTGCCCGCCGAATGCAAGCTTAATGGCTCTTGTCTCAAACAAATCGTTGTGATGTGTGCCGGTTCCGTGTGCATTGATATAAAAGACCTCCTCCGGTTTAATTCCTGCATCGTTTATTGCATTCGTCATGGCACGGGCTGCTCCGGAACCGTCCTCCGCCGGCGAAGTGATATGATATGCGTCCGAGCTGCAGCCATATCCGGCAACTTCCGCATAGATTTTCGCTCCACGTGCCTTTGCGTGCTCATATTCTTCAAGTACAACAACAGCCGCCCCTTCTCCTATCACGAATCCGCTTCTGTCTTTATCAAACGGAATGGAACACTTTTCCGGGTTTTCACTTGTACTGAGTGCTGTCAGGGCCGTAAAACCTGCCACACTTACAGGGCAGATTCCCCCTTCTGTGCCTCCGGCAAACATGACATCTGCATCGCCGTACTGAATGGTCCGGTAAGCCTCTCCGATACTGTTTGTTCCCGTTGCACAGGCTGTCACTATATCGACGCTCTTTCCCTTTAATCCAAGCTGAATGGAAACGTTTCCCGCCGCCATATTTCCGATAAACATCGGAACCATAAGGGGATTACACTTGGATGGTCCGCGCTCTACAAGCTTCGTATGCTCTCTTTCCACCGTCTGCAGGGAACCGACACCCGAGCCTATGGAAACGCCTACCATATACGGGTCTTCTTTATCCATGTCAAGTCCGGAATCGGTCATTGCCTCACGGGCTGCTGCCACAGCATATCTGGAAAATAACTCCATTCTCTTTGCCGCCTTAAAATCCATATAATCTTTTGCCTCAAAATTCTTTACCTCTGCAGCGAGCTTTGCTTTATAATCCGTAACATCAAAATAAGTAATCGGCGCGAATCCGGTTTTTTGTTCCTTTACGCTCTCCCAGAATTCCTCCACAGAATTTCCGATGGGTGTGATGGCACCCATACCGGTCACTACTACACGTCTGCTCATTTTTTTACCTCCGTTTTCCCCATTTTACATTCCGCCGTCCACGCAAATAACCTGTCCCGTGATATAGGAAGCTTTGTCACTTGCAAGGAATGCCACTACCTCTGCAATTTCTTCCGGTCTTCCGGCTCTTTTCATGGAAACCCGGGAAAGAACCGCCTCTTTTGCTTCTGCATTCATGCACTGCGTCATATCAGTCTCTATAAATCCCGGTGCCACGGCGTTTACCGTCACATTACGTGTACCGAGTTCTTTTGCCATACTCTTTGTCATCCCGATGACACCTGCCTTGGATGCTGCGTAATTCACCTGCCCGGCATTTCCGTATACACCTGTTACAGAGGATAAATTTATAATTCTTCCGTATTTCTGTTTTAAAAACGGCCGGTACATATGCTTCATTGTATTGAAGGTTCCCTTCAGGTTCACATCGATTACACGGTCAAATTCATCCTCTGTCATTTTAATCACAAGATTATCCCCGGTAATCCCCGCGTTGTTTACAAGAATATCAATTTTTCCGTAATTTTCGAGCACCTCTGTAATCATTCGTCCACAGGCTTCATAATCAGAAATCTCGCAGCGGACAGCCTGTGCATTTCTTCCCATTCCTCTTATCCGGTCTGCCACTTCATCCGCCTTTTCTTTTGAGCCATTATAGTTGACAATGACATCCGCTCCGTAAGAAGCAAGCGTCAATGCAATCTCTCTGCCGATTCCTCTTCCGCCTCCCGTGACCAAGGCAACTTTTCCTGTTAACATACTCCTGCTCCTTCCCTGACTGCTGCGATATCTTCCCACTTCTCCACATGAAAAACTCTGCATTCACAGCCAAGCTCTCCGGCTATTTTTTTCAAAAATCCTGACAAAGTTTTCCCCGGTCCAATCTCTATAAAGGTGTCCACTCCGTCAGCTATCATTTTTTCAACGGTCTGCTGCCATTTCACCGGCGAGAATACCTGTTTTGTAAGAAGAGGCTTTACCTCTGTGACATCGGAAACATAATCTGCCGTCACATTGGAAAGATATGGTATCTGCATTTCTTTTACTTCTACACCTGCAAGCTCCCTTGAAAGCTTTTCTCCTGCACCCTTAAGCAGGGAAGAATGAAAAGGACCGCTGACATTTAATTTTACACATCTCTTTGCTCCGGCTTCCTTTAATTTTGCCATCGCCTCGTCCACGGCTTTTTCTTCTCCCGTAATCACAATCTGACCGGGACAATTATAATTTGCAATTGAGACAATACCGTCCGTCTGCTCACAGATTTCTTCTGTCTTGTCCGTCGCAAGGGCAAGAATTGCTGCCATTGCTCCTCCTTCCGGAACTGCTTCCTGCATAAAAAGACCTCTTTTTTTCACAATGCGGAAAATATCTTCATCACTCATTACACGGGCCGTTGCCAACGCACCGTACTCCCCAAGGGAAAGTCCTGCTGCCACATCTGCCTTCACACCGTTTTTCTCCAGCTCGCGAAGCATGGCTATCTCGGTTGCAAGCATGGCTATCTGTGTATATTCTGTAATGTTAATCTTCTCGTTTTCTTCAAAACAAAGCGATTCCACATCCATTCCCGCTGCCACGGATGCCTTTGCATAAATCTCTCTGCAAAGTCCGCTGTTCTCATAAAAATCCTTTCCCATTCCCACATACTGGGAACCCTGTCCCGGAAATATAAATGCTGTTTTTCCCATATCTCTCCTTTGTCCTCTTAATACTTTGATTTTCAAACTATTTACTCCTGAAAAAAGGAAGTCGGAAAGCTTCAGACTTCCTTATGTTTATGTAGGGACCGTCACCTAACGTGACCCGAGAAGCATATCTGCTTCTGTTACAATCTCTTTCATAATTTCTTCACAGGACTGTTCCTTTTTCACAAGACCCGCGCTCTGTCCTGCCATGATGGTTCCGTCTATAACATCACCGTCTATAACCGCTTTGCGCAGAGATCCGAGTGTCATAAGCTCGAGCTCTTCCAGAGAAGCTCCTTCTTTTTCCATTCTCAGATATTCCTTTGTCATCTTGTTTCGGATACAACGAACCGGATGGCCTGTACTCATACCAGTCACTTCTGAATCAATATCCTTTGCCCGGATTACTTTTTGTTTGTAATTATCGTGGACAATCGACTCGGTCGCTACTATAAAACGTGTACCTATCTGTACGCCCTGTGCACCGAGCATCATAGCTGCTGCAAGTCCTCTTCCGTCTGCAATTCCACCGGCTGCAATAACCGGAATATTCACTGCATCCACTACCTGCGGAACCAGCGTCATTGTTGTGGCAGATCCTATGTGTCCTCCTGCTTCCGTGCCCTCTGCCACGACTGCATCTGCACCGGCTCTTTCCATAAGCCTTGCAAGACCTGCACTGGCAACTACCGGAATGACCGTCACCCCGGCCTCTTTCCACTTCGGCATATATTTTGCCGGATTACCGGCACCTGTCGTTACCACCTGAATGCCTTCTTCCACAATCAAGTCTGCGATTTCATCCGCATTTGGATTCATCAGCATAACATTGACACCAAACGGTTTATCTGTCAGCTCTTTTCCCTTGCGAATCTGCTCACGGACCACCTCTGCCGGAGCACTTGCTGCCCCAATCAGACCCATTCCTCCGGCCTGCGAAACCGCAGCCGCAAGATGATAATCGGCAACCCATGCCATACCACCCTGAATAATCGGATATTTGATTCCTAAAAGCTCTGTAATCTGCGTTTTCAGCTTAAGCCTCCACGCCTTTAGTCTTCATATATTCTACAACAGCACCTACTGTTGTGATTTTCTCTAAATCTTCTGAAGGAATCTCAATTCCGTATTCCTCCTCAAAAGCCATAACCAGTTCAAATAAATCTAAAGAATCAGCACCTAAATCATCCTTGAAAGAAGATTCTTCTGTAATTTCTACTCCATCTAAATTTAACTGTTCTTTGATAATGTCGATAACTCTTTCTAACATTTCTCATTCTCCTTTTTAATTCGTTAAATAGTTTGATAATCAAAGTATATTTGCCGGACCTCTGTTTGTCAACGATTTTTTTAAGAAAACTTGTCAACAAATCGGGGTTTTCTGAAAAATACCACGATTGACTAGATTATAATATGCTTATTCTGTATTGTAAATAGAAACATTATTTTTTTATATTTAAAAGATACTGGTACACGTCTCTTTTGGTAATTCCGCGGTCTTTCGCCGTTTTCTTCATTGCCTCTTTATGTTCAAAGCCCTGCTTTTCGTACATTTCCACGTGATCCTCAATCGGTAGCTCTTCGTAGCTTTTCTGTCGCTCTGCTTCTATTTCCTCTTTTGCCCTCCCCTCCGTCACAAGGACATACTCTCCGCGGGGTTCATTTGTCTCGTAATACACCAGGGCATCTGCCAGCGTTGTCGGCATCACTGTCTCAAATTTTTTGGTCAGTTCCCGGCAGATGGTAATCCTTCTGTCGCCGAGTGTTTCGTATAACACGACAAGCGTTTTTTTCAGATGATGCGGGGCTTCATAGAAAATCATGGTTCTCTTTTCATTTTTCAAATCTTCAAGAATATCTGCCCGTTCCTTTTTGTCCGCAGGTAAAAATCCTTCAAAACAAAATCTTCTTGTCGCAAGCCCTGAGAGGGTGAGAGCCGTGATACAGGCAACCGGTCCCGGAAGCGAGGTCACCGTTATTCCGGCCTCCTGACACATTTTTACAAGTACCTCACCCGGATCGGAGATGGCAGGTGTCCCTGCATCCGTAATCAGTGCAACATCCGCTCCTTCTTTCATCTTTTCTATTAATGTATACGCTTTTTCCACCTTATTATACTCATGATAACTGGTCATCGGCGTATGTATTTCAAAATGATTTAAAAGCTTTATGCTGTTTCGTGTATCTTCCGCAGCAATCAGGTCAACCTGCTTTAACGTCTCTATGATTCGCGGAGACATATCGGAAAGATTTCCGATAGGTGTCGCACAAAGATATAACATTCCCATACACTAATTCCCTTCCTCTGCCGTCTTTTCTCTCCTGTCATATACCGGCGGCTTATAAATATCATAAATCTCGTCTGTGTATTCCCCTTGTGCTTTATAAACAATCAAAGGCTTCTCTACGGTGACACGCGGATTTCCGCCTTTTCGCGCTTCAATGAGAACCATATTCGGCTCTTTATCGATATACGGATGTACAAATCGTATGCGCTTTGGTTCCAGTTTATGCACAGTGAGCGTCGTAATAATCTCCGCCAGACGGAACGGTCTGTGAACCAGATAAAAGGCTCCGCCGTGCTTTAATAAATACGAAGCTTCTCTTGCCACATCTTCAAATGTACATAAAATTTCATGTCTGGCTATTGTTTTTGGAACTGACGGATTTTGCAGACCGTGTCCGCCTATCATATACGGGGGATTACATGTTATAACGTCAAAAGAAGCAGCGCCCAGTAAGCTTCCTGCTTCTTTTATATCACCTGTCACAATCGATATCTTATTCTCCAGTCCGTTGAGTGCAACACTTCTTCTGGCCATATCCGCACTTTCTTCCTGAATCTCAAGACCGGTCAAATGCTCTGCCTCTGTTTTTGCCTCCATGAGAATCGGTATAATACCTGTTCCCGTTCCTAAATCAAGTACCTTACTCCCCGGCTTTACCTTCGCGAAACCGGAAAGAAGAACCGCATCAATTCCGAAACAGAATTTCTCCGGATTCTGAATGATTTTATATCCCTTACGTCCCAAGTCATCAAGCCTTTCATTCTCTAAAAGCTTAATCGTCATTGAGTTTGGATTTCCCTTCTTTTTTCTCCAGGTTTTCAAGTTCTTTTAATTCTTTATCTTCCGCAGCATTGTGTTTTTCTTTCTTGCCGTGACGTTTCTTAAAACGAAGCTGCTCCACCTTATACTCGTGAATCTCTTTTTCGTCACCGTCATCCACAAGCACCTTCACCTGCTGACGAAGTACATTTACACTGTGTACCTCACCCTTTAAGCCGTCATCCGTCGTCACATAATCTCCGACATTCGGAAGCTTGCGATTCAAATACTCGTATGTTTCCTGCTCATTTTTCAGACAGCACATCAGTCTTCCGCAGACACCGGAAATTTTGGTTGGATTGAGCGAAAGATTCTGCTCCTTTGCCATTTTGATGGATACCGGTGCAAATTCGTCCAGAAATGTATGACAGCAGAGAGGTCTTCCGCAAATGCCGATTCCTCCGACAATTTTGGTCTCATCCCTCACTCCAATCTGACGAAGCTCGATACGTGTTTTAAACACAGCTGCCAAATCCTTTACAAGCTCACGAAAATCTACACGACCGTCTGCTGTAAAATAGAATAACACCTTATTGTTATCAAAGGTATATTCTGCATCTATCAGCTTCATTTCCAGATTATGCTTCTGTATTTTTTCAAGACAAATCTTCAAAGCTTCTTTTTCTTTTTCACGATTGGATTCTTCCTGCTTATCGTCCTTCGGTGTGGCTACACGCAATACCGGCTTAAGAGGCTGCATAACCTCATCATCCGCCACCTCTTTCATCTCTCCGACAACCGTTCCGTACTCCACGCCTCTGGCTGTCTCCACTATTACATGGTCGCCTCTCTTAATCGGAAGCTTCTGCGGATCAAAATAATAGATTTTTCCGGCTGTCCGAAATCTGACCCCTACAACTTTTATCATTCTAATTCTCCTTTATTGTAAGCAGCAACAGCTCCATCGTCAGCTCAAAATTGACGTTTGCCCTGAGTCTGGACTTTGCCTTTTCAAGCGCGTCTAAAATAATCTCAATGCCTTCATAGGCACTCTGATTGGACACCTTTTTAATATACTGTATTTCATCTTTAAAAATCAAGTGATTCACATCATTTGTTGCCTTAAACAGCAGGACATCCCGATACCACACGGACAGAATATCCAGATAATCATTGATATCTATCTTGTAATCATTGATTTTCTTAATCGCAGACATAATATCCGTAATCTCCATGTCACGGATATATTTGAGTAGGCTGACTGCTTCTGTCTTGATATTATCAAATTCCTCGCTCGCAGCAAGTGCTTTTGCCTTTCCGAGATTTCCTCTTGCAAACGCCGTACACACATCTGCTTTATAATCCGGGATGTGTATCTCCTCCATCAGATATTTTTTAACAATATCATCCGCAACCGGTTTCATGTTAAGAACAACACAACGGCTCTGGATTGTAGGAAGAAGAGCATCCAGATTTGAGGTCAAAAGCAAAATAACCGCATATGCAGGCGGCTCCTCCAGCGTCTTTAAAAGTGCATTTTGTGCCTGCACCGTCATCTTTTCTGCTTCATTGATAATATATATTTTCCATTTGCTGCTGTACGGCTTGATTACGACATCATTATTTACACCATTACGAATATCCTCTACGCCGACAGTTGCCGGTTTTTCATGCATCACCTTAATAATGTCAGGATGATTTCCGGACAGTGCCTGCCTGCAGGAATGACATTCATTACATGGTTCTGTCCCGGAAGCCTCACACTGAAGTGCCATTGCAAAAATTTTCGCAATGAACTCTTTTCCGCTGCTTCTCTCCCCGTTGATAATATAGGCATGTGAAATATTTCCTGATTCCAGTGCATGTTTAAAGTGTTCCACAAGCTGTGTTTGTCCGTAAATATCTTTAAAATTAGGCATATGCTTTCCCTCTTTGTCGTAAAATGGTTTTATGTAAAAATATCGAGAAGAAGACCTCGTATCTCTCCAATCATATTCAGAACCGCTATATGATCCTTCTCGTCTTTTACAAGCTCTCTGGCCAGCTCATCCAGTGTGTCATCCACCTGTTTGATTATACCGTAAACTCTGTGCCGTCCCCGTCTGTCAAGAAAATTTTCTCTTGAAAACTTGTGACTCCTCGTCACAACCTCATTCATAAAGGATTTAATCAGTGTCCGGTACTTCCTCATATCCCTGATGTCCATCTTTTTGGAAATCCGGTCACCCTGTCTCGTAATTTCTTCCATCATTGCAGTGAGTCTTACCTGCAAATCCTGTTCCTGTATATGGCTGGCGAGCATAAATTTGAAATTGCCGTCTGCCGGTGTTGTCTGGCTTGTCTGCTCCGGCTGCGCAACAGGTGTTGTCTGTGTCACCTTAATATCCATTTGCCCGCCTCCCTTCCTATAAACAGGTTTCTATATCTGTTTTAAAATATATTGTTCAATTTCCTCAAGACATTTATCGAGATTTTCATTTAAAAATTCCCGCTTAATGCCGGCCTCTTTCTTTTTCTCCTCTGAAAAATCCGTCTCATCCGCCAAAAAACGTCTGCACATCTCCGAATACTTCGGCATATCCTGTCCTTTTTCCCGGTCCAGTGCACGCTGCAGCCGGATACCGTCATCCAAACAAATCATAATCGGAATTACCCTGTCATCACCGTAATATTCTTTCGTTTTGCAAAAAGATTCTATCGTTCCTATCATTATATAATTATCTGTATCCAGATTTATATTTTTATCATCTGCCGTAAAATAATGCCATCTACCAAGGCATGTATCATACGTGCGAAGCTCAATAATTCTTCCCTGCTCCTGTATCTGATACATTTCCTCTTCCGATACAAAATGATATTCTACACCGTCCTTCTCTCCTGCCCGGATCGGACGCGTAGTATAAAGAACAATATTGTGAAGTCCGAGAGACTCCTTTTGTATGAGTTTTTTGTATATGGTATCTTTTCCGGATGAGCTTTTTCCCATCAGATAAAATATCTTAGCCATGTTTTTTCTTTATATTCCTTAATCAATTAAACTTCTATCACTCGGATCATGTTCGTTTTTCCGGAAACACCGAGCGGAACTCCGGCCGTCAATACGGCAACATCTCCCTCTTTGATATAGCCGGACTTCACCGCCAGTCTCTCTGCCTGCTCAAATAAATCATCGGCTGTTTCTTCCTTTGTCATGAGAATCGGCTGTACACCCCAGGAGAGATTAAGCTGTCTGCACACTCTCGGATTTACGCTGCAGCCGATAATCGGACATCCCGGTTTATATCTGGAAATCATATTTGCCGTGAAACCGGACATAGTTACCGTGATAATCGCAGATGCATTTAAATCCATTGCAGTCGTACATGTTGCATGGGAAATTGCCGTTGTAATATCATATTCTCCGTTTTCGGTTATCTTGTGCAGGCGTGCCTTATAATCAATATCTTTCTCTGTTCTTTCAGCAATTCTTGCCATCGTCTTTACCGCCTCAACCGGATATGCGCCGGCTGCACTTTCTCCTGAAAGCATGATTGCTGTTGTTCCGTCATAAATAGCATTAGCAACATCGGCTGTCTCTGCACGTGTCGGTCTTGGGTTGGTAATCATGGATTCCAGCATCTGTGTAGCCGTAATTACGTGTTTACCCTTGGCTACAGCCTTTTTAATCATCATTTTCTGAAGGCTCGGAACCTCTTCCAGCGGAACCTCAACACCCATATCTCCTCTGGCAACCATAATTCCGTCTGCGACTTCCAGAATTTCATCCAGATTTTCAATTCCCTGCATATTTTCAATTTTTGCAATAATCTGTGCTTTGCTTCCAAATTCATCCAGAATCTTGCGTGCGTCGAGAATATCCTGTTTGCTTCTTACAAAAGATGCTGCCAGGAAATCGTATCCCATCTGTGCACAGAATTTGATATCTTCATAATCAACATCCGAGATAAAAGGCATGGAAAGAACAGCTCCCGGAGCATTAATTCCTTTATGATTGGAAACTTTACCACCATTAACCACGCGGCAAAAAATTTCTTCGCCTTCTATTTTTTCAACCGTCATCTCGATTTTTCCGTCATCGATAAGAATCGTGCTTCCTGCCTGTATATCTTTTTTCAGGTTTTTATATGTGATGGAAGCCTTTTCTGCCGTACCGAGAACATCTTCCGTAGTCAGAATAAAAATCTGTCCGGCGGAGAGCTCTGCCTTTCCGCCTTCAAAATCGCGTAGCCGGATTTCCGGTCCTTTTGTATCTAATAAAGTTGCAACCGGCAAATTCAATTCATTACTTACTTTAATTACTCTTGCCAGTTTTTTCTTCTGTTCTTCATGTGTTCCGTGTGAGAAATTAAATCTTGCCACGTTCATGCCCGCAAGCATAAGCTCGCGAAGAATTTCCTCATTTTCACTTGCCGGTCCAATCGTGCAAATAATCTTTGTTTTTCTCATTTTTGTTATCCGCCTTTCCTAAAAGTCTATCATGTTATTATCTCACTTTCAGAGAATGAATGCAATGCATATTTCTTACAGTATTCACTATACATCCCGGAGAATCCACAAACTTTTTAACCGGTAATCCTCCGGTCCCTGCACATTCAGTCCGAGTTTTTTATAACGTTCAATCATCTCCCAAACGGAAGAAGAAATCTTTTCACCCGGTGTCACAATCGGCGAACCCGGCGGATAAAGATAAATATATTCCGCACTGATTTTATCCACGCAGTTCTCCCATAAAACCCTTGTTTTTTCTGCATTTAAGGCATCTTTTAATCGCACGGCCGCTATGGGTTTTTCCATCCTTGGAATGTTCTCGTCCATATGCTCTCTTCCATTCGTCAGTCTTTTATCGATTTCAAAAAGTGCTTCCGCCAGTCTGAAAAATCCTTCCTGCTTATCACAAATACTTGTCATTGCCAGAACATATTTTTCTGAAACCATCTCCATCTGCAGCCTATAGTTTTGCAGTAAATCCTTAGCCAGGTCTTTACCCTTATATTCCCGTCCTGTCTCGTCAAAAAGATTCTCCGCACATATGATTATCTTGGACGGGTCAAAATCTGCAGAAAATATTTTTTCAGCCTTTTGGGGATATAAAACCTTTAAGTGCTGTAGGTCTTTTGTTTTTTCATAAAAAACGTGTAATCTTTCAGCAAATGCTTCAAACTCCTTATCTCCTTTTTCATCCAGAAAATGAAGACATCTGCTCATGGAAGCCATGAGAAGATAAGAGGGACTGCTCGTCTGAAAAATTGCAAGCTTTGAGCGCAACTGCTGCGGATTCACTCTTTCGCTGCATATATGCAAAAGTGCTGTCTGTGTGAGACTCGGAAGGGTTTTATGCATGCTCTGTATAACGATATCCGCTCCCTGTCTGACCGCGCTCTTCGGAAATCCGGGATGAAACCCCAGATGTGCTCCATGCGCCTCATCTACAATCAGAATTCCCTGTCTTTTATGAACTTCGTCTGCAATGGTTTTTATATCAGAAATCACTCCCTCGTATGTCGGTGATGTGAGAAATACAACCTTTGCACCGGACTCGTCCATGGCATCAGCAATTGTTTCCGGTTCCATTTTACCATAAATAAATGACTTTTCCTCTATATTTTGCGGATAAACATAAATTGGCACAAGACCGTTCAGGACAAGGGCATGGTAAGCTGATTTATGTGAATTTCTGGAAAAAATAATTTTTTCTCCTTCATTTGTCACAGCCGTTATCGCCGACAATATTCCGCAGGTACTTCCGTTAACCAAAAAGAAGGTCTCTTTTGCACCATATAGTTTAGCTGCAAATTCCTGTTCTTGTTTTATGATTCCTTCCGGATGGTGAAGATTGTCAAATCCTTCTATTTCGGTAATGTCCAGTTTCATCATCTCTGCAAACGGAAATTCTGTCTCGTTTCGTTTATGTCCCGGCATATGAAAGGGATATTCCGTTGTTTCTGATATAGATAGTAATTTTTCGTATAATCTTTCTTCCATATTTTCACCTTTCTGTATTAGTATAGCATACCGGAAGGCAAACAAAAAGCGGAAGAATGTACTTCTTCCGCCTGATGAGCCACCGGGGACTCGAACCCCGGACAACTTGATTAAAAGTCAAGTGCTCTA
>CAZFLR010000019.1:0-42603 GCA_964519385.1 uncultured Kineothrix sp.
AGCTTCTTCGTTCGCTTGAGAAGTGGTTGTGTTGGTGTTAGAAGAGTTGTTAGAAGTGCCACTAGAAGAGGATGATGAAACGCCATGATATTTACCATAATCATTTCTACTTACAACGCTTCCACTCGCAGTAAGACCGCTAAAAGCAGAACCCATAAGAAACGAGCCGCCAATTAGTCGTCCACGAGAGTTGAGTTTTCCATATTTTAAAATTTGTTCTGACTGCTTATGGTTGAAGATAATGTCACTTGGATGAGTAGTAATAAACTCCGCTCCATTATCGCCTACAGTCTCCCATATTCCGTCATGCACCCAAATTTCAGGTGCAACTTCTCCAACTAATGTGTTATTTCCTGCTCGACTACCGACATTCCAAGTTCCTTGTGCATGGGCAGAACCTGTAAGCTGCTGTACACCGCTTTTTTTAACATTTCCACTACCAGAAACACCAGATGTACTAACGTTTGCAGTTACATTTACACTAAAACTTTGTGAATTTAAATATCCACTAATGGTAGCAGCCATACCCGTTGTGTCTGCACCAACTTTAACATTTGCAGTTTGAGACTCTATTCTTGCTTTTGCATCTGCAACGTCTTTATCTGCTTGTGTTGTATCAGCTCCAACATTGATATCTGTTTGATTTTCAGCCATGTAAGCATTCACATCAATACTGGCAATCTGTTCCATAAACTTCTCTGGATTGGCTTCAACATCTGCTGTAACGCCTAACACATACAAATCAGCAGTCATATCTTGCAACGTTGAAGTTACGCTTGCCAACTGAGCTTCTGCATCGGCAACACTAATATCTACAGTACCAGCTTTAGCATTTTCTAACTGTTGTTTTGCTTCCACATACGCTTGAATAGTAGCGATAGCCTTTTGAACATTCCCTTCAAGTTCTGACGTATCAGCGGTTAAAACTGGAGTTTGTCCAATTTCCAACTGATGTTTTTTATCCAACAATTGTTTCATTAGAATTGTTGCATTTTCGTAACCAGTTGGATCAACACCTATATCAATTGTATCTCTGTACTCTGAAATTGCTTTTACTTGCTTATCGATGTCATCAATATCTGTAGAATCAAGATTTATCTTCACATCTGTTTTGCCTAATTTAGCCTGAACATCGTCAACAACTTCCAGTGCTCTTGCTAACAAGTCTGATTCAGACATATTGGAAATATTAAAAGCAATATCTAATTCTGGGTGTAAATTAGCGTAAACTGCATCATATTGTTCTTCTAATTTCGAGGTATCATAGCCAGATTCTTTTAGTTGGTCAATAATAGATTCGTATTCATCGAGTTGTGTTCTTGCTTCATAAACATTGTCTGGAAGACTCTCAAGACCTGAAATCAATGAGTCGCTTAAATTAGAAAAATCGATATCAAAACCACTTGTTTCTGACATTCTAAGCAAAATATCAGTAACAGAACTTACACTTTGATCCATTCGTTGAGCTAGAGTGTTTATATCTGTTATATTTATGCTGTAAGAACCATCTGCAAGTTTTTGAACCATCCCCTGTGATATTGTACTTGCATCGTCAAGCCAGTTGAATAAACCACTTCCGTTTTCGGTATAATATCTTTCAACACGGTTCATATATTTTTGGATTTCAGCGTCGCTATATTCTAACGACTGATTAAATCCGCCAATATATTTCATCCATTCCTTGAAATCATCTGTCTTAGTGAGACCGTTATCAAAAGCAGTTTTGTTTGTCTCAATTTCTGACTGAACATAATTATAATTATCACTTGCGTTCGCAGTTTCTTTCGCTTTTTTATAAAGATTAATGGCAGAAATGGATGACAAAATACTTTGTTCTAATGTATCATATTTGTTGATTTCATTATTTAACTCTTCGATTTCGTTTATAGTAGCTGCTAAAACTTCTTTTTGTGATGCAGTAAGTTTCTTACTTGCATCAATTTCTTTGAGCATAGCTTGTGTACCATCTTTTCTGGCTTTTTTCAGTCTATCCTCTTGTGCGGTTGTAAGTTTTGATTTAGAAACATACTCTTTTAAACGTTTATTTAACTTTTCAACAGCATCTTCACGTTTCTTAACAGCATCTGCTTCTTTAAGATACGTGTTTACTAACGCAGCTTTTCCGTTCTTTTCGGTCATTTCAAGCATTGCAGCCGAATTTAGCTGAACACCATTTGCCGTGTTAAGAATTACATCAGATAAATCTCCATAAGTACTCTTTAACGATTGCAATGTGCTATCTGTTAAATATCCTTGATTTTCCTGTTCTTCAAGGGCAGTTGTCATGGCTTCAAATGCTGTTGACGGGTCGTATGAAACAGTATAATCTAAAGCTTTTTTCTGCTTAATCAATCTTTGAAGTGCAATAGAAGCATAGTCTGCGTATTCTGTAAGATTCATTTTATTAAACGCTTCTGGTATTGTTGTGCCTAGTTCTTTGCACTTTTCATCTAATTGAGCAAATCTATATTCTGTTTCCAATGCACCTGCTTGCACATCATGCATTGAATATCCTTTGAAAATAGAATTATTATTAGGCAATAAATCATTCCCGTTTTCGTCATAAGCTGGTGAACCAATAGCAATAACATCGTCAGCTGTCAACTTTATTCCGTTCATATACTGACCTTCTGCAGCAGCAATCATGTTCGCAACATGTTCTATCTGTCCGTTGACCAGCATATCTGTTCCAGTTGCATCTAATTGGATAAATTTTTCTGCATCGAAAGTACCATCTGGACTCCAAGATTGATTGAATATATTATTAAAATAATTCCAAAATGTATCCTTAGTAAGAGCGACTAAACCGTTATCTGTTTGTAACATTTGCGTATAAGCAATTTCTACACCATCTATATTCTCAGAAGTACCAAGAACAGTAGACCAAGTTCCCTTTAATTGTTTTACCCCTTCTTCATAAGAGCTATATTGTTCTTCGATAAATTGCTTATTTTTTGATAATGTATCATCATCCCAATAAAGAATACTTCTATCTATATTATTAATGCCATTATAAGCCTTATAAATATCATCTAGTGAATCTACATATTCTTTTGAACTTTCAACGGCTTGATCGTATTCTCCAATTAAATCACTAAGCCCTGTTTTTTTTAGTTCTTTTGTTACAGAATCAATTTTATTTTTCTCTTTTTCAATTGCTTCATCGGCTTCTTCTGTAGAAATTGTGTAAGCAATTTGTAAATCCTCTGTATCCAACTTATCCACAGCTTCTTGTCCAAATTTATCAACAAGATTCTGATATGACTCAGAGAGAATTAATCCTTTTTCTTCGAATTTATCAATTAAATCTTCAAAAGGCATATATTCTCTAGCAATGGATTGAAGTTTTCTATATGCCTCTACCTGTTCGTCGGTAGCTGAAGCTATGTTAAAATTAAGTAATTCTTCTTTTGAAAAATCTTTCAAAACATTCAAAGAATCGTCGATATCATCTTGCAGGTTGTCGGTATTTGCATCGAATTTTATTTCAAAATTCCACGACTCTATTTCTCCTTGCAGGTCAGGATACATATTTTTGAAATAATCTGCAACATCGGTATCGCCATTCTCAATAGCTTTATCCATCTTTTCGATGACTGCTTTTGCAAAGCTTTCTTTTGCACTTTCAACTTCTTCCGCATCATTTGAATTAACAGCGTCTATATATTTATCATATTCTTCTGTTATTTCTTTAAACGATTCAGCATACCCATTTTCGCCAGTATCTTTAAGGATTTTATCATTCAGAACAAACTGATCATAAATTTCTTTGTATTGATTTGAGACTTCTTTTGCATTATTGATTATCTCAGTAAGATGATTATCAAAATCTTTTCCTAAATCATAATCATCCAGTAAGCCTTGAATATTTAAAAGTTTATTATAAACTTCTGTTGCGTTTCCCGATACATTTAGAAGAACACTTTCGATCCCAAGATCATTTATTTCAAATTCTCCGAATTCACGTAACAATTCTTTAACTTCATTTTGTGTTTCATGACTTACAATATTAGTCAAATCTACTGTTGCTTCATAATTGCCATATTCGTCTTTCATACGATCCATATTGGTATCGTATCCTTGGAATAAGTTCATCGCTTTTTCCCAAATACCAGAATCACCATTGAACTCATTTTTTGTTTCTGTCCATTTTTGAGCAATTAATTTTTCCCAAGCCTCGGCTTCTCCGTTGATAGCATCAGTGATTGCTTTAATAGAAGTTTGCTCCGTTCCATACCGTTCAATCATTTCACTTTGAATTGACAGCAATTGTTTACGTGCATCAGTTACTTCAGCGATAGAAGAAGACTGATTGTTTATAGTTCCATAAAGATCTTCAACTTGAGTTTTATAATCAGCAATTCCATCTTTGCTTGAAACAAAAGAATTTCCCAATTCCTGTGCTTTCTGTGCAATCTCATCTGCAGCCGTAGCCAGACCAGAGATAGCAGACATGACCAAAGATATCACTGCACTGACAGCTAAGTTCGCACCGATGTTTTTTAAAGCTGTTGTGAATTTGGCAGTTGTCGGGATAGCTCCTTTACATGCTCTTGTAAAATCATCTAATTCTGTAGTACCTTCAAGAAATGACCTGCCAGCGTTTAAAACACCGTCGCCGAGATGTTGGTACTGTTTTAACAGGCTATTTACTGGCATTCCACCTTTAACATTTGCTAATTTAAAATTTTGAATAGCCTTTGAAAAAGAGCTTACATCATTGGATATACTTTTTGAGCTTTTAAACAGATCAAATATAGTGGTAAAATTATTTTTGCTGTCAAAGTTTACGACAAAGATAGTAGCAATAATTGTTCTTGGAAACACATTGAAATAATTTTGTCACTATTATATAATTGTAGCAATGAGATGTTGGAGGTACAATATATGAAAAATATTGTTAAATATTGCGAAAAATGTCAAAATAATCCGAGTGAATATAAAGCATATTATGGTGAGATTCTCTCAGATTATATAGATTTGGTATGTGTTGGATATTATACAATTGGCGAAAACGAAGATCGGGAATTTTGCAAAGTCCATCCAGATGAAAAACTTTTAATATCCCCGTTGTCTGCAAAAGAATTTGACATTCTTTCTTCCATAACAAACGATATTGTATTTATTCATTCGATGGAAGACCTTAAAGAAAAAGACCCAATCGAATTCCAGTTGAAAATGTCCCAGTTTAAAGCAAATCTTTCTCGAACAGAAGAACAGGAGAGTAAAACTAACAAGAAAAAATGTCCTTATTGCGGTCACACGGAATTTACACCTGTTCGTAAAAAATGGTCTTTTTGGGCTGGATTTGCAACGAACCAGACGGAACTTATCTGCAATAATTGTGGTAAGAAGGTGGAATAAATATGTGTTCCGCCTACCCTCTTGATGAATATTTTGATAATAAAGCACTGGAAGGATTTATTTCTAAAAATTGTGATAAAAATTAAAAAGTGGCTAGACAGTAGTAAACACAAAAAATAGCTCTATGGTAACATAGGGCTATTTAGTGTATGATGATATTGATGTAATTGTAAACTTTGATTTATACATAAAAAAGCACCTAGTCGGTGAACTAGATGCTGAAAATTCAAGGGATGATAGTAGTACCTCGGTATAATGTTATAATTTATTCTTTTCTAAATCTTCGAACATACAAACAATACCATCAATATCAGGAGTCATATAATGCTTATTTCCATCTTCGCATTTCTGTAAATAATTTTGACAAGCTCGAACAATATCACGTTCATTATCACTTATAATCTTTTTAATCATTAAATCAAATTTGCTGCTAACTACATATGTTTGAATATATTCATCCTTTATTGGAAACAGTTTTATGTAATGTATTCCATGAGAGTGATGTGGCTTTGTTTTGCTATTCGGCGGTAAAGACATATACTGTTCTTTTGGTGTTTTCGATGATATGTTTGATCGAAGTGGAACAACAAACTTATGATACCGTTCTTTGTATTTTAATTTCATAACTAAAACACTTGGGCGTCCATCTTCGTTGTATAATAGTTCTTTTGCAACATTATATTTTTACATATATTAAAAAATTCATTCGACACTTTAACTAACTTCATCTTTTGCTCCTAAAAGAGAAAGAGCCAAAAAACGGCTCTTTCTAACATACAGTTGAGTAATATTCTAATTTTACATCCCGTTACTCTCGGAGATTCACATACGTTTGAATGATATTCTACATTTGAGTCCCGTCATTCACGGAGACAAACATACAATTGTATAATATTCTTACCGTTATACACGATATGCTAAGAAACACTTCGTTTTCTTACTTGTAGTATGCACAAAAATTATAGAAAATACAATAAAAAATGAAAAAATTTTAAAATTATTTTTCTTCCAACATCTTTACTACGTCTTCAATAGTATAGCCTTTTTCTTTAATCAGGTTTTCCAATTCAGAAAGATGTTTTTGATGCACCTTTTCTTCAAGTTCTTCCTTTAATATTTTCATACCTTTAAGTGATTTTTCACATTCCTCAATATCATTTGTGACTTTTTCCAACTGTTCTTCCAGACTTAACTTCTTTACACCTCTTGCCATAGCTCGCCTCCGATTTCATTTTCTACATTAAGAGTAGTACAAGCCGACATTGAATGTCAACGAAAATCGTCCGACACGTTGCGACAAACGTATGTTTTGATATTTTTATTTTTTGGAATTTATGATAGTATAAGGGTGAACATTAGGCAATTGTGTTACCACATCACAATTCGTCGCACGGCTTAATGTTTGATACTTATATCATGTGGAAGTGTCTGGCAGACACGAACCTACAAAAGGTACGATTGTGCCGGAAAGGACAAAGTGATATTCTAGTGTATTTTACACATCTTGGAATTCTTCCAATTTCACATTTCCCTTCTTGGAAATTAGTACAGAAGGGAGGTGAGATATGGGAAAGATTATTATGACATTAGTATTAGTCGTCGTAATGTTGTTTGGCGTATGCTTTATTGGAAGTCTTATTCTCGCAAAAAATACAAAAGACTTTCATATACACTTTGGACTTCTTGAGGGTTTTGATATCTCAGGTTCTTTTTACGACAACAATACCACAGAACATCAAAAGTAGTTTCGTCCATTTCATTAGTAGGTAGAAGAGTAGAAGCAGTAGGAAAGACATCATAAAAATATGGTGTCTTTCTGCAAAATGTCTTCTACAATAAGACGAAGATTATGCTATAAAAATACATAGTTGTATTTGGAGCATTTTATGGTAAATAATTTTTCTGAAAATTTAAAACATTATCGCATCAAGAATAATATGACTCAGCAAGAACTTGCTAAAAAATTATACATGACTCGTCAATCTATACCTGCTCTCGAAGTTGAGAAGAGAAGATGTGATCTGGATACGATTATCCGAATCACTGATATTTTTAATGTCACCTTAAATCAACTGACAAGGTGAGAGAGAATCGTTCTGTTTTCCAAGTCAGCAACGATTTTGTGTAAGTTTGAATTTAATACCTACTGATAAAACAAGTGGATTTTATATTTCAAACATTAGCGAATAGTTTCCTATACGGATCGGACTGTTTTTTAAAACAACATATAATTACGCCTATATATTGTCCAACGTTGTCAGTCTCTGGGGGTTACACCGATCAATCTTACACATATCGATCATATTTGTATCTACTTTGAGACTATAGGTGTTCCCTGCTTTCGATTATTTTATAAAACAATCTACCTATGGATTATCCATTATAAAGCACTTAGCTTTTAAGCGTATGCTATCTGATACGTTTTTTCAGAGTTTCCTCACACATCACGTTTACCGTTTCCAGTTCCGTTTTGGTGTATCAGCTTTAGGAACTTCCAGCATATTCCGTTTGATTAGTTTTTAGTAGATTAAAGTCTACAAGGACAACTCATTCCTACGTTAATTGTATGGCATTATTATACAATCTTATAAGAAAGGACTCGTAAACTATGACTCGTAACATAATTTGTTAATCCTAAACCTTTTGTAACACTTAATACACTTGCTACCGTACCCAAAATTGTAGGTATTCCACCTGCGACATCTACGATTTTATTGATTGTATCTAACAATGTAGTAAGTGTGTCTATAATACCCTTGGCTAAATCAGAACTTATAAGATTAAACCAGAATTCCTGGGCTTCATTCTTCAGTTGTTGCAGTTTCCCCTCGATTGAGTCTAAATATTTAGAATTTTCCTCAAGGGCTGAACCCTCAGAATTTTGTGATGATTCGTAAGCCGAAGCTAATATATCTGGAGACTGTAATATGGAAGCTGCGATATTTGCTCTATTTTTACCTGCTAGAGTTTCCAAAAGTCCGTTTTTCATATTGCTTCCATATTTTTTATCTGTTTCTACGATTTCTTGGTAAATTTGGGAGATACCTAACAATATCTCATAGGTACTCTTAAAATTCCCATTACTATCTAAAATATCAAAACCTTGAAAATTATTAGATGCAACTTTAGTAAATTCTTTAATCGCTGCCTGACTTTTTGCCGATGTTTGTACTACGAAATCAGAAGTATCTTCGCCAAGTTCTTCTAATTCTTCTTTGGCAGATTCCGTTCCCGTGATGCGAAGAGCTATCGTCCTCAACCCTGCGCCTACACTCTCTGGATCTTGTACTACTTGATTTCCCGCAGTTACGAGAGCAATTGCTTCATCCATGTCATTACCCGCAGTTTTTAAAGCACTCGCAGAACGTTGCAATGCTTCAGCAAGTCCGTCTGTAGAAATTGAATAATTGTTACCCACATTATTCAATTTGTCTACAATTTCCATTTTATCTAACTCATCATATGCAGCAGACATCGCAATTAAAGATTCTGTGGCAGAATCAATACTGTCGAACTCAGATACGTTCAAAAGGATGTTTGCAGTCTTGGCGGATTCAGCAGCTTCATTTATGCTTTCCTTTATTGTTACTCTCTTCAAAAATAGAAGAGGGGTAGGTCATTTCTGCCTACCTCTGCAATTTCATTTTAAGATTATATTTGCAGAACAGAGTATATCATCGCCCTCATCATTATATGTTAGGGTGGACAACGTGCAAACATATATTACTATATGTAAAACTTACTCGTTACGGATTTAAAATATTTTGAATTTTTTCTATTATTTCGTTTTCATTTAATGTATATGCTGACACTCCAACGGCTAAAGGAGTGGGCTTTTCGCACGTACCTTGTAATCTTGAAGTATTTTCTTTAGCATAGAATCCACAAGATAATGAAGAACCGCGCAATAATGTCTGTCTTAATACATCTTTTGCATTGCCACAATCACAAATACATTTGTAATAAAGTTTATTATTCTTTTTAAATTCTTCACCAATTGTCCATCTGCCTATTTTTTGTCCCGTTAAAATATCATGCATATATTTCCGTTACTGAAAACTTATAAAAAGTTATAAACTTTTATGTTTCATTCCTACTTCAACGTGTATGTTTTCGCACTGAATAAATTCAGATACTAATAACAAGTTCTTGTACACTCCATAGGCGTAAATTCCTGACTAACGTATCAGTACATATCTGTATTAACTTGAAAGTGTTATGCTACAGATTTTTCTAAAGCCAATTCTCCGTATCTTTTCAGATTTAAAGCAGCTTGATAATCTCTATCAATTACATTACCACATTCGCATTTGTAAATACGGTCTGATAACTTTAAATCCTTTTTGATATTTCCACAACAACAGCATAATTTAGAACTTGGATAAAATCTATCTGCAATAATTGCAGGAATATTATTCCACATTGCTTTGTATTCGATCTGTCTTCTAAATTCTCCAAAACATTGTTGTTGAATTGCTTTAGATAAATGTTTATTCTTCATCATTCCTTTTACATTCAAATCTTCCATACATATAAAACTTGGTTCTCGTTTTATGACTTCTGATGTTATTTGATGTAAATGATTCTGACGAATATTTGTTAGTCTGTGATTTAATTTTAAAAGTTCTTTTTCTCTTTTTATAATGTTGCTTGTTTTACAGTAACTCGTTCCTTTCTTATTTTTCTCATATCTTCTTGATATTGAACGCTGTAACCTGCGTTTTCTTTTTTCTAATTTTTTAATTCTTTGTGTCTTGTTGATATTCTGGTATTTTATTTCATCTGAACAAACTGCCAAATCTTTAATTCCTAAGTCTATTCCAATACCTTCAACTTGCGACTGTTTTTCAACATCTTCATACTCAATTCCAATTGTAATATACCAGTTAATCCCATCATACTTGATGCGAGGATTAGTATATTTACAATCAGTAGGTATTCGCCCTTTTTCTGCAAGCCTAATCCAATTCAATTTCTGTTTGTTCTTTTTCTTGGATGCAGCAAATCCTTCTACTTTTACATGAGTATCTGTAAATTGGATTTTTACATTATCCTGATAAAACTTTGGTACTGAATGCTTTCTGCTTTTAAATCGTGGAAACTTTGTATATCCTTTAAAGAAATCTCTGTATGCTTCACAAGCATCTTTGATTGCTTGCTTTGTTACATTGTTAGATATTTCATTTAACCAAGCATATTCAGAAGTCTTCTTCAATTGAGTAAATTCTTTTCGTAAATCGCTATCAGATATAAATTTACCACCATTTTTATAATTTTCTTGCTCTCTACCTAAAGCCCAGTTATAAGCAAATCGAGCAGTATTGGCATATTGAAATAGTTTAGTTTTTTGTTTGTTGTTTGGGAGCAACATTACTCGGATTGTCTTTATCATCATCTTCACCACCTTCATCAATTAATTCTTTTACAAGTTTTCTTGCTTTATTTGCACGTTTGCCTTGTAATTTACAACTGAATACAGTTATTATTTGTACTAAATCTTCAACAAGTTCTTGTTGCTCTGATTTTTCAGTGTTATCAATTATTTCAATATCACAATTGTATAAACTTGCAATATATTCAATTAATTCAAAACCAAATCTTAATAGTCTGTCTTTGTATAAAACTACAACTTTTTCAACTTTGTTTTGAGATATTCGTTTGATAAGTTCTTTTAATCCTTTTTTCTTATAATTGATTCCAGAACCTATATCACTTATAATTTCAAAAGGTTTTCCTTGTGCAGTTAAATATAATTTCATATTCTCTATTTGTCGTTCCAAATCATCTTTTTGTTTATTACTTGAAACTCTACAATATCCAATAACAATTCTGTCAAGATTTGGTTTTATATTCATAACTTGATTTAGTTGTTCATGCGAATAATATCTATACCCATTACTGGATGTGTGATGAGGATGAAGTTTTCCATTATTATCCCAATTCCTTAATGTTTGTGCAGACACACCTAAAATTTTTGAAAATTCATTGATAGAATAGTATTTACTCATAATTAAAATCTCCTTATATGTTTATACTTTATTCTACCAACAAAAGTTATAAATATCAACAATGCTTTATAACTTTTTATAAGATTTATCCGACTGTTACATTTCCTCCTTTCTTTTTATTTCTCCATAACATTAAAAAAGACATGCAAAATGCATGTCACAAAAATTCAAATATTTTATCTTGTCCTCGGAATTGCCTATCTCTAGGGTTTTCCCGATAAAAGTTGTCTTTACTTCTATATGTTTCCATATAGAGGGGCTGTTCACAGTTTTTGCTGTGATCTACCCAAACGCATAAAATCAGCCGTACTGTTCTGGATTTGAACAGCAGTAGTACCAACTTCGTTCGCTATGTCAAACGTTGAAGCTTGATAATTTTTTAAAGTCGATTTAGATTCATCAGATACTTTTCGCATTTCCGTGTACGCAGTATCTAATTCCTTTACATAATTGAATCCAGTTTTTACGTAATTGTAAATATCGTATAAGCTGAAGTACATCGCAATAAATTGCTCGGACATACTTCGTGCTTTTTTTGCAACTCCATCGAAAAATGATAAACCTGTTTCGCCAGAAGCTTCCATTTTTGTTTTTAATGCTTCAAGTCTAGTACCAAATTCTACAAGTTTATCAGCCGAAGGTACAGAATCATCAAAAGACCGCATTTCAGCTTTTAATGCTTCGAATTCCGCACGTAATTCTTTCGACATTCTTGTATTTCCTAATGCTTTTTCAATCTCACCTAACATATTTTGATAGCGTGCTGCATTAGCTTCTTTACCTTCTTTGCTTGTGCCTAATCTATGAAGTTCTTTGATTTTATTTATAAATTTATCTATTTTTGCTAGTTCGTCTTCATTAAACGCACCTTCAAAGTTACCGTTTCCAATGATAGTTTTTAATTCGTTTAATAAAGTCTTTGCTTCTTCAAGCTCGTTCAGATATTTTTCACTTTTTCCACTTAGATTTAATTTTTCTGTGGAATATTGACCTATCGAATCTTGAAAACTTTTAAAATATCTTTGTAATTTATTCCAATTCGAAACGTCAATTTCTCCGCTTTCAAAAAGATCCTTGAATTTTCGATACCTAGACATGATATCTTCAAGAGAATTTATAAACTTTTGTTTATCTAAGTCGCTTCCAGAAAAACTCTTTTTTAATTTTGACTGCAAAGAAGTGACATCAGATTCAAAACTTTTTAGATCACTTTCGTCAAATACTTTCTTTGTTTCAGTCTGAACAACGTCTTTTCCGAAGTTTTCTAATTTAGAATTTAACTTATTGATACCTTCTGTAATTGGATTAAATCTCGCATTGAAAACTTTTGAATCTGCATCAACGCTTGCCGAGAAACGTTTCCAGTTTCCTTCAGCATCCTTAATCTCGGCACTCACCCTTGCAAACCCATTAGAGAATTTTACGCCAACGCTACCACCTAAAATATCATAACCTCTGTCTGACAAGAATTTATTCGCAGCAGAAGAGAGTTTGCTATATTTAGACATATAATCGTCTTCCGACATTTCAGTATAGTTTTTATACTTGTTTTTCTTTGTAGAGTTATTACTATTGTTTGCACTTTGCTGTACTTGTTTATTAGCTTCTACAAATGCTTGTTTTGCGTCAGCCGCTTCACGTGCGTCTTTTGCAAGTTGTGACATCAATTCTGCCTCAAGTTGGAGTGCGGATTTAGATTCTGCTACAGAATTTTGCACACCTTCATTAGCAGCAGCGAATTCTCTTTTTGATTGAATGGCTTGCTCGGTAGCCGATTCGTTTTGCTTTATCAACGAAGAATCTTCTTTAGTAGAATCAGAAGTAATTATATTTTCAGCAATCGTTCCATCTTTGTTAATAGTTTTTCCATTTACTTTATACAAACCTTCAGCAAGATCATTCAATCTACCAATAAGCATAGTTATTTCTTCCGACATAGAAGAAAAGGAAAGGTTATTCTTTAAAGAATCACCAACTGTACTTGCTATGTCTGCAATGCTTTTCAATTGAGTGGAAATTTCTTTAAGCTGATCAAGAACTCCTGTTAAATTAGTAGGACCAAACAAACTTTCCAGTCCTTCGCCAGAATTCATTCCAAGTTTGTTTTTAGACCTAGTGATCATTCCTTTTGCGGAACTTATCTTACTTTTAAATTCATCTTCTATATTTGAATAAATATCTCTACCATATGTCAAATTTGACACAGCTTTCATTTTTTCAAATATTTTAATATAAGCGTTAAGCTTTTGATCGATATTATCATAATCTAATTCGGAGAATGAATTTATATCTTTGTTTAATAATGATATTTCGTTCGATTTCCCACGGCTTGCATTCATGGAACGAATAACATCTGTTCCAGAAGCACCCCTTTTTCTCATTGCATCATATTGAGTTCTGTAAACATCTAACAAAGATTGTTTTCTTGCTTCAATTTCGCTAAGAACTTCTTCGTCTGCACCAGAAGATTCAAAGTTAATATTTAATTTAATCTTTCCTATTGCGCTCGACAACGAAGAAACAGCACTCTGAACATCGTTTATTGTTTTTAAAAGCGGAGAAAACTCCTGTCCATCACCTACGTCTACTATGACACCTCTTAAGGAAGATAGATGGCTTTCAATTTTCACGAAAGCATCCGCTAAACCACTAACTAAGCTTTCTTGACTAAAAGTTTTCAAATTTACACTAATGGAAGAAAGTAAACTATCAATGCTTTGAATAGAAGAGAGCAGTGTCTTTGTTCCAGAATCATCTATATTACCAAATGCTTTTCCTATGCTTTGAATTTCTTTCGAAACACCAGAAAGTTCTTGCGACAAAGTTTCGAACTGTTTAAAATCTCCAGTTCCTTTGCCGAGAGATTTAAGCATTTTTTCAAGGTTGTTAATGACACTTTCAAGTTTTTTCGAATCTACACCAATGCCAACCTTATGTTCTTTCCCTTCAAGTTTATCAATCCTACCCTGAATCTCTACAATATCTTTTAAGGCTTTTTCGACATTAGTTTGTATCTCGATTATGCTAGTATATTGTCCCATTATTTAATCGCCTCACTGTTTTAAAATCTGTTCAATTTTATTGTTTACAATTTTACCTAACCGACCGTCCCAGCCAGTAGAAACATCTCTATCTACATACATATAAGGCGGCAAAGAACGGTGCATCATCCATCGTCCATGACCATGTTCACCATTCATAAACATGAAATCAAAAGCCGCATCTGCTGATAGCGGTTCTCTTTTATAACCTTTATATGGTGGTATATCGAAACCACTATAAGAACTCATACTATCTGAGTCTACAGTCATAGTAAGGATATTTCCTTTTCCTGACGTTCTCGCACTGCTGATTACGTTCATGAAATTATTTGTTCGCTGATACATCCTAGGATCATAATCGTTATACCAATCTACTAAAGACCAACTGACAGATTCTTTAAAAAGTTTGTTTACTTCAGGAGCAACTTCTTCGGCGATGTGGTTTTTAATTCTATCTAATTTTTTCTCAATATCACCTAAAATACTATTTTTTGCCATATTCCCTCCGTTCTTACATGCTTTACACAAAATAGAAGAGTATTGACACTCTTCATAGAAAAAGGTCGCACAACCTGTGATAGTTATACGACCTGAAATGTCTTATTTAAGTTTTTTTATGAGCTTGTCAATTTTATTTCCAAGTTTTTTAACTTCATTTTCATCCATTTCATCAAGAGATTTTGCGATTTTGTCCATTACTGGCTTTAATGTAATTCCTGTCAATGTACCAAAACGTTCCACTTCTCTCTGAATGAATGTATATGGATCAGAGAAGTTTGTTAAAAGGTCTGATTGTTTCCAAGAAAGAAGCTGTCTCATTTCAGCAATTTCATTTGCAGGAATAAGCGGAGCAACGTGTTCGTTCCCCACCATGAGCTTGTCCAATAATCCGCTCTGTTTCAATAAATCATACTCTGTGTAGAATTCAGATGTTTCAACTTCGAGGTTAGTATAATTTTCAATAATTACTCGGCAGAAAAGGAGATACTGTGTAGTTGAATTTACTTTAAAAATATCTGTTTTTCTCACACCTGTAGTGCCGTTTTCTTTTTTATACAATTCGTGCTTAAAAGTACTTCTTTCTGCAACAACAGTTACAATTGCATCTTTCTGTAAAAATGGCAAATATGATTTGATTTCAAGGTTGTTTCTTAAATAATCATCTTTTAAGCTTTCTGTTGCGATATTGTTATATGCTTCCACAAATTCTTTAATTGTTGACATACTTCATTCTCCTTTATTTTCCAATATATTCACTTCTATTTCTGTTCTCGGATTTTCCTTATCTACAAAACATTTCAATAACAATGATTGAACATGTTTTGAGTCGTCATCTACGATAAATCCACTTTCTGACAATCCATCTAAAATAAACTTAGGACAGCTATTATCTATGTCGTGTCTACGATTTGTTTTATAATATGTAGTAAATTTCATTTCACATTTTTCGATGTGTAGGTTAGAATAACCTTGGTCTTCAATAAACCAGCATATGAAATTTTTCCATCGCTGTTTAATAGCATTCATCATTGGTCGTTTCATTATCATCCATTGATTGATAGTTGGATGCCAAGGATTCTCTATTGGCTTTTTACTTGCCTTCGGATGACACTTAAAATAATATTTTTCATACTTGTCTAATACAGAATTATCAATAACTAATTTTATATATTCTATTTCTTAGTTCACCTCTTATAGCGTAAAAGAGCGATTCGCTATGATCGCTCTTAAAGGTTTTTCTCTTTGTCATTTTCTGCTTTATGTTTTACTTCTTCAGGAATGTTTTTCTTGACATTTTTAGGAACATTTTTTTCATTCTTTTCTTCAGCCATAATTTCTTTAATCACAGCCTTGATTTCTGGGTTGAAATTTTCTAATCCTGTCAGGTCGCACTTTTCCAAATCTGCTTTTGCTGATTTTTTATCTTTATTCAGAGTATATCCATGAATCACAGAATAAATTTTATAATGTTCCATTGTGTCAGTTATAACTCTCCAAGGAGTAAAACTTCTTTGTTCAGTACAACTATGACAAACAGTATATTCTTTTCCGCAAATACTACATTTTGCATTATGTTTGTTATTTGACATGTTTCACCTCATTAAAAAGTGGCGGCCATGTTTCAAACCGCCACGCCTATATATATTAGTCTTCTGAAACTAAGATATCGAAAAGTCGTGCATTTTCATCACAGTATTCACGGTTGAGTACATATGATGCAGCGTGTTTTCCATCTGCTTTCAGAGTAAGTTCAACACTAGATGGGTCGATCTGTGCTCTTGGACAACGAATAACGCCAGCGTATACAATGTTTTTATTACATACATTGTGGAAGATTGCATGAATGAGAAGTGTTTTAACTTCAGGAACACCTTCTGTTGTTTTTGTTACCTGAACGGCAACTTCTGTTTCTCTTTCATAGTTTACAAATACTCTACCTGTAACATCTTCTGGCAGTGTGATTTTTTTCTCTGTTGCATCAAGAGTAAATTTACCGTCAGCAGGAGTAGCACTTACTTCGTATGTTTTACCAAATGTGTTGTCACCATTGATAACTTTTACAAATTTAATTTCTGCGCCTTCTGTTCCAACTGGTACATATTTCAATGTAACTGTATGATCAGAACCGATAGTAATAACTTCGGAAACTGGCATGATAATTTTATTATCTCCATCAGCTACAACTTTCTTAGAACCAAACTGAGAAGCGGCAAGGTCAAGAGAGAAGAGAGAGTTAGTGAAATCAAAAGTACCTTTCTGTGCATTGTAGAAAGTCTGAATTGTTGAGCCCATAGCGTCAGTTACGTCAGTAGCATCTGCACTTGTTTTCAAACTTGGGTCTTCAATCTGAGTATATCTACCTGTGAGTTCGTTTGTTGCAGGATCATACTCTTCAACAGCTCTAATTTTTTCAAGAACTAATTCATTAGGGTTAAAAGCCATATTATATTCCTCCTTAAATTTAAACAATAAAAAAAGAACCCCTATTGGAGTTCTCCCAACCAATCTAATTGTTGCTTGTCTATATCTTTTAAATTGATTCCGAATCCTGAATACCCAGACTGCATTAACAAATCAGCATTTTTTATCTTAGATATTCGTTTTACGGAATCCATAAAAGCATTAATTTTCATATCCCAAACTTTGGAATGATCATATTTAAATCCTTCGCAGTTAATTAACGAAGAAATTAAATTCTTCAACTGCGAATGGTGTTCTTTATTTTTGTTTCTTTCATATTCTTCTTTATCATCTTCAATAAGAATCATTTTTGTTGTTTCATTCGCTGGCAATTTTTCATCTTTTTGAATCATATGTACTTGTCGAAGATAATCAGTTATCATCATATACGTAAATTCATCTATGATTACAACGTCTGATTTCACGTCGTCGAATATATATTCTTCATATTGATTCCCAACGCTCAAGTTTTTAATCAAGTCGTCATAATTACAACCGATAAACCTTGACGCATCCAGTAAATTTTTAAACTCATATACAAGATTTCCATCTTTATAAATAGAACCACTGTATACTTTTTGGTACAAACATATAGAATCATTTTCACGATTCTGACCAACTTGAAATTTAGTAAAATCTAAATCTCCGAATACAATAGAAGTTCTTTCTAATGGAAACATTTTGTATAAAAGTGAATAGAACAACTCATATGGGGAGATTGTTGTATAATCTATACCTGCGTCCCACAATTGCCATTTCATTGATTGTGGAGTTGCGACCAATTGATAAATCATAGAATAATATTCTTGCTCACCGTAATCGCAAATTTCTCCCAATTGTGGCTGATGAATTGTTATATGTTTTGAAACAACAAAATCTTCACCACGATAAACTTTTAACTCATCGTTTTTTATGCAATTATCTTTGTTTGTCATACCCAATATTCGTTATTCCTTATATATGTTTCTTCACCGTAAGGAGTATAACCAATTCCATTTGTATCAAGAATTTGGAAAATAAGAGTACGGACGAGATAATTATTATCAGTTGTAGATTCTTTAGAAGATATGAGTTTGGTTTGTAAACCAAAAATAGAAGACCAGTTAAATTTTTCTCTAATAATAGAAGCGATAAGGTCATGACGAGCAATTCCAGTCAAGTCATCCACTCGGTCACTTCCATTTGCAAAAATAGTAAATTTTATTTCAGTATACTTTTGAATATTGTTATATTTTGGTATTTCGTCAAACATCACTTGATAGCAAATGTAATTTCTGACTTTATCTTGTGTTTCTGGTATAAACAAATATGGACGTATATTTGCATTTTCGCCAAAATACAAATCAACTTCACCAAGCAACTCGCCCGTATCTTCATCGATGTTTAAAACCATTTCGCCCGCTTCGTTTTCGCAGAACAACTCAGGTTCTAAGCTTTCTTCGTGTAATGCATACAATAATTCGGGAGATTTCAGCAAACTATGTTTAATAATTTCCTTGTATCGAACTGATTCATCATCGGGAGTTTTTACATATGAGCGAAGTTTATTCAGCAAATCATTCTTTGTTTTAATTTCAATCATGTATCAGCCTCCTTTAAACAACCAGTTCAAACGATTTAGTTGCTTCAATTCTTTTTCCGTTTTTAATGATCGTACACTTTACATTCAATACTTTCTGCAAGTAAGATCTGTCGTTGCAAAATTTAAGTTTCCTCTTATTAAATGTATTTCCATTTAACCATGTGATAATTTCTTTATTATCAGTGAAGTCAACTCCGTCTATATTGCAAGTCCATACGAATGTTGCATCAGAAAAATCCTCTATAATATTTACGCCGTTCGTATCTAATATAGAAGAAACAGACAACATCTTATAACTTCCACCAATTTTAATAGTGTAAGTAGAAGCAGTTATCTTTGCTACATCAGACATAAAATCATTAGCTGGCTCCAATGGATCGATAGGAGATGTGTAGAAGTCTGCGTACATTTCACCAGTTTCCAAATTTACGTAATCGGTGTGTTCATTGAACGCATCGCTATAAATGGTCAATTTCTGAATACCAAAAGGTTGAACGTTCTCGCATTTTGTAATTTTCCAAACAGCAGGACGTTCTAGTAATGTACTAACAATTACTCGCATATTTTTGTTTTCATCATCTGTATATCCTATTTTTTCACTTATAGAATTCATAGGTAACCAGACTTTGTTTTGATTATCAACATGCGTAAATACATGATCTGTGTAAGTTCCAATCGTATACGACGATTGCATTCTTAACACTGACCACATGCGTCTTTTGATTCGTTCTTTTCCATTCGTTTCTACCCACATAAACTCATAATTAACTGGTAATACAAGATATTTTGGAAATTGATTCGCCTGTTCAGAACGACAAATCAGCCATTTGTGATACACTCCTTTATCATCTGGAATATCCAAAAATCCGCCTATCGGAAATGATGAATTATATCTTTTTCGTATTTTCTCGAAATAAAAAAGCTCATCATTCTCATCAAATCTCAATTTTTGACTTGGGCGAAATTGTATATAATATTCAACTTGGTCTTTATCCATAGACTGATACGTTTTTACGATAAATTTTGCGTCGATACAAGTCTTATTCGTCTTTTCATAAGTCATACCTTCTGCGAGAGACCTCTTAATACCATGCTCGTCTACAAAAAAGTCATCATGATCATAATCATAGATGTAACATTTCTTACTCTGAAGGTCGTTTTCCCATGTGGATTCCATGAGCCAATCAGATTCTTCTTTATAAATCTGACCCATTGTTTTAGCACCATTGTTCTTCATGGAAGCAATACGTCTAGCTGTTTTTAAACTCGGCATATTATCCCTCCATTTCCAATGTGCCATCTTCGACCATTTCTTTAATGTATCCATGACAATCTAAGATTGCTCTACGAAACACATAATAGCGGAAATGACTGCTCAAAACTTCATCATACGCACTCTGCAACGTAGACATAAAATCTACCATTGTTTTTGGTTCGCCTAATAATTCATTAAGTCCACCAAAACGAAAAAGAAGATTCGTAAAATAATTCACAAAATCTTCCTCTGATTTAAAAATCTGTTCAGTTATATTTCTGTCTTTGTACAACAATAATTTATGAATATCATTGTGCATTGAAACTACAGTTTCATTAATTTGGTCGTTTGAAAATTCTCCATATTTATACTTCACGATTAGTTACCATTGATGTATGAATTATAGAGAAATCCATAATCTCTAATCATTTTATTCATTTCATTCTTCATGCTATTAAGACGGCTAATCATATTCTTATGATTATCAAGAATTTTTTTCTCTTCCTTACCACCTATCATAATTGAAGTATGTTTGATAGAGTCTACCTGTGGTTGCAGCCATTCGATAGACATGCCAAGAGTCAGAAGTTCTAAGACAAAATCTTTGTCAGAATACTCGTCCACTGAATTATTTAATTCAAAATCCATTGATTGAACTTTGTCATTCAAGACAATAGAAGAGAAGAGTCTTCGAACTCTTGGTTTCCCGATTACTGAATGCAATCGTTCTGTATAAATTTCGACCAAATCATTCATATCTAAAGACAACTCTTTCGGGTCGTCAATTTTATTAAACACTCTGGAGAAAAGAGTGGAGTAGGAAAGTGTCATAGTTCAACACCTCCTGTTATTTCACAAAGAGTTCGCTTAACAGATTAAAATCAGAATTAAAGATTTCACTCAAAGCTCTAACTTTAGAAATACTATCCAAATGACCGTTTGCAATTTCTGTAGAAATCATTTTACACAAAACGTCTTTAGACTCATCTGGAAGTTTACCAATTTCAGTTCTCATTTTTGAAATAGGTAAATCTAAGATTTCGAGCAAATCAGCTTTTGAATAAATTGAAGCATAAACTCTTTTTAAATTAGGGAATGCTTCAATAAAATCTTCGTCAAGTACAATGAATCTTGGTAGAAGAACGTGGTCAGAACCTTTCCTAACCAAATCTACCAAATCTCTATAATTGATATCACATTCTGCACCATAATTTACAAACTCGTAAAAGTTGCCTGATCTGCAAGTAATATTAAGACCACCATACCAAACTGAACGACAAAGAATATAGTCGGAATCAGTAAAAGTCTTTTTCTGTTTTTTAACAACAGTTTTTTTTACTGTAGAAACTGTGTCTTCTGATACTTCTTCTGTTGCAACTTCTTTCTGTGCAACGGAAGTATCTACTTTCTTTTTATAAGCCATCGCTTATCCTCCTTTACATCCACACAATAGAAGAGAGCATTGTCTATGAAACAACACTCTCTTTGCTATTTAATATTATTCAGTAATTTTCCACTGACCGAAATAACGACAGATACGAGCTGCAACACCGAGTTCTCTCTGAACTTCATATTTCATAATATCAGCGATGTTGCTGTTAGCTGTACCTCTTTCAGATACTTCGTCAATAAGAGTTTCACCAACATCAACCATGTCGATCATTTTGTTTTCACCAGAAGCAAATACCCAAAGAATGTCATCTGTGTATACTTCTTTTGTTACATCATTCTTAGCGAATCTCTGTGGGATTTCAATGAGTCTATAACGACCATAGTTTCCAAGTCTGCCCATAGTAGCAACATCATTTTTCTGAGAATCTGAAATCCATTCAACTTTAACAAGGTTTTCAAGTTCCTGAAGTGCAACCATTGTACCCATGATTACAACTTCTGCATTATCATTTGCTGTAGAAACTTTCTGAAGAACTTTGTTAAATTTCTTTCTTGTTGTTGCATTCAGAGCACCTGTTTCAACGAAACCTGTCTGTACAGGGAGTTTCTGTGGAGCATTGAGAAGTTCTGTGAAGATCAGGTTCTGTGTCATTTCAACGAAAGCTTTTGTGATTGAATCTACAAGTTTTGTCCAATCTTCCTGACCAATAAGATATCTGTCAATGTCAGCACCAACAGCAGCACCATAAACATCTGTTTCTACAGAATATGTGCTACCTTCTGGCAATCTCTGAAGCATTGTGTCATGATGTCTTTTACCCATTCTTGCGATAGAAAGGATAGTTTCTTCATGTTCATTTTTGAAAAGGTTTTTATCCCCTTCTTTAAGGTTTTTATAGTTTACTAACTCATTAAACCATTCGTTTTCTTTAAGACCAGTTGTAACTGTCCAGTCTGTTACTTCTTCAATAACGTCAAAGAACTGTCTACCATAATCTCTATATGCACGATTACGTTCTCTTACAGAAGAATCTTTTGTAAGACCAAAGATTTTTAAAGACATTTCTCTAAGTTTGTCTTCAGCATCTCTTTTAGAAATACCTTCATCCAGTTCGCCTTTGTATAAGTCAAACATTAAATTTTTAACATCGTCATAAGATGTCTGCATTTCTGCAAACACGTTCATAATTCTTTCACTAAAATTAATTCTTTTCATTATGTAAATACCTCCTCTCGATTACTCGTCGCCAACTTTGTGTTTCTGTTTGTTTCCAGCTTCAATAGTTACTTTCTTGCCTGGTTCTGGTGTACCATCGAACGCATCTTCACTAAGTTCGTATACGTCTGTTACATTAAGAACGAAACCTCTAACAGTTTTTGTTCTTGTAGAACTTGCTTCATTGAAGAAGTTGGAGAGTGCTGTAAAACGAGAATCGTAAGTTTCAGCAATTTCTGGAACTTCATAAATCAAAATTGCTGGTGCATTAGGATCAACTTTTTTAACCTCTACATACCAGTTGCCGTTAGCAGCTTTTTCCAGAATTTCTCCTTCGAAACCTGCTGGACAATCAGCTACTTCATACTGATCAAAAGATACGTAGTCACCCTTTCCACAAACTGTTCCGTTGTCTGTGTCTTCTTTGATTACCATGTTTAAAACTCTACCAACGTGTTCTGAGAGAACTTTTGTTGGAAAGCAAACGTTGTGTTTTTCTAAACTCATGCGAATTGACATAATTCTTCCTCCTATTTTTTATAAAAATTTGCATAATAAAAAAGACCGCAAAAGAGCGATCTTTGAGCAGTTACTAATAATGGTTGTTTATTTACTTTCTTTGAACAAATTACCGTAACGACTTGGTTTTGATTTCTTATCGTTATTTGGATTTGCAAACAGTTTTACAGATGTAACTTTAGTTTTTTCTGGTTTAGCAGAAAATGTTGAATGTACAGGATGTTCCGTAACATAGTCAGAGTGGATGACTTTAACCTTTGTTTCTAAATCACAAAGAGAATAGTTATCCATTTCTTTTACTAATTCTGCGAAATCAGCATTTGTGTATTCACCTGCTTCATTCTTTTCTGCAAGAACTGCATATTTTTCAGAATTAAGAATTTCTTCTTTCTGAGCACGAAGTTCATTCTGTTCTACAGTTTCTTTAAATTCTTTGAGTGCTTCGTAGTTAGAACGCATTTCATTTAACGCATCTTCTTCTTCGTCAGTTACCCATACTGAGTGAACGGCAACTCTATCTCCAACCAAAGAAAAATTGTCTTCTTCTCTTACATAAGATTGTTTAAAGTATTTTCCATTCCACCAATCAGACATAATTAAAGTATTGTCTTCATATACAGTTACAGAATACCAAGCATCATCATCTGCATACATATTATTTACAAGTGTATATAAAGCAGAAGTAATCTCATCTAAAGACAATGCAAAATCTTTTACAGAGCCATCTGACATTGTGACAGAAAACTTCTCTGGATTAACGAAATAAGAACCATTGTCGAAATTTTCTTCAGGATTTCCACCCTCGCTTGAATCTTCTCCGTTATCTGTACTTCCTTCTGTTCCAGAACCATCTTCACCTTCGCCATCATTGGAAGGCTCTCCCTCAGAATCGTCTGGAATTTCTTTGTCAAAAAGTTCTGCGAATTTCTGTTCTAATTCTTCGTCAGATAAATTTTCGTATTCGAAAGTAATGTCTTCGATAGTCTTACCATATTTTTCTAAAAGTTTTTTAAACATAGTTTCTTCGTTTCCTCCTTCCTTGAAATAATATTTATTGGAACAAGCAGACTCTAATTTTTCAAGTCTCTCTTGAAACTCAATCATTTTGTCTTCGTATTTTGAGAACATACCATTATTTTTCTCACTAAAATCAGTAAGTTTAATATTAGATTTTTCCATGCCCGGTTTAACGATTTCTCCATCAGGTGTCTTACCAAGGATGGTCACGCCGCTAAAGAAAAAATCTTCAATATCAAGATATTTTTCCTTCGCATTGTAAGATAAAGACCTGATAGATAATTCCACTGACACAGAACATTCTTCTTCACGTTTTAATATTTCAGAAGCTTTAGAATATTCCTCAAAAATATAACCATCTACTTCACAATAGGTTTTCTTTTTATCTGCATCATAAACTAATTGTGCGTTACAAGATTCTGGTATAATTCCCACTGGAACTTCATCATACACAATATTTCCGTCATCATCTTCATGCATATTGTGGCTATAAAACTCTGGTTGACCGTCTACAATATGAATATAACCAAGAATAGGACGGTTGCTAAATGATGGAAGAGCAGAGGTCATTACTTCGTCAGAAATATTTGAACCGTTAATATTAAGATTTGTATGACATGCTTGTAGATGTACAGGACACAATCCTTCTGTGTCTTTGCCGTCTTTTTCAAAATTTACTTTCCCATGAACTTGCACGACAATTGGACTTCCTGATTTTTCTGCATCAAAACGTGTTGAACGTTTATATGTATTTGAATAAAAATTATATAAATCTTCTAGGTACAATAATCGTTTCTTCAATTTTTAATTGTTCCTCCTTTCTCGTAATATTTCCAATAATAATTATGACATTTAACACCTAATTTAATTGATTGATATATATTAGATGTGCTTTTTAAATTAAAATATTTTGCACCATCTTTAATGCTGCAGAAAATTTTCTCAACTGTGTTATTTTCATCCATTATACAAACTGGTCGCATTTTTGATGGAATATCATATTTATCAAAACTTTCATTTTCAAATCTCCAAATATAGTATCCAGCGGAAAGTTGAACACCATGACAATTTAATAATATTGAATTACTATTAATTCCAGTTAAATCTTGTGCTTCTTTGGCTGTTTTATAATCTGATATATATTCTCCAAGTGAATTATATTGAAAAATTCTTCTGTGTCTTTGTTTAGGGGTGTACACTTCATGATTTTCATCTACCCAAATGTAACCTTTGTAGCTATAATCACATTTATTTAAAACAGCTGATATTCCGCCTCGACTGATTCCAGTTTTTCTCTCAGCATCAGTAACACATTCATATTCCGCAATAAAATTCAAGTTTAAATCATATTGTTTTATACATTTTGAATAAGCTGGTTTTATATTAAGTATCGGAGGTTCACCGTGTTTTGTCCAAATATAGCCACCACCAGTTTTATTATGTTTATTTGCACACATAGTTATAGAATTATCATGGATTCCAGTCTCTCTACTTGCTTCCATAATACTGTCATATGTTTTAATAAATGTTCCATCGAGAGTATATTGATCAACTGATATTAAATTCTTTTTTGAAACATTTTCTCCACCTTTGGTTTCATTATATCCATCAATATAAGAATTAAATTTACTTATCCAAAATATTTCTTTTTCGTTTAATATTTTTAATAAATTTTCTTTTTTGTCGGAAATATATTTTGCAACTTCTACTATAGTAAAATGGTCAACTCCATATTTTCTCATTGCTCTATATAAAGCACATTCTCTTTTGTCTATTGTTTTTGAAGAACTTTTATGGGCTGAAAATCGAGAATTAATTGTATTGATTGTTTGACCAACATACACCTTGTCATTTATATCATTGATAATTTTATATATGTATCCTTCATACATACCAGTTTCTTTATTATAAGCCATAGTTTCCTCCTCAATTTAATAAGGACGCAACATTTCGCCACGTCCAATCAAAATTTTAGCAATGTGATTGGAGCATACCCAATCATTCGTTACATTGGAGAAAGCTAGATGTTATTCCTCTGTTTAAACAAAGAAATTTAGGTATAAAAATACCACTCAGATAGGAGAACGACTAAATATACAACATATTCGTGTATTGAATTTTTGATTTATCTATATCATTTTCTGAAAACTGCAATTTGTCAGTGTTCAGAAATGTATAAATACCATTTCTTTCGTCTACTTTTTGAAAGCCGAGTCGTAAGAGGGCAGTAGAAGTAGACGCGTCTGTTGTGCGGATAAAGTTTTGTTTCATGTGGTTATGATGCCTCCTTTGGAATTTTAGTCCAAGTTAGTTTTGTGCCATCTGGAAGTTCAATCCATTTTCCAAAAAATAATCTTTTAAAGGTTTAGAATAACAGTAAAAATATTTATGTTCCAAAATAACACTCCTCAACTACATCTTATTTTTTTCTTGTTCTTTTGTATTTTCACCTTCTGTTGTTAATACGTCTTTTTCTTGCCCACCACTTGATTTATTACTACTTTGAGTGTATGCGCTCTGAAGTGGTATCCAAGTAGAATGCAGTGACAACACATCGTTTTCTAGGAATTGCATTCTTAACACTTCCAATGGGCTAAAACCATCTAATGCAGCGACAGCCATTTTTACAGGAATTCCCGCATTTGCCGATTCCATTAATTCCTTTTTCTTTTCATTCTTCATCCAAGGGGAAGTTTCAAGATATTTAACTTTTGCAGGATTCGATAAGATATAAGATAAGTGTCGATTCATCCATGCTTGAATTTGTCCTAACAATGGTTTTAAAGCTTGCATCATATCGGCAATTTGATGCGCCCTATAAATCGACGCACCTTGCTTTTCGTCATTGAGCACCATTGAGCCGCCAGATATTTTAAAAAGATTACTCATAGAATTTGCAATCATATCTGTGTCATCGGTAGTAGTGCCTTTAAATTCGACTGCTTCAATAGGAAGAGGAGATATTACAGAAGACACACAATCAGGTAAAGAAGCTTCAAGTTTATAGTAATAGCTCAACGCCGTATCGATGTCAACTTCGAAGTCCGAAGGATCATCACTGCCAGACATATGATTTAATCGTGCTACCAATAATTTATAAATAGATAATTCGTCTTTCACGGCAACAATTGATTGAAGATCAATGTTATCAATGATAGACTCGAACAATGATAAGTAGGGGGCTATGCAAAGCGTAGGGTCTTCAATCCCTATTTTTATACAAATAGTTTTTTCTGGATTTAACTCTTGCCATCGCAATTTACTATCTTTTTTATATGTGTCATACATTGATTTGAATTCAGAATCCCAGTATTCTAGTAATTCTTCTCGCTTTTTGAAATATGTAAAATCAAATGCAAAATTAAGAGTGCCGTCCATATTTGTAGAGCTTACTTTACAATATTCGCCATCTAATGGGTATATAAAAAATCCAGTATCGTCCTCGTAAATATAACCATACGCAGCATCTTCAATCCATGCGGTAACTAACAATTTATATATTTCGGAGTGAAGATTCATCTGATCCACTTTAACACAAGTATCATAGTAATCTTTCAATACTGTTTCTTTATTATTTTCTTCAGTTATATTGATACTCGGAGATAATGTCATTGCAGTGAGATCAATTTGCTGAGCATTATAATTGACTAATCTGCGATATGGTTGTGAAACTCGATATAAGAAGCGGCTTAAATTTCTAAGACTGTTTTCATTTGATTGTGGGTTTTTCATATATGCACGAAGATTTTCTTTACTATAAATTGTATAAGTTCGTGATTGGTTTTTTGTTAAATCCAATAAATTTATAGCTTCTTGCGCTTTTGCGTATAGCTCTTTTCGACGATCTTGTTTTTGGAATTCTCGTATTTCTGTTGCTGTATATTTCTTCCCAACAGTGGAAGATGAGTTTGTATTTGTAGCAGGTGCATCAGCATCCGCTTTCTTTGTTCTTGGCATGTAAATGCACCTCCTTTTAATTGAACATAGAAAAACGCCGTCCTTGTCTAATAGGAAGACGAGAAACTAAATCATTGGTATTTATGACTCTTTTCTTTTTCAATCTAATCTGATCAACAACATAGTAATTATATTCAAGAGAAGAATATCGGTCTTTTCGCATACCTGATTTTTCTTTTACCTTGATAAGACCATTTGAAATGTCATGGTCAAGATTTATGAGTTCGTCAATAAGGAATGATGTTTGGTAATAAGGAAGTCTTAATTGAGCTTTCATATTCTCAGTTAATTTATTATAACCTTTAATTGATTTTGCCCATCTATCTTCCATATCAGTTTCACTTACCAATAAATTTATATAACCATTTTGCAATGCTGCACGTAATGCTAAACACATATCATTGTTTTGCTTTGCATTGGCTTTAATTGCATATATACATTTATTAGCGTCTTTTACTTTACATCGAACAGCCAAATCATCGTTATTTATAACTGTCATTGCTTTATATGTAACGCCAAACATAGGGTCATATTTATCTACCATTACACTATCTAAAATCGCTTGTCCAATACCCGAACAGTCAAGTCCGCAAAAATCCATGTCATACTGATAAAAATAACGCATTAACCATAAGCCTAATTCTTCTGTAAGCAATCCTTCTTTCGTATCAATAAATGATATATTACTAATAGAACTATTGTCTTCATAATTCATACATTGATTAAATATAAAACAGCTTGCATCATTGTCATGTTTACGAGAAGCCAGTAAAGCTACGTCAAGCGATAATATACGTTTTTCATTTGCTTGTTTTTTAGGAATTTGAATGCCTGTTTCTCTATAAAAATCAAGCGGTTTTAAACTATCTTGTAAAATTCTCCGACTGTTAAGTACATTAAAATTAAACAACGCATCTTCCGATGAACCGTAGAATTTACCCTCACGTTCCATCATAAAAGATATATCTGAAAATGTTTCCTCGGACATTTCATTTTCGATAGATTCACGCATTAAAAGACCTTCGGCAATACTTAACTGATAAGGAAGATCACATATAAAGTAATTACGTTTATCATCTAAAAAGTTAGCAGTATAAGCTTTTACTGTTTCAAACATTTCGCTCGCTTTATACCAAGCTGATGACATCATGAATTCTTTGTTCATTTCTCGAAGATGTTGATATTCTGGTTTCCTTAAATAACCCGGCTGTCTTGGAGAAGAGTTCATTGGTCGCATAACCGTATCGTATATTTTTCTTGGAATCATCCTCGCCTCATCCCCAATAATTACATTCGCACGAGCACCTCTACTGGTTTCTCCTGCAACACGAACTTGAATCCAAGAACCATTTTTGAACCAAACGCCACAATCATTTAAGCCTGTACTTGTTTTTCTAATTTCATTACATAAAAAAGGAGAGTGTATCATAAAATCATCTGTTATTTTTAATACAATTTCTTTCCCTTGTTTAAATGTTGCACTAAATGCAACAATTTTTGTACCCGGATATAATATACAGCGAACACAGGCGTATAAAGATACTAAATAAGTTTTCCCAATACCTCTCGCTGCAATAAAATAGAAATAGTCATAAGTCATCATTGCATAAATGAGGATTTTTTGAAAAAGTTTTAGGTGAATACCCATCAATTCTTCCACAAACCGCTGTGGGTTTGCACGATAGTACGAAGCCCTTCGTATAACTGTATGCATCATCCTATCGGCTTTGCTTTGCTGTATCTCTTTAGCTGTCATTTTTCTTTCGGAAGCCATGATTATTCACCTTCGTTTCTGAATATTGTTTGATAAATATCCTCGGCAGTACCGTCTTCATTATATTCGGGTTTAGTAACTGTATATTGTTTTATGTATTCATCATACTCTCTTGAATATCCATTATCTAAACCTAACGCTCTTGCGAGATGTCCCTTGAACCAAACTCTTAGATATTTCCCAATACCATCGCAATCTGCAAACTCTGGTTCTGGCTCGAAAACGGGGTCATGTTCTTCCCATTGTTCGATCATCTGTCCAAACGACAATGAATCCATTAATCCGTTTCCTGAATTTTGACGTGGTAAAATATTGATAGAAGATAATAGTTCTGTATATGTTCTATCTAAATCTTTTGTATTTTGACCAGCTTTTGTCGCTTTATTTATCTCCCATTTTTTAAATGCTAAACGCTCAAAAATAGTTTCTTGAGCTTTGGTATTACACTCATATCTGGTAATCCAATCTTGATACTCATTCTCTAAAAACATCAGATCTTCATTGGAGTAGGAATTACCAAATCGTTTTCTTGCTGATTTTAACGTTTTTTGCACAATCTTTGTATCTTCAGGTGAATTCTCTTGTTTAATATCTTCATCTATAAATTCGCTCTCAGCAAAGGTTTTGTCCTTATATTGTTTCAATGATTTTACAATCACCAAAAGTTGTTGTGCAGCAGTGCTTCTTATTTTTTCACCAGTTCCCTCAGCAATACTGTTTAATTGTTCATAATAGTCTTTCTCATTAAAATACCAATCTAACTTTCTAAACACCGCAATGGTCTTTTCTTTATTGTCAGTTCTAATTTTTGTCTTCTTATCAATATCTGTCATCATATCTAACAGACATTCCTTACATGCATAATGTTCAATGCCATCAGGATAATTTTTAGAACTATAAAAACAATTAACTGCTTTCCAATTACCGCAATGAGGACAATAAACAAGTTCCTCATTTATGATACGGTTGTAAATATTGGACAGTTTTTTATATTCTTGGCGCAAATTTGCAATATTAGTTTTTTTTAATTCGTTATCATTGAGAACGTCTAATAATTTTGCCAATTAATCACCTTCTTCCTTCCTATAATATCAAGGATTTTTCAGACTTTTCTTTAAATATTTACCTCAAAAACAGAGCCGAAAGTGATGAATATCGTAGTATCTGGTACCGAATAGATGATTTGAGCGTATAGTTTTAAAAGCATCCTCTTTTCCTGCTTTATAAAGGCTATTTTCCCTCTGATCAACTATGATGATGAACCTTCCGTGTCTAAAGGAATCATGTCCCAGCTTCCTTCGTCCCATCTATTCATACACTGAGTGCCAGCCAAGCTTTCTATTCCATACAAAAAAGAGAAGTAAGTAATCAACTCACTTCTCCAAAATCTTTTACATAATCCCTATAATACATCCAGTGTAAAGGTTTTCCGTTTTTTGATTTTCCGGCAATATGCGATTTAGTATTACAAGCATAAGATATATTACTTATGCCAGTTTCTCGAATAGCATCTGCAATTTTATTATATATTTTCATAGTATCTATACAAATTACTTCTGTATGATAACCGTCCGATGTATAAGTACAAACATTTAAACTATTCCCGATTTTTAAATATTTACTTATTGTTCCATAATCTTTATTATATTTTCTCGACAAATCCGTAATAGTATCGCCGTTATTGTAGTCAGCCCAAATATTTTTAATATGATTTGGAATTGTGTGATAATAACAATAATCCCAATCAATGTCATCTAAATCAAAATAATTATCTAGTTCACTTTTTAAAATATGTTCTTTGATGTACCCAATATCGGAATTATAACAATCTATCCTTATAACTTTTATTCCTTGTTCCTTTGCGAGCCTATCTTTTTCAAAATCAATAATTTGCGACACAGAAAGAGATTGTTCACTTAAATTATTATCTTCGTAATGAAATCTACCGTCCATTTCAATAATAATATTTTTCGATGGGATATAAAAATCATAAATACCAAATTTATTTTTATTCTTCACTTTAAAATTGCACCAATCAAATTTCTTTTCATCTTCGAATTCTATGTTTAAATAAGATAATAAATTGTACATTATTTTATTTGGAAAACTTCTACTCTCTGAACAACATTTGCAATTAAACCCTCTTGTTTTAACTTTGTGTATTGATAATGACTTGGATATTGCACCACAATTGTTGCATTTAAAAAGAACTTTTTTGCTTGTTCCTTGCGTATATTTATATCCATCGTCTGGATTTGCTAATAGACTTGCTAACTCTGGATTTGTTGTCCACATGTCGTTCACTCCACGAACTACAGTATCAGTTCCACCTCTGCAAATAGGGCAACCTCTATTTGCGTGTATAATAGAGCCGGGTTCAGCTCGCCATTCATGATTACAAATTTTACACTTGTGCAAAATTTTTGTATCTGAATTTACATATTCTTCTATTGGAAATATATTTGGATTTTGTGATTTTAAAATCTCTTTATATTCTTCGTCTGATATTTTGTATACTTTTGAACACTTTGGACAAGGAGCATGATTATTTCTTTGACTTAATAATGCATCTGGCGTTGTTTCCCATTCGTAGCCACAGATTTTATGTCGGATTTTTATAGGATCTTTTTTCTTAGTATATTTACTTAAAATATCATACTCATTTGGATAGGTAGAATTCAATTTATCAATAAACCATTCATGTGATTTTGTCTTTTTTAATGATGTTAAAAATCCTCTGCATTCATTATGCGTGCTACCATGTAACAAACTTCCTACTTTTCCCATAAAAATATTTTTACATATTAAACATCTACATTCTATGGGCGTATTTCTATCTTTATATGTTCCAAGCACCTCAACATTTTTATTTACTTCTTTCATTCTTAACTTAAATGTATAATCATTCACATAATGTCCGTTACACACAGAGCATCCATATTTTAATACATTCGTTGGTGTAGCAGACCAATGATAATCATCAATAGTACATCTAAAATCAATTTTTGTTGCACCATTAACATATTTACCACAAATTTCTACTTGTGGATATTTCTCATGTAACTCTTGTTCAAATTCTTCATGTGTTTTTAATTTTGCCATTCATCATTTCTCCAATCTCTCCATATCAAAACATTTGTAATAGGAAGAGAAGGGCGGTTGGATATGGAGTACAACCATTTACAGAGTTTGCAACTCTCTGTTATCCTTCTCTCGATTCCCGACCATCTGCATCGAACAGATTTACAATCCTCTTGATCGGCACAATATTTACTTCTCTGTTTTAATCACAAAATAGAGAAGTATTTAATAGAAAATTTCATACAAAAAGAGCCTTAATATTTCACAAGACTTAAAAAACGCAGTGTACAAGATTCAAACTTGTAAGCCGAATAAACGACCGACTGATTAGCAATCAGCTCCAATACCAATTATGGGAACACTGCATATAAATAAATAGGAGAGTAGATTATAGGTCTACTCTCCAAAAAAAAATTTTCTTTAAATTTGTATACAAAAATAACCGCCCAGCAAATTTTAGATGGTGGATGTAGATGCGAAAAGGGATGGCAAAAGTTAAAAACTAAATTTATCTTTATTATCTTTAACCTTTTTCTTATTCACAGTAAGATAATGTTTGACAGTAGTTTCTGTAGATTCATGATGCAAAAGTTCGGCAATATCTTGTATATCCATGCCCAATTCTTTAAGTATATTACTACCCGAATGACGTAGATCGTGATTATGTAAACTAGGAACTCCTATCATGTTTCCTGCCTTCTTACACCAATCATTTAATGTACTGTTATTTACACATGTTTCCGCACTAGTGTAAGGTGTCATCCAAACCCAACCATAATCATCGCAACCTTTTTCTTCACGTTCTGCTTTCATCTTGCGTAACAACTCTTCAACTTCTGTTGAAAAATATAAATCAACAATTTTCCCTTCTTTTTCAAGAACGTCAGTACACATTCTTTCGTCTAAATCTACTTGCTCCCATCTAAGATGCGCCATGGCATTTACTCTTGCCATAGTAGACAACCCAAATAATATATATGTTTGAAGTTGAATATCACCATATTCTTCCAATTTCTTACGAAGTACATTAACCTGATCAACACTCAAAAATGTTTGCTTTATAACTGGTTGCCCTTGTTTCGGTCTTTCTAAAAACTCTGTAGGAGATTCTTTGATAAGCTTTTTCTTTCTTAAAAATTTGTAGAAAGCAGAAATGGAAGACATAATGCGCCTTTGTCTATTCACATTATTCCCTTCTTGTTTCCTAAAATAAAAATACTCGTTCAAATCATCATCTGTACATTCAAGAACCGACAGATTAAACTGTCTGTCGTACATAAAAATAAACCACTGTTGTAAATCACTAATATACCCATTAATTGTATTAGGAGATAAGTCACGAATCGACATATCTATTTGATACTTTTGAAATAATTTTAATGTTTCTGGGTTTATATTTTTCAACTTTTCTTCATCATACATGCAAATACGTTTACTTCGCTCTGCCATAACCTACCTCCTTCCTATAATAAAAAAGAAACAGTGGCAACAACGCTAAACTGCATCCTTTAAATATTTATTTAATATATATTTTGTATGTATTTTCATTGATTTTTTAATCTTTATTGTTTAAAACAAGCGATACAGGATTTGAACCTGTTCTATAATAGTCAAAGTATTATGTGCTACCATTACACCAATCGCCTAAACAATATCACAGGATGAAGTACGAACTACCCATTTTAAATCTGCTTAATGGGAATTTTCGACACTGCAGCAATTTTAGATATGGCGGTTTTTGATATGCCAAAAGGTTCTCCAAGATTACACCGCCAAACTACGAAAAGAAGTATGAAGCACTAACTAACTTCTTATTGGTCTGTACACAACCAGTTATTTAGAATAAGAAAGATAATCTCATTCATGCTATAGCGTAGTATGAATATTTCTACTCTATTACTTTATTGTTCTTAAATTCCTTGATAGCCTTATGCAATTCAGCACTATCGTTAAAGAAAAATACATTTTTTCCAGCGCAATGTTTATTTTCAGCCATACCAACTAGAACAAATCCTTTCATCTGTAAGAAACCACAAAGCTTCTGGTTAAAAATTGTTGCCATTTTCTTGTTACTCATTTTCCAAGCCTCCATTTTGAATTTTATTTACAATATCTAATTCTCCATTTGGCAATGGGTAACACCAAATAAATCATCACTTCACAAATGTGCGAAATTCACACAAAAATCTCAAAATAAGTGCAAAACTCGCACAAAAATATTAAAAATAATCCTTTGATATAAATAGCAAATATCCACTTTTTCGCCTTAGACGGCTCTTAATTCTTCTTTTAATGTGTTCCATCTACTATCTATAAACAGTGAAATAGCGGTATTATTTATCTTATTACCTCTTGTGAAAATGAATGGATTACAAGTTATTGTTTTAAATTGCTTTGAAGGATCATCTTTGCAACCAGTAGTATGTCTACCTAGTACGCCCTTCTTAATAAGAGAAGATATAAGTCTTCTAACATTAGAATCATCCATTTCTAATAAAGCTGCGATATCTTTCGCATCAAGAATTTTGCCGTTTGGATTTCCATTAGTACGTAAAACACAATCTCGAAATGATACGTGTTTTGCTAATCTGATTGTGAAATTAAATTCTGCGAGAGTAAGATATTTATTTAATTCTTCTAAAATGTCATCATACAATTTCACAAAACTCTCTCCTTTATTAAATTCAGTGCATTCATCCTCTTGAGCTAAGAATTCTAATATTTTCTTTTTGTCCTCTTTTGTTTTCTTTTTGTAAGAATCACCATATCTAAATGAGTCAGTTATTTCTAAAGTGTCAACACTGACTACATATGCTACAATTTCATCTGCTTCATTTATAATTTGGTTATTTAATTCGTTTTCATTTGTATTCGACTTATTCATTTGAGAAACCTCCGCTTTTTTATATTCATTCGAATAGAAGAGAAGTGCGTTGAAATAAGAAACACATATCTCTATAATAAAAAAACTCCATGAGCAAACACTCATAGAACTTTCTTTTCTATCTATACATTTACTTATTTGCACACGATGTATCGTGGGCAAAGGTATGGGCGTTCCACGCACATACCCATATGTCCATTAAGACAAAAATAGACTGTATAGCTTTGACACCATACAGCCCTAATATAACTTTATAATCTTACGCCAAATTTCTCAGCGATTTCTTTCAACATATCAAGATCGTCAGAATAGTGAGAGTAGGAGCTGTAGTAATTAACCCCATTCTCTGTAGTAGACCATGACTTACTGAATCCTACAGGTACACCATTTTTATTTTTACTTACATAAGTTGATTCACATTCATTCGTATCTTTAGACGCACATTCAGAACAACAACATTCTTCATAATCATCGTCGTCCCAATCATCGTCTTCAACACAAACTTCGAAAACTTCATCGGCTTCACAATGAGAGATTACTTTGCAAGAACAATTATCTAATACATAGATTGCTGAACTTTCGTCTGTAATATAATGATCATCTCTTCGCATTGGTTCGCAGAAGAACTCGTCATATCCATTGAGATTTACCAAAGAGATGATATACTCGTCTCTGTAACCTTCGTATCCCGGCTCATGAAAGTCTACGCAACAAGGATAATATCCAAACTCTGAAAGCAGACGCATAATTTTCTGTGCTTCTTCATATTTAGCCACAATAGAAATATCATTGTAAGGATCATCTTTTCTAATTTCTACAAATTTATTTTCTACGGCAAAAATAAAATCTTCATAAGATTCGAAACAAATTCTCTTCAATCTAATCACACTCCATTCAAATTAGGCATTCACAGCGTCCTTCATAGCTTTGCTTGCTTTAAATTTGACAGCTTTTGAAGCTGGAATCAGACATTCCTCACCAGTTCTAGGATTTCTACCCATACGTTCTCCACGTTCTGCAAGTTCAAAGCTTCCAAATCCTGCGAGTGTAATTTTATCGCCAGCAACAAGGGCATCGAACATCGCTTTAAGTGTTGCTTCCACAAATACAGACGCATCTTTAATTGTACAGTCTGTATATTTCTCTGATTCATCATGTGATACGATTTCTTTTACTTCTTTGTACAAATTTGTTTTATTCATAATTCCTTTATATTCCTTTCGTTTTTCAAAAATTTTTAATAAAATAGGAGAGTGGTATTTGCTATTCTGCAAAATTCTCTCCAGCACATGTGTTAAACCTACATTCTTTAATTTAATACAATTTTATAAGTCTCTGTATGACCGAACAGTTTGTTAAATCCGTAGATCTTTACGGCGGCTTTACTTCCTTTGCATAAAGAATCGCTGTACGGATCAGAACCTACAAACGATGGACATATTAAAAATTCAGCATCTCCTAAAACACCTTCGTGTGACGGAACTTCTTTTCCATTATGTAAGTGCCCTACGAGAACACAATCATAGAATTTTTTATGTAAAATACTTAGATCTTTTACTGCATTCTCAATATTTTTAATCTGATGACCATGCATAGCTATAATTTCATTACCCGGTACACAAACTTCAATAAATCCCTCTCCTTCTCTTGCCAATTTAATAGCAATTCTTTCATTATTTGCACATAAATCATGAATGTAATTACCCATAAGATATTCCAAATCTTCATCGGCTAATTCACTCGCTTTTGCATTTAATACTCGAATTTGAGTATGATTAGCAGAAGGCGTATGATAGTATACAATGTTTGCATAAATGGATAATTCATTAAGCATATTTGCAACAAGTCTACAAATGTCAACAGTTGCTTTTACAATAGAACTATCATTGATTTTCAAGTCACTTAACCTGAGAACACCTTGAATGAGGTCTCCTAATGAAATAATTGTAAGAGTGTTAAGATTTTTCTCTTCAATAAAATCAATAAGACTTCCAGTTAGACGTTCAAATCGTTTCTTTGCAATTTCTGGAGAATATTCATTGTTAACACTAACAAATGATGCTCCATAATGAACGTCTGCCAATCCAACCACATAATTCACTTCCTTAATTGTTTCGTGTCTTAATGGTTTAAAATCAGGAAGCGGGAGAGTGGTGACTACATTTCCAACAAATTCATAATACATTTCTTGGCGAGATTCACTTCTGTCAAGTCTGTTTCTTTCAATGTTGGCAGTTTGTAACTTGATACGTTCTTTACGAATATCTTCAAGTTTTTTGTCCAATTCTTTTTCTTTAGAAAAATCTTCAGGATTAGAGTAAATTTTACTCTTCAAATAATCACTTCTAAATTTTCCACCAAAAATAGTTGAAGACCCTTTTCTGATGGTATCTGGATTGCACTTAACGTTGTATTTGTCTTTTAGCTCCGACCAGTCATAGTCATTTTCACCAGATATCTTTCCATCAATATCTTTGCAAATCTGCTCATAAGTTTCAGTAGTTAACCCATATTTTAATAATTCTTTTTCAAAATTAAACAGTACATCCACCTACTCTCTATTCTTCGCTCAAGTCGGTTTCTGTTTTTTCTTTAATTACGATTTCAATAATAGCACCTTCGAAATCTTTAAGTTCTTCGACAACATCTTTGTCAATACCATCTACTTCAATTGTGTGTCTTTCTGCATCGTAAACACCTGCTAATTTTTTTGTTGTAACCTTACTTTCTTTATATGAATAAGATTTTGCCATTTTAATTTTCTCCTTTTAATCCATACTTTTATACAAAAATAGGAGAGCAGTTAAGCCCTCCATTAAATAATTTCGTCAACGAGTCCTTTTTCCATCATTTCATCAGAATCCATGTATGCTTCATATCTCTCGATAGCCGCATAATCGTCTTCTGAAAGATTAGTATGAGAAACAATATAATTTGCAATTCTTTTCTCGAATTTTTCATTAAACCTAAAATAGTCTTTTACTTGACTACTTGTACCAGAAACATATGCTGATCCACCATGAATTAATGCTGTGCTAAACGGATAACATTTTCTAGTGACATTTGGATTATTTTTACCAGCCATAAGAATAATACTTCCCATAGAATAAGCATAGCCAAGCACAATAATTTCGGTCTTTGTCTTTAGATTTTCAATAACATTGCATAAACACAAACCATCGTAAACAGACCCTCCATTACTATTCAGGTATATAGTGATTTTTTTACCAGTCCCGTCATTGTCCATTTGTAGTAATGGCATAACAACTTTATCAATAGTTAAGTCGCTAATTGTATCATTGATAAGGATGATTCTATTTTTTAATAAATTCTCATACTGATTGTTAATCAATTCTGTTTCTTCAAGAATAATTTGTTCTGCGTCTAATTTTTCAGCAAGCTCAATATATTCTTTTTCAGACAGTTCCATATTCTTTTTATTCATAGGCACATCGTACCTCGTTCTTTCTTAATATTTCCTCATCTGAGGATAAAATGACAATGAATTTTATGTATCATTGAGCTAATTTAGTAAATCCGCCATAGCAGCAGTTTCACTTCGTTCTGTTTTCTGCAATTGAACATATCCAAATTTTTCGTGTCCTGCCAACTTCTGGACTGTTGACAGTAGACCATTGTTTATTCTAAATATCGCATCATCGGTTTGTTTAAAATCTCCGTTTAACCACAATGAAGACCCTTCACCGACACGACCAATTAACAACTGAACGTGTTCTTTTGTAAGATTTTCAGCTTCTGTACAATAAATAATACTATTTTTAATATCTCTTCCTCGAATATATCCAAGATGCTGAATTTCAATTGTTCCAGCCATTATTTGCAATTCTAAACCCATTTCTCCGCCTAAATGGTCTGCGAGAACCATAGCAAACGGTTTAAGTTTTTCATCTTTTGATCCTGGTAGAAAACCAATGTCATTTGCATTCTTTACGCCAACAGGATTTCTTACATAAATCAATTTTTCGAATTGACCATCTTCAATTAATTTCATTGCATTTGAAATCATGATATAGTCTTTTCCTGTTCCAAAGCCACCAGAGATGACTTTTATTGTTTCCTCATTATTTTGCAGCATATCAAATGAAAGAACTTGCTGAGGGTTTCGTGGCTTGATCTTGCCAAGATATTTACTATTTAATTGTTTATAAGATAGGGCAGTGTATTGATTGCCATTCCATTTTCTATAATCAACAATTTCCCCGTCCCATTTTCGGATAATTAAATATTCATTTTTTAGACAATTGAAAATATTAGAATCAAGATTTGTATAGAAACGACTCATTTCTTCATCAGACAATGTGACATCTTTAAATCCTTTGTATTCTTCAATATTCGAAATGATATTGATAGAATTTGTTCCTTTTGTAGGAAGATCAAAAATTTCTCTCGAAATAAATCTACAATTTATATCATCGGTACAAATTAAAAGATTTTCTGTTTTATTATAATGAAACGCAGAGGCTAAAATAATGTTATCAGGTGTTTCTTCCAAATCCTTATCAACAAGAATTTCTTTTATGATAGGAGAGTATTTAATAACTTCATAACTACCATATTTTTCATCCAATAATCTAGAAATACTTCTCGCTTTCCACTTTATTTCATTATCTTTTCGAGAAGAAGATTTAATATTCTCTATTTCTTCCAATGTTTTTTGTGCAATTACAAAAGGTTCTTTAAAAGCACTTTCCTGTAAATTTAAAAGTGCATTCGTATCAAAAAATAACTTATATGTCAAATTGATACCAACTTTCTCAATTATTTCGCTATTTTGCGATGATTTTTTCACGATAATTCTTCAGAAGTTTCTTGTTTCTGAAAGTTTCTGTGAGATAGTATGTTTTCTTTTTGCCTTTACCAGTTGTATGAGAAATACCATCTCCGCCATATTTCACACCTTTACTAATAAGGTATTTTACTTCGTTGTAGTTGTTTAATTTAACTATGAGTTTTCACTTCTTTCGTTTAGATTTCTCCAATAGGAGATAGTTGCTGAAGTACGGGAGTCGAACCCGCTATCACAAGCTTATGGGGCTTGTATGGTTTGTATATCCGTTCCACCCACCAGCAAACGGAAACTGTGTGACTTGAACACACGACAACTCGGTTAACAGCCGAGTGCTCTACCGACTGAGCTAAGTTTCCAGAGATAACAGACAGCAACATTTGCCATATCACTGTCTGTTAGAAGGAAGGAGATGTATGAAAAATGAATTTTTGACATGCCAATATTAGGCAGACAAATGGGCAGAGCAGGAGTCGAACCTGCGATGTTTCTAATGTAACGGGTTTACAGCCCGCCGTGATCGCCACTACACATACCTACCCATGTTTTGAAATATATAAGCTCACGCAAATAAGATAGACTACTCAACCTACGTTTCTTTCATTCTAACTTTTGTATGCACGAGCTTATTCTTTCCTTTAGGCTGAGACATTTGACCTAATACATCCGCATCTGTCGCCGTTGGAAGCGACTTGTCACACTGCCTGTTAAACAGTAGCGGACAACAACACCAGTTTCAGTGGCTACTGGCAAACTCTTACAACAGGGTATTATAGATTTCCGTTTATCACATTCTTCCTTGCGGGATTCACAGCTTGCGTGCTGTTAGAGTTGCAATTACTTGTACTTTCTCATATGTCACCTTGCGAGTTTCATATGTGTTCATATTTCAGAACAATAAGTTGTTTTTTCTCCCTGAAGTCATACACACTTTTGCTTTATGTAATACATACCTATTCTTTTAATATTCTTGTAAAAAACTTGCATCTAGCAGAAAATGTGTTTTGTATTGTTGGACGATGAGGTGTATGTGTGAACATCTGTATCTTTTGGATACAACCCATTCGTCACCATCCTGCTCATCTTGCGATCGATTTGCTTTTTAGAACGACACCTATCTTTCGATTTAAGACATCATTCTGAAATATAGGCAGCAGTTATACTTGCGATATTCCCACCAACTACCCATTGGTCATACCCATATTTCTATGTTAATACAATGCCTTTTTCATGACATCTACCTAACCATGACTATTAGCAGTCGCCCTCTAGTTTTAGGCTAGGCATAGACCATATGTGTTTTCCGTCAAACTTCTTGCGAAGTCGCAGTATCTTAATACTCAATACCACTTTATACGTGTCGCCACGCTTATTTTAGTCCAAAGACTACGACCCGAAACCAGCCGTTGCTATGAAATATAGCGGAATACAGGTACACGAAGTCAACGTGTTCCACGAGAAAACTCGTGTGCTCATTTACACCAACCTGTAGACTTTCAATGCCACCCAACATTTAAGAAAATCATAAAAAGTCTTGAATTTGACACCCAAAACAAGGACAAAAATTTACTTAGCAGACTATCGCAGTATTAGATTGAAAAAGCTAGAGATTAACGCAATCTTCTACTCGGATGAGCCGTACGAAAAGTATACGCAGGCAATCTTAATGTTAATGCGAAATGTTCCACCAAAAAAGCCGATGATCGGACTCGAACCGATAACCTGCTGATTACAAATCAGCTGCT
>CAZFLR010000020.1:0-37932 GCA_964519385.1 uncultured Kineothrix sp.
TAGAGCACTTGACTTTTAATCAAGTTGTCCGGGGTTCGAGTCCCCGGTGGCTCATGAAGTACCATAACAAACATGTTTTGTTATGGTATTTTTTTTAAAAATATGCGGATGTGGCGGAATTGGCAGACGCGCCAGATTTAGGTTCTGGTGGGCGACCGTGCAGGTTCAAGTCCTGTCATCCGCAGGATGCCTCATATGGGCAATTAAGAGACCTTCAGGTAAAAAGCCGGAGGTCTTTTTGCGTGGATTTTGTGACTTTTTCGTGTCTTTTTGATAAAAAATTGACATTGCCGGAGTTCTAAGGCATAATAAAAAAGACGTTTTTCGACTTGAAACGAGTAACGGAAAACAGTGGAAAGGAAAGAATTATGTCGTATACATCATTTGTGTATTTGCTTTTGATTGCAGGAACCTTTTTGTGTTATTATATTGCGCCGAAAAAAGTGCGATGGGTCGTTCTTTTATGTGCGAATTTCGTGTTTTATTTGTCGGCAGGTGTTTCTGAGTTTTTTATTTTGCTTGTGGCGGTGGTCGCTTCATTCTTCGCAGCAAAGGGCATCGGACATTACAATGCCATGGTGAAAGGTCTCAAGAAGGATGAAACCCTCGATAAGGCAGCACAGAAGAAAAAAAAGGAACAACTGAACGGAAAAAAAAAGCGTCTGCTCTGGCTTGGGCTCGGAGTTCCGATAGGCGTTCTTCTTGTGGTGAAATATACCAATTTTGCTCTCAAAAGTGTAAACTCCGTTTTGGATATGCTTGGAACGGGAGGAGAAATATCTCTGGTTTCGCTTGTTGTTCCGCTTGGAATTTCGTTTTATACTTTCCAGATTATTGCATACATCATGGATGTATATAAGGGAAAGCTTGCACCGGAGACCAACTTTGCGCGCTATCTGCTCTATGTTTCTTTTTTTCCGAGTGTGGTACAGGGACCGATTCCGCGTTTTTCACAGCTTGCACCACAGCTTTATGAAGGAAATGAATTCGATTTTGAAAATCTCCGTAACGGTGCAATACTTATTCTCTGGGGATTCGCGAAAAAATTGATTCTTTCAGAGCGTCTCAGCGTGTTTATATCTACGATTTATGATAATTATATGAATTATGAGGGCGTGATTTTTGCTGTTGCGACGATTGCGTTTTCTATACAGATTTATGCGGACTTTTCGGGCTGTATGGATATTGCGGCCGGAACAGCACGTATTTTCGGAATTAAGCTGGAGAAAAACTTCCTCCGCCCGTATTTTTCAAAAAACATGCCGGAATTTTGGCGGAGATGGCATGCGACACTTGGAAGCTGGTTTAGAGATTATGTGTTTTTCCCGTTTTCAATTTCAAAGACATCGCTTAAGATTAATAAAAATGCGAGAAAATGGTTTGGTGAGGGAGCAGGACGTATTGTATCCGCCTCCATGCCGATTCTGGTTGTGTGGTGTCTGACCGGTATATGGCACGGTCCGGATTGGAAATATGTTGCATGGGGACTGTTTCACGGAATGCTGATTATTCTCAGTACCATTTTTGCGCCGAAGTGCGCCGTCTGGGGAGAAAAGCTCCATATTAAGATGGATTGCTTCAGCTTCCGGCTTTTCCAGATGGGAAGAACCTTCTTCCTGTGCTGTGTGGGACGTGTATTCTTCCGCGCAGAGAGCATATCAGCAGCGTTTACCATCTTCAAAAGAGGATTGCAGACGACAGGACTTTATATGCTCAGACCTTCCGTTTTCTTTGACTACGGAATCAATGCGAAAAACTGGCTGGTTGTGATTGTATTCTTTGTCGCATGGTTTACGGTAAGTGTATTGGAGGAAAAACAAGGGGATGTGCTTGAGCTTTTAGGAAAGCAGAATCTTATTTTCCGATGGGTGCTTTTGTATATACTTTTATTTGCAGTAATTGTATTTGGACAGTATGGACCGGGATTTGATGTATCAAATTTCATTTATGAGCAATTCTAAGGAGTCATATGAAAGAGAAAATTAAGAAAAATTGGAAAAATATCATTGGCAGTCTTGTGTTTTTAACACTTGCGGTGGTGATGCTGACAGGGCTTTCTTATATACTCCGCCCTACGGACAGTGGGATGAACCGGAGCGTGTTTACCGGATTTTATGCGGAGGAGGAGAACTCTCTGGATGTGGTGACACTGGGAAGCAGCGCGATTTATCGATTTTTTAACAATCCGTATCTGTGGGAGGAGTTTGGAATTACTTCCTATAATATGGCGACCAGTACCCAGCAGGTAAATGTGGCAGATAACCTTATGAAGGAGATTCTAAAAACACAGAAGCCGAAGGTTTTCGTTGTGGAGACCAGACAGTTTGTAAAGGTGAGAGAGGAAGAAGACCTTGAGGATGTGTATTACAGGCGCGTTACGGATAATCTGAATTATTCGGTTGACCGGATAAAACTGATTAATGAGGTGGAACCGGATTGGGAAAAACGTTTTCAGTTGTATTTTGATATAATTTCTTACCACGGAGAGTGGGAAAATGTCGGAATAAAGCGACTTGGAAATTTTAATAACAAAAGCGCGCAGAAGCTTAAAGGCTGGGAATCCCTTGTTTATGTAAAGAAAATAAAAAAACCGAATATTGATTCGGAGATTGCTCCGAAGCCGATTGAGCCGGGGCTGGAGGAAGAACTGATTCAGCTTATGGATTTTGCAAAGGAAAATGAGATTGAAATACTTTTCGTGGCAACACCGTGGCGTATCAGTAAAGAGAGACAGGCAAAAAATATGTATCTCGGCAATCTGATTCGTGAGAACGGTTTTGAATTTCTGGATTGTAATCAGTACATGGACGAGATTGGGGTGGATTTTTCCACGGACTATTATGACCCGAGTCATATGAATGTATGGGGGTCTGAAAAGGTGACCGGATTCATCGGACAGTATCTGAAGGATAATTACGATATGGACGCAGAACATACCGAGGAAACAATTCGTGAATGGAATGAGGTCGTTAAAGAATATAAAATCCAGATAGAAGAAAAAATAGAATTGCAGAAACAGAAAAAATTACAACAGAAGTTGGAAAAGTCATTAAGTGAGGTGGAGGAATCATGAGATCGATAGTGGAAGCAGTTGCGGAGTATGCACTCTGCTGCCCTGATAAGCTCAGTGTTGCAGACGGAAAATATGAACTGACGTATCAGGATTATTGGAGACATGTGGCCGGATATGCAATACATTTGAGAGAAAACGGTGTCAGCAAGGGCGATTGTGTAGTGGTCCGCAATTCACAGAATGTGGAATTCGTAACCTGTGGTCTTGCTATTCAGCTCCTCGGAGCTGTATTTGTTCCGGTTGAAAAAAACATTGCAGACCAGAGAATTATGGAAATTTACTCGGAAGTAAATGCCAAATATTATATCGCCGCAAAGGAGCCGGAGCTTGAGGTTGCATTTAAGTCAATCAAAGAGGTTATGAACTACGAGGCGCAGGCGGATAAAGCAGATTTTGACTTTCCGCAGGAAACAGATTTGGCGGAGATTCTGTTTACGACCGGAACGACAGGAAAATCAAAGGGAATTGAAATTTTGCACAAAAATGCCGTTGCTGTTGCGGAAAATGTTATAGATGGCGTGGAAATGAAGAAGGATAATGTGGAACTGATACCGGTTCCGCTCAGCCATTCGCACGGACTCAGACGATATTACGGAAACATGCTTAACGGCAGCAGCGTTGTCCTTCAGGACGGAGTCATTTTTGTAAAAAAATTATTTGCATGTATGGAAAAGTACCGGGTGACGGCAATGGATCTTGTGCCGGCTGCGCTGGCAGCTTTGTTAAAGCTTGGAGGAGACGGGCTGGCTGCCTTCAGTGACACGATGGATTATATTCAGCTTGGATCGGCACCGATACCTGAAACAGACAGACAACGGCTTCGTGAGATTTTTCCGAATACCCGTCTGTATAATTTTTACGGAACAACCGAGTCAGGATGCTCATGTATTATAGATTTTAATAAAAATAGTGAGAAAAAGAATTGTATCGGTCGTCCGACCTGTCATGCAGTGTTTGCATTTTTGGATGATGACGGGAAGGAAATGGAAGCGACGGAAGAAAAGCCGGGATTTCTTGCCTGCAAGGGTGATATGAATATGGCCGGATATTATCATGCGCCACAGCTTAATGCGGAAGCTTTCCGTGGGGATTATATTGTCACTCAGGATATGTCCTATATGGGAGATGACGGAATGATTTATCTGCTCGGTCGCAAGGGTGATGTGATTCAGAGCGGTGGTAACAAGATATCGCCTTCCGAGATAGAAGAGACGGCACTGAAGCATGAGGCGATTGCAGATTGTGCATGCATCCCGATTGACAGCGAGCTGCTCGGACAGGAGCCGAAGCTGTTCTATGTGCTTGAAAGCGGAGCCGAGGTCAGCGAAGAGGAGATTTATCTGTTTCTGAGAGAATATCTGGAGACTTATAAAGTTCCGAAGCAGGTGGAAAGATTAGATAAGATTCCGAGAACATATAACGGAAAAATACAAAGAAATGTATTAATACAGCGAGAAAAAGGAGAATGAGAATGGAAGAATTATTAGAAGTTTTAAAGGCAGCAGCACCAAAGGTTGATTGGGAAGCAGAAGGCGACCTGATTGAGGAAGGTATTCTGGATTCTGTGGATATCATCAGTGTCGTTTCAGAGCTCACGGCAGAATATGATATTGAAATCCCGGCAGAAGAGATGGAAGTAGAGAATTTCTGCAACGCGCAGGCAATTTACGATATGGTGCAGAGACTTCTGGAAGAGTAAGCAGAGGGTACGAAAAAGATAAAAAAGAACGGCGGAAAAAATTCCGGCCGTTCTTTTTTTGCCAAAGGCGCGTGTCATCGGGATGGCATTTGCTTTAGTTTTTTTGCATTGAAACCATTCACAGCTTTTTTCCAGGAGGCTTTACCTATGGTCTTCAGATATTTATTGGTGTGGGCCGCGTACTGAGGTGTGTCCATATATTTATATACATCCTCAGCCTGACGGCCGATAAAATCAAACTGATATCCGGCACCGCCGTGGTCGCCGCTTGAGAAGATAACAGCATCAATCATATTGTTGAACTGCGCCTTATAGTAAAGCCATGCTACGGCTGCTGCCTGGACATCTTCTCCGGTCTGTCTGCCCGAATTGTACGGAGAGCCGACTCCGCCGGAGCATGAGAAGCCCTGCTCGGAAAGGATGATGCGGACATCGCTGCCGAAGGTGTTTTTGATATAATTTGTCAAAATTTCAAGATTTTTCGGCGATACAAAATCTGCGTTTGTATTGTTTGGTGCAAGATTTCCGTCATTCCAGAAATCTGCGTTGGTGAGCACGGCAGAATAGGCATGATAAGCCAGATTCCATTTAATGTTTTTGTTCTGTGACTTAATTTCGTCATGGAACGCTTTGGTAAATAATTTCGTTCCCCAGTCGTTTTCGCGGTTAATCCATGTGTGGTCGCAGCAGATATATACCCGGCCGTTTTTGTTGTTGGATTTTACGGCATAATACAATATGCGAAAGGTAGAGGCATAATTTTTAATAAATTTATTCCGCGATATGTTACCGGCGTAATACCATTTGGCATTCATGTTGGCATAAGTATTTACCTCGTTTCCGATAATCCAGTTGTCAACATGATAGTTTTCACGGCTGGCATATTCGGCAATGAAACAGAAGGCTGCTTCCAGCTTTTCGCGTGCGGCTTTGGTTTCCGTATTAAAGGCATAATAGTTTGCGCCCGGAGTGCGTCCGCTCTTTAATATCAAATCCTTGGCGTTTGATGAATACTGGAGCATAATCTGTACGGTTACGGTTCCGCCGTCGCGGTTTACGGCTGAGATATTGCCGAAATTCGGATTGATGAAGTAATAAGTTTTACCATTGTATTTGTAAGCGACATCATGATAGCTTTTGGTTCCGATGATGGTGTTAAGGTTAAAATTGGTAAAGTAATTCTTGTCACCGAGGTCGCTGTTATACATTCCCTGGCGGCCTTTTTTTGATGCCGGCTTCGGGAAAGCGGCGGTATAGGAGGCGGAAGCTTCCGGATTGTTAATATAGGAAGTTGAGGTAATCAGCATATATTTTTTGCCTTTTTTAACTGCGACACCGAATTTACCCTGAATATGGTTGTTTCCGTTTTCGTCCCTGAGCGGAAGAGAAAATCTTACCGTCACGGTTTTGTCCGTTTTCGCAATCTGTTTTAAAATTTTCCCGTTATTCGGGTCAACCTTTACAAGATAATAGAAGCCGTCAGAGCTCTTGAGGCGTTTCGGTACTCTTGCCTGGACCAAAAGAGTGTTTCCTTTTTGGACAGCAACCTTCTGTAGCCGGCCGGAATTGCTTTTTGCCGTGTATTCCTGTACACCTTTGGTTACCCGGCGTGAAACAATGGAGGAATATTTTCCGTAATGTTTTTGTCCGGTGGAATCTGTGGTATAGGCGCGGACTTTGTAATAATAGGTTGTGTCTGCAGGCAGATTGGTAAAGGTGCAAGCGGTCTTTTTGCCGATATCCTTTGTGTTCTTGTTTTGAGTAAATTTTTTGTTTGTTGCACTGGTGATTTCATAGCCCGCTGCACCTGTGGCGGAGCGGAAGGAAACGTTGATTTTTCCCTTGGCAGAATGCACAGCCTTTACACCGGTGACAGCTCCCGGAGTACATGAGACCCATTTGGCATATACATGATAGTCCGGAACGGAGCCGTCAGGCAGGGAGTCGATATAAAATCCTTCCGGAATCTGCCCGGTTTTAGTCTTGAAACCGGAATCGGTATACCAGCCGTCAAACAGATAGCCGGCGCGCTGAGGTAAAGGAAGAGATATATCCGGGCTCTGCACATTGAAGGTAGACGGAACGGAAGCTTCATCTGAGAAAGTGCCTCCGTTTAAGTGATACTCAATGGAAAAATCATACGGCTCAGTATCCCACACAGCATAGAAGGTATGATCCTTCTTGAATGCCATGCTGTCATATATGTAAGAGGATCTGTAATTTCTGTCATTGTTTACACTGTACCAGCGGTAAAGCGGATATCCACGGCGAACGATATTCAGGGAATCCCCGGATTCCAGATATTCCGAAAGATACACGGAGGAACCGTTGTATATCGCCGGAATCTGCAGCAGCGGTTCATCTGTATCCGGATCGTAAAAAGCTATTGTGATTGTGTCACTTCCGGAAGTGGTTTCCGCTGTGGTATTCGCTGAGACTTCCTCTGAGACAGCCTCGAAAATTTCATTTTCGGAAACGGTCTCTGTTGCCGGAACCGATGTCTCAAAAATGGTTCCGAAAACCAGAAGAAGACATAGAAATAAAGAGAGAAATCTTGTGCCTGTTTGTTTCATAATGCAGTCCTCGCTTTCCTGATGTAAAAATCATAGATATTACTGATTATTATAGTGTAAAAAGGATTTTTCTACAACTGAAAGGACTTTACAAAGTGGCTTTTTTGTTGTAGATTTTTAAGGAACGATGTTAGTGGTAGTATAGGAGGAATAAAATGACACTACAGAGAGAAGTTATCGAATGGAAACTGGAAGAACAACTCAGCAGTATTTTGCAGGCAAATTGCGGAAAAGGAATTGCGGAATGTGATGATGCGGAGCTTTATTACGGAATTTTACAACTGACTAAGGGAATGCTTGATGCAACAGAGCCGATTACCGGTCAGAAAAAAGTATATTATATTTCAGCAGAATTTTTAATTGGAAAGCTGCTTTCAAACAACCTGATTAATCTGGGAATTTACGGAAAGCTGGAAGAAATTCTCGGAAAATACGGAAAGAAACTTTCTTCCATTGAAGAAGTGGAACCGGAACCTTCACTTGGAAATGGCGGACTCGGACGACTGGCTGCATGTTTCCTTGATTCCATTGCCACGCTTGGTTATCCGGGCGACGGTATCGGATTAAATTATCATTTTGGTCTGTTTAAACAGGTATTCCGTGACCATAAACAGTGCGCAGAGAAGAACGAGTGGATTGAAAAACAGTCATGGCTGAACAAGACGGATGTAAGCTTTGAGGTTAAATTCGGTGAGCGTAAGGTAACTTCACGCCTTTATGATATTGATGTTGTGGGTTACAACAACGGAACCAACAAGCTTCGCCTTTTCGACGTAGAGTCTGTGGATGAATCGCTTGTAAAGGACGGAAGCATTGACTTTGATAAAGAACAGATTGAAAAGAATCTTACTTTATTCCTCTATCCGGATGATTCGGATGAAGCCGGAAATCTTCTTCGTATTTACCAGCAGTATTTCATGGTAAGCAATGGTGCACAGCTTATTTTAAAAGAATTAAAAGAGAGAAAATGCGACCTTCGCAAGATGTATGATTACGCTGTGATTCAGATTAATGATACACATCCGACCATGGTAATTCCGGAATTGATTCGTATTCTTGTGGAAGAAAAGGCATTCACAATGGATGAGGCGATTGAAGTGGTGAGCAGAACATGTGCTTATACCAACCATACGATTCTCGCTGAGGCTCTTGAAAAATGGCCGCTTGCATATCTGGAGAAGGTGGTTCCGCAGCTTGTTCCGATTATCAAGGAGCTTGATAAACGCGTGAGAGCCAAATATACAGATGAGAAGGTTCAGATTATTGATAAAGATAATCGCGTACATATGGCCCACATTGATATTCACTATGGTTTTTCGGTGAACGGAGTGGCAGCAATTCATACAGAGATTTTAAAGGATACGGAGCTGAATCATTTTTATAAGATTTATCCGGAAAAATTCAACAACAAGACGAATGGCATTACATTCCGCCGCTGGCTGCTTTCCTGCAACCGTCCGCTGGCAGACATGCTGACAGAGACCATCGGTGAAGGCTATAAAAAGGATGCGGATGAACTGAAGAAGCTTCTTGCATTCAAGGATGATGCAAAGGTTCTTGATGCCATCGCCGCTATCAAGACGGCAAAGAAAGAGGAGCTTGCTGCTTATCTGAAAGAAAAAGAAGGAGTGGAGGTTGATACCAATTCTATCTTTGATATTCAGATTAAGCGTCTTCATGAGTATAAACGCCAGCAGATGAATGCACTTTACATTATTCACAAATATCTGGAAATTAAGGGCGGCAAGAAGCCGGCGACACCGGTGACATTTATTTTCGGTGCAAAGGCTGCTCCGGCTTATGTGATTGCACAGGATATCATTCATCTTCTTCTCTGTTTACAGGAGATTGTAAATAACGATCCGGATGTGAAGGACTATATGAAGGTTGTTATGGTAGAAAACTATAATGTCAGCTACGCAGAGAAGCTGATTCCTGCGTGTGATATTTCAGAACAGATTTCGCTTGCAAGTAAGGAAGCCTCTGGAACGGGTAACATGAAGTTTATGCTGAACGGAGCAGTGACTCTTGGTACCAGCGACGGCGCGAATGTGGAGATTGATGAGCTTGTCGGACGTGAAAATATTTATATATTCGGACAGGATTCGGATACGGTAATTGCACATTACGACAAAGCTGATTATGTATCCAGGGATTATTATGAAAACAGCCCTGTGATTAAAGAAGCAGTAGATTTCATTGTCAGCAAAGAGCTGCTGGCAGTCGGAGATAAGGTAAATCTTGAAAGACTTTACAATGAGCTGTTAAATAAGGACTGGTTTATGACCCTTCTTGACTTGGAGGATTATATCAGAACGAAAGATCAGGCATTTGAAGATTATGCAAAGAAGGATGAGTGGAAGAAGAAAATGCTTGTGAATATTGCGATGGCAGGATTCTTCTCATCTGACAGAACTATTAAGCAGTATAATGATGATATCTGGAAACTCCGGACAGAGTAAGAGGTCTTATATGAAAGTGAGAAAGAGAGCGGCGGGAGTTCTTCTGCCGATTACAAGTCTGCCGAGTAAGTACGGTATTGGTACGGTCGGAAAGGCGGCTTATGAATTTGTTGATTTTTTAAAAAAATCCGGACAGACCTACTGGCAGATTTTGCCGGCGGGTCCTACCGGATACGGAGATTCTCCGTACCAGTCTTTTTCTACATTTGCCGGAAATCCGTACTTCATTGACCTTGAAGTTCTGACAGAAGAAGGTCTGCTTTTCAAGGCAGAGTGCGACGAGGCTGATTTCGGGGACAATGAGCAGTATGTTGATTATGAAAAACAGTATTATATAAGATTTCCTCTGTTGAAAAAGGCTTTTGGACGATTTTGTAAAGAGGGCGGTCAGCAAAGAGAGGATTACAGACTTTTTTGCCGGGAAAACAGCTACTGGCTGGATGACTATGCACTTTACATGGCAGTAAAGAATTCCTACGGCGGAAAAAGCTTTCAGGAATGGAATAAGGATATCCGCATGAATGAGAGCTCTGCACGGGATGCTTACCGAGAAAAGTACAAAGAGGATTATGACTTCTATTGCTTCCTCCAGTTCAAGTTCCGTGAACAGTGGATGGCATGGAAGACTTATGCAAATGAGAACGGTATCCGGATTATCGGAGATATTCCGATTTATGTGGCAGCAGACAGCGCGGACACATGGGCCAATCCGGAATTGTTCTGTCTGGATGAAAATGCCGTGCCGACAAGAGTTGCCGGATGTCCGCCTGATTATTTCAGCCGCACGGGACAGCTTTGGGGCAATCCTCTTTACGACTGGAATTATCATAAAAAAACAGGATATGAATGGTGGATAAAGCGGATTGCATATTGCTTTACCCTGTATGATGTAGTAAGGATTGACCATTTCAGGGGTTTTGATGAATATTACGCGATTCCCTACGGGAATCCGACGGCGGAATTCGGACGATGGGAAAAAGGTCCGGGTATCGAACTGTTTGATGCCATGAAGGCAAAGCTCGGTAAGATGGATGTGATTGCTGAGGATCTTGGATTTTTGACACCGTCGGTGCTGAAGCTTGTGAAAAAAACCGGATATCCGGGAATGAAGGTGCTTCAGTTCGGATTTGACCCGGAGGGTGACAGTACCTATCTTCCGCATCACTATCCGGAAAACTGTATCGTTTACAGCGGAACGCACGATAATGATACATCCGTTGGCTGTTACCGGACAATGAGACGCAAAGAAAAAGCGTTTGCAAGGCAGTACCTGAATATTACAAATGTAAAACAGGTAAACTGGGCATTTATACGCACGGCACTTGCGAGCAGCGGTAATACGGCGATTATCACGATGCAGGATTATCTGGGACTTGGTTCGGAGGCGAGAATCAATACACCTTCCACCCTGGGCGACAACTGGAAGTGGAGAATGCTTCCGGGACAGATAACAGATGAACTGGCAGATAAAATAAGAAATATATGTTTTGTATATGCAAGATGCGGGAAGTAGGCAGCAGACTACTTCCCGTTTTTAATTTTACTCATGTTTGAATTGTGATAGGCAGGGTCGTCTGTCACGTCGCGGTCAAACCATACCGGCGGACGGAATGCAAGCGCACTTGCCTCATCCGGAAATTCCACCTCTGCCATGATGAGCTTTGTCGGACTTTCAAATAAATCGAGTTCGATTTGAAGGGAAACGTCATCGGCGATGCCTGCGTCTGCAGCGTTCAGCGGAATCAGATATCTCGTTTTTGAAATGATGCTGCCTTCTGCCTTGGGAAGAAGTTGTTCAAACGCCTCTTTGGTGAGAGGAAGATTGTACTCTTCACGCATCATAAGACCTTTCCCTTTATAGGTGAAAATATAGTCGCTGTCCTGTCTGCGGATACGCATGACCGGCTCCGTACAAAGATATGCCTGGGTTATAGCAACGTGCGGGTAAGAATCAAGATTCTCCGGGAGCTGTTTTATTGTAAATTTTCGTTCGATTTCCATAAAAATCCTTTCTCCGGCAGAAAGATGCCGGCTTTGTTTTTTCGCATATCAATAGTATACCATAAGTGATTGCGTATTCCCTGTTTTTTTTATATAATGAAACAAAGTTTGAAATTTGGAGGGAGAAACCTATGAGTAAAGTTTGTGTTTTTCTTGCAGACGGGATGGAAGAAATCGAAGCACTGACGGTTGTCGATATTTGCCGCAGGGCACAGATTGATACCGTGACCGTTTCTATTACGGATAGTCCTGATGTGGTGAGCTCACACGGGATAAAAGTACAGGCGGACGCACTTCTTACGGATATAGATTTTGATGAAGCGGATATGCTTGTTTTGCCGGGAGGAATGCCGGGAACACTCAATCTGGAAGCCTGTGAGCCTCTGATGCAGAAGGTGGAAGAGTTTAACAGAGAGGGGAGATACATTGCAGCCATCTGCGCTGCGCCGAGTATTTTCGGACACAGAGGAATTCTGGACGGCAGAAATGCCTGCTGTTATCCGGCCTTTGAGGAAGAGCTTGGAAAAGCTGTTGTGAGCCGGAATCCGGTTGAGGTCTCCGGACACATTGTAACGAGCCGGGGAATGGGAACGGCGATTGATTTCGCACTCGCTGTGGTTGCACTCCTTAAGGGACAGGTGTGTGCAGACAGTGTGAAAGAGGCAATTATTTACCAAAGATAAATTGCGTTACGAAAGGGAAAAGGGAGAAAAATATGTGGACAAGAGTTGAGTTGAAGAATAAGGCAAAAGAAAATTTGAAGGCAGGCTATTGGGCACTGGTCGTTATGGCACTGGTGCTGCAGTTTTTATCCGGAGGTGCCGGAGGCGGCGGAAGCACGGGAGCATCGAACTCCGGAGAAGACCTTTCTGAAGCTTTTCAGAACATGGACAGTGCAGAGGCGTTCACGACAATGATGATTATTTTAGGTGTCGTTGGTTCCATTGTGCTGATTGCGGTTATTTTGGGTACGCTTTTATCCTGTTTTGTATACAATCCGTTAATTGTAGGTGCACAGAGATATTTCATTACAGCTACCTATAAGGATGCAACATTTTCGGATTATAACTGTCTCGGACACAGCTTTAAGAAGGGCAATTATCTGAACACGGTCAAGATTATGTTCCTGCGCGGATTATTTACGGGACTGTGGTCGCTGCTGTTCATAATTCCGGGAATTATCAAAAAATACGAATACAGAATGATACCTTATATTCTGGCAGAAAATCCGACACTCTCCACCGAGGAAGCCTTCCGTTTTTCAAAAGAGATGATGGATGGAAATAAGTGGAATGCCTTTGTTCTGGATTTGTCCTTCATCGGATGGTACATTCTGTCACTCTTTACATGCGGAATTCTTTCCATCTTTTATGTTAATCCTTATGTGTATCTGACGGATGCACACCTTTATGAAGCGTTGAAACACCGTGCGTCTGCGGATTATTATGACCACACTATTTCACAGAAGGAATATACAGTTTCGGCTTCGGAAGAAAAAATCTACGGGAATCCGGGTGCTTACAGTGAGACATATACACTTCCGGAAGATATAGAATAAAAGAAAGCGTCGTTTTCATGAAAGGAAACGACGCTTCTTTTATAAATGGAAAAGACTGTTATTTAAGCTGTGATTCGTAATTTTTTACCATTCTGCGAACCATCTCGCCTCCGATGGAACCGGCTTCCTTAGAAGTTAAGTCACCATTATAGCCTTCCTTTAAGTTGACACCGAGTTCAGATGCAACCTCTGTTTTGAAACGATCCATTGCTGCTCTTGCTTCAGGTACTTCCATTTTGCTTGTTTTGTTATTTGCCATGTTATTCACCTCCGTGTTTGTTTTTTTGCTGTTTCCAAGATAAGTGTCCAACACTTATCCGGAAACGTTCGGATTGGTGTTTGGTTTCTCACTTATCTTGGTTTTATTATGTTCGCTTTACAAAAAGAATATGATGGTAACTTTTGTTAAAAAACAAATAAAATTCTGTCGGAAAAACGTGATGGATAGCTGAAAAAAGTGCTAGTAATTAGAAAAAAGTTGTGATATAATCTTAAAATGACTGTAAGTATGGGAATTTGTTTCTTTTCCCATTTTGCATAGGAAGAAAAAGTAGAAAGTGATACGAATAAGGTCACATAAAGGAGGAAATACAAAATGAGTTTACAGATGGAGAAATTAGAGCACAATATGGCTAAAATCACAATTGAAGTCTCCGCAGAAGAAATGGCAAAGGCTGTAAATGCTGCATACCAGAAGAATAAAAAACAGATCAGCATCCCGGGCTTCCGTAAAGGAAAAGTTCCTTTTGCCATGGTAGAAAAAATGTACGGAAAAGGTGTGTTCCTTGAGGATGCAGCCAATGCTGTTATTCCGGGAGCATATGAGAAGGCAGTCAGCGAGTGCGAGGAAGAAATCGTATCTGCACCGGTGATTTCCGTTGTTCAGTTAGAGGCTGACAAAGAGTTCATCTTTACGGCAGAAGTTGCACTGAAGCCGGCAGTAGAGCTCGGAAAGTACAAGGGTGTGAAGATTGATAAGGTTGACACAGAAGTAACAGAGGATGAAGTCAACGAGATGATTGAGCGTGAAAGAAAGAACAATGCACGCGAGATTACAGTAGAAGACCGTCCGGTAGCAGATGGCGATAAGGCAACCATCGATTTTGAAGGATTTGTGGACGGCGTAGCTTTTGAAGGAGGAAAAGGTGAGGATTACGACCTTGTAATCGGTTCTCATTCTTTCATTGATACATTTGAGGAACAGCTCATCGGCAAGAATATCGGTGATGAAGTAGAAGTAAATGTGACATTCCCTGAAAATTATCAGGCTGAAGAGCTTGCAGGAAAGCCTGCAATGTTCAAGGTTGCAATCAAAGGCATTAAGATGGATGAGCTTCCTGAGCTTGATGATGAGTTCGCTTCAGAAGTATCAGAATATGAAACATTTGCAGAGTACAAAGAAAATGTCAAGAAAGGTCTTGAGACCAAAAAGGCAGACATGGCTAAGGATGCAAGAGAAAAAGCAGCCATCGAGGCAGTTATCGAAGATGCAAAGATGGATATTCCGGAGGCTATGGTATCTACAACACAGCGTCAGATGATGGATGAATTTGCACAGAGAATTATGAGCCAGGGATTATCCTTTGAGCAGTATTTACAGTTTACGGGAATGACAGAGGACGCAATGCTTGAGCAGATTAAACCGCAGGCTGAGATGCGTATCAAATCAAGATTAGTTCTTGAAGCAGTTGCAGCAGCAGAAGGTATCGAGGCATCTGAAGAAGATTTCAATAAAGAAGTAGAGAAGATTGCTGAAATGTACCAGATGGAAGCAGAGAAAGCAAAAGAAATGATCGGCGAGATGGGCAAGACAGAGATTATGAAGGACCTTGCAATCTCCAAAGCGGCTGAATTTGTAGCAGAAAATGCAAAAGAGAGCAAAGCAAAGAGCAGCAAATAATCAATCGCAAGATTGAATGTTAAGGAGGAATTACAATGAGTTTAATACCTTACGTCGTTGAACAGACAAGCCGTGGGGAACGTTCCTATGACATTTATTCAAGACTGTTAAAAGAAAGAATTATTTTTCTCGGGGAGGAAGTGAATGATGTATCTGCAAGTATTGTGGTTGCACAGCTTTTATTCCTTGAGGCAGAGGATCCGGAAAAGGATATTCAGATTTATATCAACAGCCCGGGCGGTTCAGTTACTGCCGGTATGGCGATTTATGATACGATGCAGTATGTAAAATGCGATGTTTCCACAATCTGTATCGGTATGGCAGCAAGCATGGGAGCATTCCTGCTTGCCGGCGGAACCAAAGGTAAAAGAATGGCACTTCCGAATGCGGAGATTATGATTCACCAGCCTCTGGGTGGTGCACAGGGTCAGGCTACAGAGATTGAAATTGCAGCCAAGCACATATTACAGACCAAAGAAAAACTCAATCGCATTCTTGCAGCCAATACAGGTCAGGATTACGAAGTGATTGCAGCAGATACAGAGCGCGATAACTGGAAGAGCGCAGAGGAAGCAATGGCATACGGACTGATTGATAAAGTGGTTGAAAATCGTTCAAAATAATTAATACTGTAGGGAGTCACTAGAATGGCAGGAAAAAATCCTGAAATGAAAATCAGATGTTCTTTTTGTAACAAAACGCAGGAACAGGTCAGAAAACTGATCGCCGGTCCGACCGGGGTGTATATTTGTGATGAATGTGTCGATTTGTGTGCAGATATCATCGAAGAAGAATACGAAGAGGAAGCGGTTGAAGATGACGGCGTTGCAATCAACCTCCTGAAACCGGTTGAGATTAAGGAATTCCTTGATGATTACGTGATTGGACAGGAAGAGGCAAAGAAGGTTCTCTCTGTAGCAGTTTACAATCATTACAAGCGTGTGACAGCGGAGAAGGATCTCGACGTTGAATTACAGAAGAGCAATATTATTATGATGGGACCGACCGGAAGCGGAAAGACGTTTCTGGCGCAGACCCTCGCAAAGATTATCAATGTACCTTTTGCAATCGCAGATGCCACATCCTTGACAGAGGCAGGATATGTCGGCGAAGACGTGGAAAACATACTTCTTAAGCTGATTCAGGCGGCGGACTATGATGTGGAAAAAGCACAGTACGGCATTATTTACATTGATGAAATTGATAAGATTACCAAGAAGAGTGAAAATGTATCAATTACCAGGGATGTTTCGGGTGAAGGTGTACAGCAGGCACTTTTGAAGATTATAGAAGGAACTGTTGCATCGGTACCTCCGCAGGGAGGAAGAAAGCATCCACATCAGGAACTGATACAGATTGATACAAGCAATATTCTGTTTATCTGTTCCGGGGCATTCTCAGGCCTTGAAAAAATCGTTGAAACACGGTTGAACAGAAAGTCCATCGGCTTTAATGCTGAAATCGGCAGACATGGCGAAGAGGATAACAGTGCAATGCTTCATGAAGCAAATTCTCAGGATTTAATCAAGTATGGTATGATCCCTGAGTTTGTCGGACGAGTACCTATCGTGGTATCGCTGAACGGGCTGGATGAAGATGCGATGTGCAGGATTCTGACAGAGCCGAAGAGCGCGATTGTGAAGCAGTATCAGAAGCTGTTTGAAATGGATGATGTTGAGCTTGAGTTCACACCTGAGGCAATCAGGGCGATTGCACGGCAGACAATGGAGAAAAAGACCGGAGCCAGAGGACTTCGCACGATTATGGAAAGCATCATGATGGATGTTATGTATGAAATCCCTTCCGATGAAACGATACAGAAGTGTATTATTACGGAAGATGTGGTTGAAGGAGCCTGTGAACCGATTGTAGAACGTGCAGAAAATCCACACACTAAAAAGAGAGCATAATTAATTGAAAACGCCGCCGTTACAGGCGGCGTTTTGTGTGAAAGAAAGAGAAAAAGATGAGTGATATACTAAAAATGACGATACCGGCAATTCCGCTGAAAAACATGTGTGTTATGCCGGATTCCATTATACATTTTGATTTAAGCCGAAAGAAATCCGTCACCGCACTGGAAAAGGCAATGAGTGGTGACCAGCAGTTATTTTTAACTGCGCAGAAAAATCCGGAGGAAAATGTGCCGGAAATCGATTCGCTGTATGAGATGGGGACGATTGTTAAAATCAAACAGATTGTTAAGATGCCAAATAAAATTGTACGGGTACTTGTGGAAGGCATCAGCAGAGCCAAGGTGGTTAATTTTGCGACGGATCCGTATTTTCTGGCAGAAATAGTTCTTGCCAAGTCTGAACAAATGCTGGAAGAAGAGATGGAAACGACAACGAAAGAGGCGATGAAGCGTCAGATTTGTGAGATGTATCTGCAATATGCGATGCTTACGAATAAAAAGGATCAGGGTCTGGTACATCATTTGGGCGGAATCACAGAGCTTGGTAAACTGCTGGACCAGATTGCGATGCTGCTTCCGGTGGATTATACAAAAAAACAGGTGATTTTAGAAGCTGTTCATCTGCAGAAAAGATATGACAGACTGACAGAGCTCTTGCAGACAGAGTCAGGAATTCTGGAAGTGAAAAACAGACTGGCAAAAAAGGTAAAGGACAGGGTTGAGAAGAATCAGAAAGAGTATGTTCTGAAAGAACAGATGAAATATATCAGGGAAGAACTGGGGGAGGACAGTCCACTCTCAGATGCGGATATGTTCCGCGAAAAGCTTGAAAACATCAATGCTTCGGAAGAAGTTAAATCAAGAATTAAGAAAGAGATAAAGCGGTTTGAAAGTGTTTCGCAGAATTCTTCAGAGAGCGCGGTGGAGCGAACCTATCTCGAGACCGTTCTTGAGCTTCCATGGAATCGCATGTCGGAGGATAATACCGATTTGGACAAGGCGGAGAAAATCCTGAAAGAGGACCATTACGGACTGCATCAGGTGAAGGAAAGAATTTTAGAGTATCTGGCTGTGCGTCAGTTGCGCGGAGAAGCCGGTTCTCCGATTATATGTCTTGTCGGTCCGCCGGGGACAGGAAAAACCTCGATTGCAAGAAGCATGGCGCGCGCAATGAACCGTAAGTATGTGCGTATCTGTCTCGGAGGAGTCAGAGACGAGGCAGAAATCCGCGGACACAGAAAAACCTATGTGGGCGCAATGCCCGGTCGTATTGCTACGGCAATCAGACAGGCAGGAGTCAGCAATCCGCTTATCCTGCTGGATGAAATAGACAAGATGAGCAGTGACCACAGGGGAGACACGGCATCTGCGATGCTCGAAGTGCTCGACAGTGAACAGAATGAGCATTTTCAGGATCATTATGTAGAGATTCCAATGGATTTGTCACGGGTTGTGTTTGTTGCAACGGCGAACGATCTTCAGGCGATAGACGGTCCGCTCCGTGACCGTATGGAGATTATAGAAGTGACAAGCTACACGGCAAATGAAAAGCTTCATATTGCAAAAGAGCATCTTGTAAAAAAACAGCTCAGGGAGCACGGAATATTAAAAAAACAGTTGAATTTTACGGATAAGGCACTTGAAAAAATCATCACCGGTTATACCAGGGAGGCAGGTGTCAGAGAGTTGGAAAGACAGATTGGTAAGGTCTGCAGAAAGACAGCATTAGAAATCTTAAGAGATGATAAAACGAAAATTAAGATTACCCTTCACAATCTGGAAAGTTACCTTGGAAAAGAAAAGTATTTGCCGGATAAAGCGAATAAGAAAAATGATATCGGTGTTGTACGTGGGCTTGCGTGGACAAGCGCGGGCGGCGTGACACTTGAGATTGAGGTAAATACCATGCCCGGAAAAGGTGAACTGCGACTTACCGGCCAATTGGGAGATGTGATGAAGGAATCGGCAATGGCAGGCTTTGCCTATGTGCGTTCGGTGGCAGAGAGTTACAGCATTGCTGAGGATTATTTTGAAACACATGATTTGCACATCCATATTCCGGAGGGGGCTGTTCCGAAGGACGGACCAAGTGCCGGAATTACAATGGCAACGGCGATGCTCTCCGCGATAGCAGGTCGTGAGGTGAATGCAGACCTGGCAATGACAGGAGAGGTAACGCTACGAGGACGTGTGCTTCCTATAGGCGGTCTGAAGGAAAAGCTTCTGGCGGCTAAAATGGCAGGCATACATAATGTACTGATTCCAATGGATAACAGGAAAGACTTAGAAGAAGTTGACGAAGAAATTAAAACAGGATTAAACATACAGCGTGTTTCGATGATGCAGGAAGTGCTGGAACATGCATTTGTGTAAAAAGAGGTGATAAGAGAGTATGGTTATAAAAAATGTTGAGCTGGAAACAGTATGCGGAATTACGAGTACGCTGCCTGAAAATAATCTTCCGGAAATCGCCTTTGCAGGAAAGAGTAATGTCGGGAAGTCTTCGCTGATTAACGGTCTGATGAACCGTAAATCTTTGGCGAGGACATCTTCACAGCCGGGAAAAACGCAGACTATCAATTACTACAATATCAATCATGAATTGTATTTTGTGGACCTGCCGGGGTACGGCTTTGCAAATGTTTCTCTGGAAGTAAAGGCAAAATGGGGAAAAATGATTGAAAAATATCTGAGACAGTCTAAGATGTTAAGAGAGGTCTTTCTTTTGATTGACATCAGACATAAACCCGGAGCAAATGATATACAGATGTATGACTGGATTGTTTCAAACGGGTATAAGCCTATTATTATCGCGACGAAGCTGGACAAGATTAACCGGTCGCAGGTACAGAAACAGGTGAAGCTGATAAAAGAAACATTACAGGTCGAAAAGGGAACACCGGTTTTTCCGTATTCCGCACAGACCAAACAGGGACGCGAAGAGATTTATTCATTCATTGAGGAACATATTTTAGAATGCAGACAGTAAAACATTTCGGAAAGATTATATTGAATTTGACAGGTGCAGTATTTGTACTGATTTTTATTGTATTTTTATTGCCAAAAATCATTGTATTTTTCATGCCTTTTCTGGTAGGAGCAATTATTGCCCTGTGCGCAGCTCCTATCGTCAATTTTTTTGAGGCGCATATGAAGATTAAGCGCAAGGCAGGCTCTGCAGTCACGATTATTCTGGCAATCAGTCTGGTTGCACTGATTCTGTACGGCGTTGGACATTTTCTCTTTGAACAGGCGCAGGGATTTATTTCTAATCTTCCGCAGATGTGGGAGGCCGTGTCCTATGATCTGGAACAGGCGGGGAACAGCCTGGAGGTTGTGTTTTCGCGGATGCCGAGACAGACACAACAGGAATGGCTGCTCTTTAAGTCGAATATACAGGAGTATGCAGCGAACCTGATAGGAGAACTGAGTTCCCCGACAATGGAGAGGGTGAGTGAGTTTGCCAAGAATGTGCCGGGCTTTCTTGTGAGCGTTGTTATGGCACTTCTTTCTGCTTATTTCTTTGTGGCAAATAAGGAGGAAATGCAGGAATATTATCAAAGGTTTGTACCGCAGTCTGTGAAGGAAAAGTGGGACGTTGTCCGGAATAGTCTGAAAAGAGCGTTTGGAGGCTATCTTCTGGCTCAGATTAAAATTGAAATCTGGATGTATCTTCTGCTCCTTATAGGGCTCAAGCTTGCCGGAGTCAATTATGTGGCACTGGTCGCGCTTGGAATCGCATTTCTTGATTTCCTTCCCGTGTTCGGGACAGGGACGGTTCTGGTGCCGTGGGCGGTTATCAAGCTTGTGGGAGGGCATTATGCGACTGCTGTGATACTGATTGCACTGTGGGGAATCGGACAGCTCGTCAGACAGCTCATTCAGCCGAAGATTGTCGGTGAATCCCTGGGAATGCCGGCGATACCGACACTGTTTCTGCTTTATATCGGCTGGGAAATAAACGGAGTGTGGGGTATGATTCTCGCTGTTCCGGTCGGACTGGTTTTTGTAAACCTTTACAAAGAAGGTCTCTTTGATACGATGAAGGACAGCGTATTGATTTTTGCGCGGGATATTAACGCATTCCGCAAATATAAAAAAGAAGATTATGATTTTTATAAAAAGCTGCAGCAAAGTGACGAGGCAGAGGAAAATGAGAAAGAAAGATGACTTGGGTCGTCTTTCTTTTTTTGCAACAGGGCATGGAAAATATAAAGTTGTTTAAAATGCATGAAAAACAACTGCGTTTAAAACAACTTTGCAAAGAAAAGGGAAAAAACTGAGAAAATGGCCAAGAAATTACAGGCATACAGGGAAATTCTGACACAGAAGGGCGTAAGCAAGAAAGCCAAAATCCGGCGGAACTCTTGACAAAACAGTGGAAAGAACGTAAGCTATAAAAAAGGGTTTGCAGAGAGGAGTGACTGTATGGGAATTGGTGCCATTTCCGGTTTTCAGCCGTATATATACAATACGAACAGCATCAGCAGAAGCAGTCTGAACCGCATATCGGCAGTGAATAATGATGTTTCGGACAGTCATATAGAAACGATTACCTCTGACTATTCCGGAGAGACGATGAATGCTTTGGAAAGAGGAGAAACAGCCGATTTTGCAGGGGTTCTTGCAATGCAGATGCAGATGGGCATGAACAATGCATCGCTGTTGATGGGGGCAGAATCCGTATTTGCCGTATAATTGAATGAAAGACTCATGGGCATGATTGTCCGTGAGTTTTTTGATTTCTGCATGAAAAGTTAAAAATGTGATATAGATGTCATGAAAATTATATACGAATCCACGGAATCTGTTTATATTTAAGATGTTATAAAAAATAAAATAGCAAAGGAGAGGGTTACAATGAAAAAATTTGAAGGTTATTACCGCGGCGTAAACCTTGGCGGATGGATTTCCCAGTGCTGCCATGAAATCGAGCATTATGACACATTTATTGTTGAGGATGATATTAAAGAGATAGCATCCTGGGGAGTGGATCATATCCGCGTTCCGATGGATTATAATGTGATTGAGACAGAAGACGGAGAAAGAATCGAAGAAAATTACAAATATCTTGACAGATGTCTGGAATGGTGTGAAAAGTACCACTTAAATATGGTTCTTGATTTACACAAGACAGCAGGTTATGTATTTGATGATTTGGAGTACAGTTCAGGATTTTTCCAGGACGAAGCACTTCAGGAACGCTTTTTGAAGCTTTGGGATGATCTTGCAGCCAGATATGCAGAAAAATATGCAGACAGACTTGTATTTGAAATCTTAAATGAAATTGTGGATCCGAATGTGGCAAAAGAGTGGAATGCACTTGCAAAGAGAGCCATGCTGGTGATTCGCAAGTATTCAAAGGATATTAAGATTCTTGTAGGCGGAATCAATTACAACAATGTGCTTTCCGTACAGCTCCTCGATCCGCCGATGGATGAAAACATTGTTTACAATTTCCACTGCTATGATCCGCAGATTTTTACACATCAGTCTGCATATTGGCAGGATTTTATGCCGGAAGGCTTCCATTGTGACTATCCGCTCACGATTGAAGAATATATCAAGCTTGCAAAGGAAAACAATTTCCCGGAAGGCTCTATAACACATTTCAATTATCCGGGAGTAACGAAGATGGACAGCACCTTCTTTGATGCAATCTTTGCAACGGCAATCGCACATGCAGAGAAGTACAATGTACCTCTTTACTGCGGAGAATACGGCGTAATTGACCAGGCTCCGCTGGAAGGCACTTTAAACTGGTACAAGGACATTCACGAAGCATTTGAGAGACACCAGATTGGAAGAGCAGCATGGACATACAAGAAGATGGATTTCGGTCTGACACAGGATCATGTTGCTGAGATTAAAGAAGAATTGATTAAATACTTATAAGAATGATGTCAGAGCTGTTGTATCACAGGTAATCTGTGATACAACAGCTTTTTTATGTTTTTTTCTTCCTCATTCCTTCTTCTCCTTTTCCTATTCTTTGTTTTTTTCTTCCCACTTTTTTCTCTTCTTTTTATCTTAAAGCTCCCTGTCTTCCTTTTTTGGCTTTTTAAGTGGGAAAATTTCAGTGGTTTTTATATATAACAGGTGTGTTTATTTGTCGAAGGAATCATATTTATACATAAGTTTACATAAAAGTGATTTACATAACAATAAACAACATGGTAAATTTAATAATAAAGAAGTATGATAAACACAAGATATTGTTTGCTTTGGTCAAAAACAACACAAGATTATGTTTTTGATGGAACACAAGAAAGAGCATTTGCTATTTATTTTATTTTTAGAGAAAAAGAATCGACAGTTTATTCGCAAATATAAAATCAAATGTTATAAAACTGATAAAATCAATAAAAAAGCGAAAAATATACAAATGTGTCAGAAAATGATTGTCCCGTTTGGTCAATAATGTCGATAAGAAGGAGAACACAAGAATTTTATTCGTGAGTTTACATAAAATAAAGAAACAGAAGATAAATTGACAACTGAAAGAAAAAGATGCGAAAATTCAGGATAAATAACACCACTACAATATATTGTGCTTTAAAATTACGTCAACCACAATATAAAATGCATTTTTAGATAAATAACATGCGAAATATAAACTAAGTTGGAGCAATAGGTTGAAAAAAGACGAAGTTCTTGTATAATAAAAATGGTATGTTTTAAAGTACGACATAAATAATAGGAAAACATTTTAAATGGAGGAGTCATCAGATGGCTGAAGTGAGACGTATCTATGTAGAAAAGAAAGAAGATTTTGCAGTAAAAGCGAAGGAGCTGCACGAGGATCTTAAGAATTATCTTGGGATGGATGATATTGACAGAGTGCGCGTCCTGATTCGCTATGATGTGGAAAATATTTCCGATGAAACTTATAAGAGGGCGTGTCAGACCGTCTTCAGTGAGCCGCCGGTTGATATTTTGTACGAGGAGAAGTTTGAGGTGGCAGAAGGAGCCAGAGTTTTCTCCGTAGAGTATTTACCGGGACAGTTTGACCAGAGAGCCGATTCTGCAGTTCAGTGTGTCAAGTTCTTAAAAGAGGATGAGGAGCCGATTATCCAGACGGCAGTTACCTATGTGCTTGAAGGCAGGGTGACGGATCAGGAATTTGAAAAAATCAAAGCATACTGTATTAATCCGGTGGATTCAAGGGAGACAGGGATGGAAAAACCGGAAACTCTTGTGGCTGATTTCAGCGAGCCGGAAGATGTTATTATTTTTGACGGATTTAAGGATATGGCCGAGGAGGCTCTTAAGGAGTTATATGATTCTCTCGGACTTGCAATGACGTTTAAGGACTTCCTTCATATTCAGAATTATTTTAAAAACGAAGAGAACAGAGACCCTTCCATGACAGAGATTCGTGTGCTTGATACTTATTGGTCGGATCACTGCCGTCATACGACCTTCTCTACTGAGCTTAAGGATGTTGTATTCGGAGACGGATATTATAAAGCACCGATTGTGGAGACATATGAGAATTACCTCTCAACGCGTGAAGAAATTTTTAAGGGCAGGGATGATAAATTTGTCTGTCTTATGGATTTGGCACTTATGGCGATGCGTAAGCTGAAAAAAGAGGGTAAGCTTGACGATATGGAAGAATCCGATGAAATCAATGCATGCTCGATTGTAGTTCCGGTAGAAATGGACGGAAAGACTGAGGAATGGCTGATTTTCTTTAAAAATGAGACACATAATCATCCGACGGAAATTGAACCGTTCGGAGGAGCAGCGACCTGTCTTGGAGGAGCAATCCGTGATCCGCTTTCAGGACGCGGTTATGTATATCAGGCAATGCGTATCACGGGTGCTGCTGACCCGACAGTTCCGGTGACTGATACAATGAAAGGTAAGCTGTCCCAGAAAAAGCTGGTAAGAGGTGCTGCAAGCGGCTATTCATCCTACGGTAACCAGATAGGTCTTGCTACCGGATATGTGAAGGAATTATATCATCCGAATTATGTTGCAAAGAGAATGGAAATCGGCGCAGTTATGGGAGCAGCTCCAAGAAAGAATGTTATCCGTGAGACATCCGACCCGGGCGATATCATAGTATTACTCGGAGGACGTACCGGACGCGATGGCTGCGGCGGTGCAACAGGTTCCTCAAAAGTACATACGACAAGCTCCATTGAGACATGCGGGGCAGAGGTACAGAAGGGTAATGCTCCGACAGAGCGGAAAATCCAGAGATTGTTCCGTCGCGAAGAGGTCAGCCGTCTGATTAAGAAGTGTAACGATTTTGGCGCAGGCGGTGTTTCAGTGGCGATTGGAGAGCTTGCACCGGGACTTGTGGTTGATTTGGACAAGGTTCCGAAAAAATATGCCGGTCTTGATGGTACTGAGCTTGCAATTTCTGAGTCGCAGGAGCGTATGGCGGTTGTTGTTGATCCTTCAGATGTTGATGAATTTATGAAGTATGCTGAGGAAGAGAATCTTGAGGCAGTCAAGGTTGCCACGGTTACGGAGGAACCGAGACTTGTGCTTTCGTGGAGAGGAAAAGAGATTGTGAATCTTTCCAGAGCCTTCCTTGATACCAACGGTGCGCATCAGGAGACTACGGTTGCTGTCGATATGCCTGATCCGCAGGATAATTATTTCAACAAAATTTCCATCGATAAGGTATCAGAGGACGTGAAAGAAGGAAAGGTAAGAGAGGCAATTCTCGATACCCTGAATGATTTGAATGTCTGCAGCCAGAAGGGACTTGTGGAAATGTTTGACGCTTCCATCGGTGCAGGAAGTGTTTATATGCCTTACGGCGGTCAGTATCAGTTGACAGAGACACAGACTATGGTGGCGAAGCTCCCGGTACTGAAGGGCAAGACAGATACAGTTACAATGATGAGCTATGGTTTTGATCCGTATTTATCAACATGGAGTCCATATCACGGTGCAGTCTATGCTGTGCTTGAATCTTTATCGAAGATTGTGGCTTCCGGCGGAGATTACAAAAAGGTTCGTTTTACATTCCAGGAATATTTCAGACGTATGACCGAGGAACCGGAGAGATGGAGTCAGCCGTTTGCTGCGCTGTTGGGTGCTTATGATGCACAGCTTGGCTTCGGACTTCCTAGTATCGGCGGAAAAGACAGTATGTCAGGTACGTTCAACGATATCGATGTACCACCGACACTTGTGTCATTTGCAGTTGATGTGGCGAAACATCAGGAGATTCTGACTCCGGAGCTGAAAAAAGCAGGCAACGTGCTTGTGATCTTTGAGATTCCGAAGAATGAATATGACCTTCCGGAATATGAGGAGGTTATGAAGCTTTATGAGGCAGTTCATGACATGATTGGTCAGGGTATTCTCAAATCTGCTTACAGCGTGGATGCGAAAGGTATTATGGCGGCGACAGCCAAGATGGCTTTCGGAAATAAACTCGGTGTTTCTTATGATGAAAACTTGTCTGCGGAAGAATTGTTCGCAAACGGAATCGGAAATATTGTGGCAGAGGTTGAGCCGGATAAACTTTCCGACATTAGTGTCACATACAAGAAAGTCGGTGTGGTGACAGAAACCGGATTTACTTATAAAGAAATTACAATCAGCGAAGATGAGGCTCTTAGTAGCTGGACTTCCAAGCTTGAGAAGGTGTTCCCGACAAAAGCCGTAAAGGATACAACTCCGGTTCAGACAGGTCTTTATGACACGAAGGATATTTATGTATGCAAAAATAAAGTAGCCCGTCCGACAGTGTTTATTCCGGTATTCCCGGGTACAAACTGCGAGTACGATTCAGCAAAGGCGTTTGAGAGAGCCGGTGCAGATGTTGTGACAAAGGTGTTTAAGAATATGACCGCAGAAGACATTCGCGAGAGTGTGGATGTATTTGAGAAGGCAATCGCACAGGCACAGATTATCATGTTCCCGGGCGGATTCTCAGCAGGTGATGAACCGGATGGTTCTGCAAAGTTTTTTGCCACAGCATTCCAGAATGAAAAGATGAAGGAAGCGGTTATGAAGCTCTTAAATGAGAGAGACGGTCTTGCGCTTGGTATTTGTAACGGTTTCCAGGCACTGATTAAATTAGGACTTGTGCCTTATGGCGAGATTTGCGGGCAGAAGGAGGACTCTCCGACATTGACCTTTAACACAATTAACCGTCACATTTCCAAGATGGTTTATACAAAGGTTGTTTCCAACAAATCGCCTTGGCTTGCACTTGCCGAAGTGGGAAAAACATATGTCAGCCCGGCATCACACGGAGAAGGACGATTCGTGGCACCTAAGGAGTGGGTGGATAAGCTGTTTGCAAATGGACAGGTTGCAACACAGTACGCAGACTTTAACGGAAATATTTCAATGGATGAGGAATGGAATGTGAACGGTTCCTATGCTTCCATCGAAGGTATCACTTCTCCGGACGGAAGATGCTTTGGTAAGATGGCACATGCGGAGCGTCGTGATACAGCAGTTGCAATTAATATTTATGGCGAACAGAATCTTAAGATTTTTGAATCCGGTGTTGCATATTTTAAATAAGTGAAAAAATAAAAGAAGCTTGACAATCCCCCGGAAAAGACATAACCTAAAGACAGATTATTAAACAGGCAGGCTGAAAGGCTGTCTGGATGATTGAAATATTGAGGGAACAGAGGGGGAAGGCATATGAGACATTTGAGCAGAAGAGCTCTAAGATTTTTAAGACAGACCGCAGGCGTGTTTATCACGCTTGTGGTGCTGTCTTTTTTTGTTTTGCTGATGAGGACCGGGATACAGGCGCAGACCTACGAATACGATAAGCTTGGCCGCGTCAGCAGAGTGATATATGATGACGGAGGATATAGCGTCTATGAGTACGATGCAAACGGGAACCTCATAAGCCGGGCGCATTGCGGGAACAGCGGAGCTGCAGGCAGTGAAAAACCGGGCGGCGGGAAGGAAAGCGCGAAGAGAGGGCACCGGAGAGGAATGCGCGTGGCAGGCAAATACGCGACCTATGTCATCACCTCCGTGGAAGAGAAAACCGTAACCCTCCGCAGGCTGACTGCCAAAAAGAGGACGTATTATGCCATACCGGACAGCGTAAAAATCGACGGCATTACCTACCGGGTAACGAAAATCGCAGACAAGGCATTTAAGAATAAAAAAAGTCTGAAAAGGGTCATTATCGGAAAGAACATCACGGCCATCGGAAAACAGGCGTTTTACGGCTGTAAAAATCTTAAGCGGATGGTATTTCAGACGACGAAGCTGAAAACGGTGGGCAGAGAGGCATTTAAAGGGATTCAAAAAAGGGCAGTGCTTAAGGTGCCAAAGAAAAAGTATAAAACCTACAAGAGGCTCCTTAAAGGAAAAGGACAGAAAAAAACAGTTACAGAGATATCTGGCACTTTTGCTTGTGATTACCATGCTTCCCTTCTCCTCCCTCCCTGCAGGGGCAGCAGAGAATAGTGATACCGGAGAGGGAATAGCGGAGATTTCGGTAAATTCCAAAACGGCAGAAACACCGGAAGCAGAAAGGGAAGGGGAATACCAACTCCCGGAAGCGCCAAAAGAAGACAGGGCGGATGCATACCTTGCCCCGGAAATCCGGGAGCAGAGCCGCGGAGAGATGTCCGTATCCGGCAACTGGATGCTTGAGGAGGATATGGTGGTGGACAGCCTTCTCTTTTCGGGAGAGAAGCTTGATTTAAACGGTCATACACTTATCGTGTGCGGAGATTTCCTTTTAGAAGAGGGAGAGGCAGACATTACAGAGGGAACGCTTGCCGTATGGGGAGATTTGGAAATACAGCGAGGCAGTGAAACGGCGGACGCATACCTAAGGACAGACAGCTCGTCCTATATTCTGGTGGCAGGCGATATGTATGTCAATACGACGGAAATCTACCATCATAGTATTTCAGGAGCTCTGGAGCTGAAGGGGAGCCTCTATCAGGCTCCTTCGGAAGTCAGGAATGGATACAGTGTCGGAAATTTAAATTTTGACGGCGATTATTATCTGATTCTTAGCGGAGACGGTCAGCAGACCATACAGTGGAACGGTGACCATACGCAGAATCAGATTGGGTGCCTTCTGATACGGAATGACAGTGAGGAGGGAATCGTGTTTGACGGTGCACCGCTGGTTTATCACCGCATCGGAATGACAAGGGGACAGAGGGTGACGGGATGCATCCGGATATTCGGTTATACAGGATTTTTCAATGAGTATTACGGAGGCGATATCGAGATTGACCGCAGACAGGCATGCTATTTGGAAACCGACGTAGAGATAGACGGAGACCTGATTCTGGCAGGAAGCCTGTGTGTACGACACAAGGTGACCGTCAACGGAGACCTGATAGTGAAGGACCGCAACAATGGCCAGTGGGGAGAGTCCTATCTGTCCATATGCTCCGGAGGAAACCTGCATGTCAGGGGAAGGCTGGATGCCCGGCAGACAACCGAAGAATGGGGAATGATTTTTTTTGACGGAAGCTGCCGCGTTGACGGGGATGTCCTGGCGGACAATATACGTTACTGTGACTCCGACGGTTGTCGTTTTGAGGTTGGCGGAAACCTGGATTTGAGGAACCGGTATTATTTCAGCATGTATGGTTCTGCGGTGCTTGCCTTCTGCGGTGACCAAAAACAGGAGGTCCTGACAGGCAGTAAGGACAGAATCACTCTGCGTGTCATTGACATCCAAAATACCGGAGAAGAGGGCGTATATTTTGACAGGGGAGATGTGTATGTTGAGGAAATCCATACAAACGGTAACCGGATGTTTATTGAAGAAATCCGGGTGACAGAGCCCTTCACACTGACGGAGGATATGGTGATTGAGGGTGACTGCTATATCTGCGGGGGAATCATGGACCTAAACGGTCATGCGCTTACCATAGAGGGAAACCTGAAGACCTCCTGTGCATCCGTTGATATAAACGGCGGAAGCTTATACACAGGCGGAAATCTGACCACAGGATATATCGGGGAAATACTGATGGACGGGAGTGCAGACCGTGTCTGCGTGGACGGAGACCTAATCTTTTTAAAGAGTGCATGGGGAACCTATACAGACGGAGAGCTGACGGTGCACGGAAACCTCGAGCTTGATGACGGTTTTCAAACAAAGGGAAATCACAAAACCCGGATACTGCGGAAGAATTACGGGGATGAGGGGAAACAGACCATTACCATTTATGATACCTGGACAGGGGAGAAGGCAGAGCCTTCGGGAACCATGTTTGCAAACCTGTATCTGTCGCACGAGCCGGAGAGATACTATGCCTGCGAACATGACCTTACGGCCCTGGCAGAGAACCTGTATTATTACGGGTATCCGGAGGAATCCCCGACACAGGTGACGGGTCTTACCGTTTCCGATGCCGGGTACAGTGAGATTACGATTTGCTATGATGAGGCAACGGATGATGCCGGAGTGGAGGGCTACCGGATATACCGGGACGGTGAGAAAGCCGGAACGACGGAAAAGACCTTTTATACCGATACGGGACTTTCCTATCACACAGAGTATGCCTATCAGGTGTATGCCTATGATGCGGAGGGAAATGAGTCGCCGGCGTCAGAGACGCTCAGGGCATCCACCAAGGAGGATGTGACACCGCCGGAGAAAGTAGAGGGAGTGCATGTGACCTTCCGGAGTGCGTCAAAGGCGGGGCTGTCATGGAAGAACGGAGCAGATGATCTGCTGGTTACCGGGTACCGGATATACAGGGACGGAGAGCTGACAGCAGAGACGGAGGGGACATCCTACACGGATACGGGTCTTGTGGGAGGAAGAAGCTATGAATACAGGGTCACGGCCGTTGACCGCGGAGAGAATGAATCAGAGAAAAGCGATGCAGTCAGGGTAGTGACGGAGCTGCCTGCCATTTTGAACGTCGCGCCGGCAGAGGGTGCGCACATAGAGGGAGTCCGGACAACGCTTGGAGTAAGAATCAAAAATCTTCCGTATGGATCAGAGCAGTATCTGACCATCGAATATCAGGAGATACCGGAAGGAAGCTGGAAGAGCATTGTGCAGAGCCGGCACCTGCAAAGGGCAGAGGGAAGTAATACCCTGACGGCTGCAGAGACATGGCAGTATCCGGCATCCCTGAAGGACGGAGACATCCGGGTCAGATATACCGTAAGTGACGGCGAAGGAAACAGGGACGTAAAGGAGGCAACCTACCATCTGGACCGGAGCGGGCCGGATGTGCCACAGATTTTTGAGCTTTCAGAAGAAGACACGAATGTCACCATCACATGGTCGGAGAGCGAAAGTGAGGATATCAAAGGATACCGTCTGTACGGAAAAAAGGAGGGAGAGGACTACCGGTGTCTGGCAAACCGGGAAGCGACGGGAGAGGAGAGGTACCGTTATGTCCATGCAAGACTGCAGCAGGAGGCAACCTACGAATACTATATAGAAACCTATGACAGCGCGGAAAACAGGTCGGCAGGCGAAAAAAAGAGGATTACGGTAGCGCGTGATGAAACCGCGCCGGCGCCGCCGGGGGAGGTGTATGTATACACCCGGACGGGGTCGTCGATAACCATCATGTGGAGCGGAGCGACAGACAACGTGGGCGTTAGCGGATACAACATCTACCGTGACGGAAAGAGAATCGCAGAAAATATAAAACAGGGAAGGTGGCGTGACACGGGAGAAGACCTTGAGGGAGGCCTTCAGGAATATGTCGTATACAGCTACCGGGTGGAAGCCCTTGACAGTGCAGGCAATAAATCAGAAAAAAGCATTGCAGCCGAGGGTTCTGTTTTCATGCCGGAAATCACGGAAATCATACCGAAGGACCAGACGGTCATAGGAGGAGAAGGGGTGGATATGTGCATCCGGCTCCGTGACATCGGAAACAGCAGTGACAACCTGACGTTTATCGAATGGTATGACGGGGAGAATGGAAGGTACCGCATGCTGACGGAAAAGGGGCTGGAACAGCAAAAGGGGTGGAGAGGAGGTCTGAGCACATGGTATAGGCTCCGGCTTTCGGAGCTGCCCATGGAAGAGAGCGGAGAGGTACGCCTGAGAATCACGGCTGAGGACGCGGACGGAAACAGAAGAGAGGAAACCGTGACCTATATGCTTGACAAAACTCCGGCAAAGGCACCGGAAGGCGTAACGGTAACAGAAAACAATGAAACGGCACTTATCACCTGGGAGCCATCCGAGAGCACGGACACGGAAGGGTACCGTATCTACCGCGCACAGGACGGAGGAGAAGTGCGTCAGGTGGCAGACATCACGGGAAGAATGAGCGGCTGGTATCAGGATAAGGAAGTGGAGAGTGGCAGAACATACACCTACTTTCTGTCTGCTTATGATGCCTATAACCAGGAGGGAGAAAAAAGCGGGGGAGCAGAAATCACAGTCACTTCTGCAGACAAATCGGAGCCGCAGATTCAGTCGATGGAGCCGGAAAGCGGAAGAGTCAGCCGGAAAATCAGGCTGAGAGTGGAAGGGTACGATAACCGCGGGGTTACACAGGTAAGCTTTTGCATCCGCACGGAGGAGGAGACAGAGTGGAGAGAGCTGGCAGAGGTATCAGCCAACGATTCTGCAGCCGAATATACCCTTGACACAACCGCCTTAACGGACGGCACCTACTATATCCGGGCACAGGCACGGGATGCAGCCGGGAATGTAAATCAGAATTTATACCAGAGACGATACGAGGTAGACAACACTGGAATTGCAAAGCCGGAGCTTCTGGAATGCCGGAGCTTTGCCACGGCGGTCCGCCTGACATGGAAGGATGCGGAGGAAGAGGATTTTGACCATTTTGCGCTCGAGCAGAAGAAAGAAGGGGAAGAGGAGAAATGGGAGGTTATACGTGAAATCAGAGAGAGCACCGGCTGTGAGGTGACGGGCCTAAAGCCGGAGCATACATATACCTTCCGCGTAGTGGGATACGACAATCTGGGAAACCGTGGAGAAGCCTCGGATGAAACTGTGCTCACGACAAAGGAGGATGAAAGTGCGCCTGTGATAAAGAGGATTGACCCGGCCGCTACACGCTGCGGGGATAAAATCGAGCTGAAAATCACGGCAGAGGACAATGCCGGGCTGGAAAAGGCAGTCTTTTCCTATACCCGTGACGGAAAGAACTATGAGATTTTAGCCAGGGAAGAGGCACGGGAGAAAAAAACGGCGGAGACCTTTGTGTATGAATGGAATACCGAAGCAATCCCGGAGGGGGAGGTCACAGTCCGCTTTGAGGCATACGATACGGCGGGACTGCACAACCGCCTGCTTGAAGGAGAGAAGGAGGTGGAATGCACCTACACCATCGACCACACGCCGCCGGGGAAGGTAAAAAACGTATGGGCGACGGATACGGACGGATGCACAGGCCTTGCATGGCAGAGGGGAGAGGAAGAGGACATTGAAAGCTACTGCATCTACCGGAGCACGGAGAAAGAGGGGGAATACAGACAGATAGCCTGTAAGCCGGTTTTAAACTGTTATGACAGTGATGTGGAATACGGACAGACGTATTATTACAGGGTAACGTCTGTGGACCTGGCGGGAAATGAAAGCGAGCCGTCAGAAGTGCTGGAGATAAAAGTGGACCCGGATGAGACACCCCCGGTGGTGAGCGGAATTGCCCCGGCAGATACGGAAATTTTAGGGAAGGAGACGACCTTTTCGGTTTACGCATCCGATAATGCGAGGGTGGCAGGGATACGGATGGAATACCGTTTAAAGTCAGGCGGCACATGGAGAGAGCTTTCAGAAAAAGAATGTGACAAAAGGCAGGTCTACACCACCTTTGAGTGGAGCGGCGAAGGCCTTACGGAGGGAGAAGTCTACGAAATCCGGGCAGTGGCAGTGGACGGGGCAGGAAATGAGTCGGAGCCGTGCGTTAAGGAGTACCGCTTTGACCTGACGCCGCCGGGAGCACCGGAGCTTAAGGCAGAGCCGGGGAGCTTTCGTATCTGCCTAAGCTACAGCGGGGATGGAGACGCGCGCGAATATGAAATCCTGCGCAGAAAGGCAGGAAAGAGGGAATATCAGCGCATCCTGATGACAACACAGAAGGAATACGAGGATGTAACGGCGGAGCGTGGATGCATCTATTACTATAAAGTCAGAGCCTATGATGAACACGGCAACTACAGCGAAAGCGAACCGGTCTACAGCCATGCGGGCACGACAGACACCATCGCCCCGGCGGCAGTACTGCCGGGGGTGGTGATGGCGTTAACGGGAGTAAAGGCGGAATTTGACGGAACGCTGTCCACGGACAATGTAAAAATCGTAAGCTATGAGTGGGATTTTGGTGACGGAGTGCGTGCCCGGGGAGCAAGGGCGGAGCATGCCTATCAGGAAGAGGGGAGCTATACCGTGACACTGACCGTCCGTGACCGGGCAGGAAACAGCCATACGACATGCACCGTGGCGGACGTGCGCGATTACACAGGGTGCGGACAGACAAATGTGTTTGTGAAGGGAAATGACGGACTTCCGGTTGCCGGGGCATGGGTTTATATCCGCATGGACGGCAGTGAGGAGAATACGATAAGGACACAGGCGGACAGCAACGGAATGGTGACGCTGGTGGCAGAACCGGGAAGCTGTGAGGTGGCAGCCTTTGCGCAGGGCTACACGCCGGCAGGCGTCCGGGCAGAAGTAAAACAGGGAGAGAGAGGAAGGGCAGAAATCACACTTACCCGGAATGACCTTGTAAGCGGCGAGATAAAAATCGAGCGGATGGAGCCGGAGGAGATGGCAGAGGCAGGAGTTGATATGTCCGATCCGGAAAACTACCATACCTTTAAATTTCAGGTAACCATGGGCTTTGAGGAGAAGCCGGTTCCGGTGGTGGTAACCGGACAGAGCAGGGGAGGAGCTCTTAGCAGCAGTCAGGGCTCCGGCTTTAAGAGCTATCCGGTCGCAGGCAGCGCGGGAGAGTGCGAGGTCATATGCAAAGAGAGTGAGGAAGGTGAGACACCGGAGCCGGTGGCACTGATTTACATGTCTGTCAGCCAGTCGGTTTCATGGCTTAAGGACATGTACAACGTACAGCTTCAGATTACCAATCATGCGCAGGGAGGCTTTGTCTTAAGCGGGAGCACGGCGACACTGGACATCCCGGAGGGGCTGTCTTTGGCGGCAACGGAGTCGGGACAGAGCATGACGGAGCAGCTTGGGGATATAGACGGACAGGAGAGAGCCACGGCAGGCTGGATTATCCGTGGAGATGAGCGCGGAAGCTATCCGGTCAGGGTAAGCTACAGCGCAAGCCTTATGCCCTTTGATGTTCCAATAAACAGAGAATTTGTTTCAGAAAAAGAGATAGAGGCAGAGGCGGGAAAAGGACTGGTAGTAACCGTCATGCCTGAGAGCACGGCGTTTTACGGAGAAGAATACCATATCCGCTTTCAGATAGAAAACACATCCTCCCGGCCGCTTTACAACGTGGGAATGAAGCTGCAGTCAGCCGTCCGGAATGATGAGGAAGAATCCGGAAGCGTGAAAAAGAGAAGCGTGAGAGTGGCAGACCCGCAGAGCTGTGAAATCAGGGAGGAGACGATAGAGGGAACCCTGGAATATGTATTTCCGGACGGCGGAGGGGGAGAGATGTGCGCGTCGGTAAGGGAAGGAGACAGCATCCGGATAGGAGTGCTCAATCCCGGAGAGAGCATAAGCAGCAGGTTTGTCGGAAGTCTTCCGGTCAGTGATGAGGAGCATTACCTGCGTCTTGCAGAGGCATTTGCGGAGATACTGAAGGGAGCAGATACGGGGGCAGAGGTAAAAATATGCCCGGTGTCAAGCCATGTGAAAATGCCGGTAAGATATGCCACGGAGGAAGAGGGAACGACCTACGGAGATCCGGTGGATGTCACAAGCGGCGGATTTTTACAGACATTCCGTGCGTTTACGGGAGGCGGAAGCAGCCTGATTGACCTTACCTATGATTCGACGAAAAGCAGCCTTGCATCTGAGCTTGGATACGGCTGGAGCCACAGCTATGACCAGCGTATCCGCATGCAGGACGGAAAACTGTACCTCTCGCCGGGAGGCGGGGGAGAAATCCCGTTTGTGAGCAAGACAGACAGCCTGAATGCGACAAGGGGCGAGCTGAAAAACACAGGCGATGGAGAATATGTCTTCCTGGTGGCAGAGCAGACGCGCTGTGAGGAAAAGGGAAATGCGGACTATGTACCTGAAGGGTCGGCATCAGAGCTGTATGGGGACATGGTGATAAAAAAACGCAGCGGGGAGAGCGCGGAATACACACTGACGGATGCGCAGGGAAGCGAGTGGAGATTTGATGAGGACGGACTTCTTACAAAGCGCATCACCCCGGAGGGAACCGTTTTTACCTACGTGCGGGAAGAAAACCGCCGGGTTATTACGAACGAAAACACGGGAGAGCGTCTGATACTGGAGTATGAAGAGGGAAGGATTAGCGGGGTCAGTGACCACGCAGGACGGAGCATCCGCCTTGCCTATGATGAAAAGGGAGACCTGAGAGCCTACACGGACGAAGAAGGAAATACCACCCTTCTTGCCTATGACGAAAACCACCACCTGTGCAAAGGCATATCTCCGACGGGAATCCTCCTGTTTGAAAACACCTATGATGAAAAGGGAAGGGTTACCTCCCAGACAGAGGCCGGAAGCAGCCAAAAATCCCTGTTTGCCTACGAGGAGATGAAAAACTCCGCCCTTAAGACAACGATAACCGGACGTGACGGAAGCAGACTTGTTTACCTCAGTGACAGAAACGGCAACGTCACCTCGGAAACCGATGAGACGGGAGGTGTTACGGCATACGAATACAATAAGCAGGGACGGCCGGTGAAAGAGACAGGCCCCGGCGGAAATACCACTTCTTATACCTATGATGATAACGGAAACCTGACATCCATGACGGATGCGGCAGGAAATACCATAACGTACAGCTATGATGATAAGGGCAATCCGACCGTCATTACCGGGGCGGACGGAAGCAAGGCAGTCAGCAGCTATGATAAAGGCGGCCGCCTTGAGAAGAGCATCACAGTCCTTAAGGAGGAACGCCTCTACAGCTATGATGCGGACGGCAGGCTGACAGAGGAGACGACAGAAGGACTCGGAAGCATCCGCTATACCTATGAAAACGGAAGAAAAAGCTCGGAAACAGACCGCATGGGGAATACGACCTGCTACGGGTATGATGCCTACGGAAATATAGAGACGGTGACGGATGCAGCGGGAAATACAAGCACGGCCGTCTATGACGTGATGGGGAGACTGACGCAGAAAAAGGATGCGGACGGCCTTGTAACGGACTATACCTATGATACGGAAGGACGGCTGGTATGCGAAGCTGTGGGGAACCGGAAAACCACCTATACCCATGATGAGGCAGGACGGGTGATATCCGTCACGGAGCCGGGAGGCGCAAAGACCGTCTATACCTATGACACGGAGGGAAACGTGACCTTAATCACACATCCGGACAAAAGCAGGACAGTCCATACCTATGATGCAGCCGGACGCGTGACTCGGACCGTGTCTGCGGACGGGAATCTCCTTGAATACGAGTATGACACAGAGGGCCGCCTTCTCTCGGAGACGTCTGCAGGCCAGAAGATCTGCTACACCTATGGAAAAGACGGCAAAAAGAAAACCACCGTTTACCCGGACGGACGGCAGGAAAGCTACACCTATGACCAAAACGGCTACCCTGCGTCGGTCACGGACGGAGCCGGAAACGTGACAAAATACACCCATGATGCAGCGGGAAACCTGCTCTCTGTCACGGATGCGCTGGGAAATACAAACCG